>JAMOQG010000044.1 GCA_027064135.1 Peptostreptococcaceae bacterium | reverse complement strand
TCTGTTTATAACTTTTTTCTTATTTCTTTAATTTTTCCTTTATTTCCAATTTATTGCCTAGTTTTCCACAGAAATATCAGTTTTTAGATTATAAATTAACAGCTATTTCAAAATGGGGAAACTTAAAGCATATTAAAGGTTTATTTTTTAACAATTTTATTATATAATTACTACATTAGGGAATTTAAAGGAGTAATTATGCTAAATATAGAGAGAGAAGAATTAATATTAATACAAAATAAAAAAATAATCGATTTAGAATCTGAAATAGCTGAGAAAAGTAATTTTATATGGATAATTAGAGAAATAGTTAAATATTCAGGCAAACTTAAAACCGAATCTGAAATAACTTATATGGTAATAGATATGTTAATTGGTATTTTTGGTTTAAATGCATCATCATTAATAATAAAACAAAAAGATGAAACATATAATCATTATTCAATAAACAATAAATCAAATAATAAATTTGAAATAAAAACAAGTATATCATTGGATGAAGAATATAATAACATTACTGAAGCTAAATTGAATTCTATAAACAGTGATAATTCATCATGTTTAACTATTCCTTTATTCGATTTAGTGACAGATGAAATTTCAGGATTTTTAATTGCGACTCATTCACAAAATAATTTTTTTACTCAATCTAAGATAGAGTTTTTTACGACTTTGTCAATTCAATTAAGTAACACTTTAATGAATTCTTATTTATTCTCAGAAGTTTCAAAATTATCAAGTAAAGATATTTTAACTAATTGTTTAAATAGAAGGTATCTTAACGATTTACTTGATTATAATTCATCAAATAGTATCAGTTATATTCTTTTTGATTTAGATAACTTTAAAATGGTTAACGATACTTTTGGTCATAATAAAGGTGATGAACTATTAATTAGAATCTCAGATTTAACAATAGATTTTTTTGCACCATATGATGGAAGAGTTGTAAGATATGGCGGAGATGAATTCATTATTATTTTAGAAATGGATCTTGATAAAAGCGTAGAAATTTTAGAAGAATTTAGATTGAATCTTTTAAAAGATGAACTTGTTAAATCTTTCCCGTTTAAAGTATCAGCCAGTTTTGGAATAGCAAATTATCCTGCACATTCTCCAAATTTAAAAGACTTATTAAAAAAAGCTGATAACGCATTGTATAAAGCTAAAGAAAATGGTAAAAATCAAATAAAAATATATAAAAGTAAAAACTCTTCAAATTAATTATTTGAAGAGTTTTTTTCAATAAAAGCATATATTATAGTAACAAGCGGAAATATATAACAAAGTATCGAATATAAAGCAAATTTCATGCCTGTAATCCCAAGTACCGTTGAAAAAACAATAACATTAACATTCCACGGCATAAGAGGTGCAATAACTACACCTGAATCAGATATAACCCTTGTTAATGCTTCTTTTTTTAATTCAAATTTTTTATATTTTTCTTTAAATAATTTTGCAGGAACTATAACACCCACTGTTTGATCACATGTTATCACAGTAAATATTGAAGAAATAAAAACAGTTCTTAATATTAAACTTTTTTTATCTTTTATTCCAACTACAATTTTATTTGAAATTTCATTTAATAATCCTACTCCGTCTAAAAGCCCAACGAGTCCTAGTGCTCCCATAACAATAAGAATAACTTCTACCATTGCATAAATCCCACCACTATTTAATATTGCTTTTAAAATACTATTCCCTGAAATATGAAATCCAAAAAATATTACTTTTAAAGTTTCAATAAACGAATATCCTTGAACAAATATTGTTAAAAGCGATCCAAGTATAACTCCAGTAAAAAGTGCAAATTTTGCTTTAACTTTAAAAAACGGTAAAAGAATAATAATCAATGGTACAAATAATAAAAAAGGTGAAATAACAAAAGTCTCAGAAATTAAGTTTTTATATATTTGCACTTGTTCCATATCTGCATTTTGAATAATCATTCTATTATCCATTATAAAATAAAATATTATACTTATTATATAAACTGGAATAAACGTCTTCATCATTTCTTTGGTAGCTTTTTTATATTCGGTATCAGTAACAACAAATAATAAATTATTTAAACCTGATATTGGCGACATTTTATCTGCAATAAAACTACCTGAAACTATTGCTCCTAATAAAATATGCAAATCAACTCCAAAACCAACACCAATACCCATTATTGCAATTCCAACTGTAGAAATTGTACCGAGTGCAGTTCCCATGAAAACAGAAACTATTGATGTAAAAACAAAACTTAATAACAATATATGATTTACATTAATATATTCAAACCCATAATAAATAAGACTTGGTACAACTCCAGATGAAATCCAAGCCGATACTATTGAACCAATAAGTATAATTATTAAATAAATAATTCTATGTTCTAAAATTCCTTTTAATAAATACCTATTAATCTCTTTTAATGGATATTTTTCAAAGATTACATAATAACCTATGTTTAAAATTATAGCTATTAAAAAACCCAAATATAAAGGTTCATTTAACAATATACAACCACCAACTATTATTAATGATAAAACTGCAAATATATATTTCATTTTATACTCCTTGTATTCCATTATTTATTATCATTAATGCTTTTATATTTTCCATCAATATACTCATATATTAAATCATATTCCAATTTATATTTGTTTAATACTTTTGCAATTTGCTCATAATCACTTTTTAAAAATCTTCCTGCTAATCCACAGGAAGCACTAATTTCTCTTGGCACTGGAATAATTTTAATCTCAATATTTTCACTATTAAGAGTTCTTTCAAATTTTAATGCTAAATGTGTTGAATGAAATGTTGCCAAATTATATTTTTCCATATCACTATTCCTTTGTAAATTATTTATCGATACCATCTCTTGATAAAACACCATCTTGATAATAATGTTTTATTTCTTTCATTTCAGTAACTAAATCTGCTTTTTCAATTAATTCATCAGGACAATATCTTCCTGTAATAATCACTTCAGCATCTCCCGCTGATTGAAAAAACTTTTCGATTACATCATCAACTAATACAAGTTTATAATATAATGCAATTGTTAATTCATCTAAAATAATTACATCGTATATGTTCTTAACAAATATATCATAGCATTTTTGTAATGCTTCTTTTGCTAGTATTACGTCCTTTTCAGTGGGTTTATTATAAATAAAACATCCTCCACCTAATTGCTCTATAGTAATATTCTCTAAAATATTACTTATTTTTGTTTCATTATATTTCATGTCTTTTACAAATTGACCAATATAAACTTTTTTCCCGCTCATTGCAGCTCTTAATGCCAGTCCAAACGCAGCAGTAGTTTTTCCTTTACCATTTCCAGTATATATATGAATATATCCCATTCTATCCCCTCCATACACATTATATATTTTCTTTATTTTATTTCAATACTTTATTTGCAATCGTTGAATAAAATTTGTTTTTTTGGGTATATATTAAATGCAATAGGTTGGAGGCGATTATAATGAATATTTCATTAAACTCTAATCAAATAATCCGCGATAACAGTTATACGGATACAAAAAACAAGGATTTAAAAAACAAAATTAACAGCATCGTTTCACAAGTTTCAGGTAATGTCAAAAATGTAGATATAAAATATAATAATGACAATTCTATTTCAAAAGCAGTAATTACTGTTGTTGTGTCTGAAAACGAAGCCAAAAATATAGTAAGCAGTTCTAACAATATAGAAATCAAAATTATTGTTGATAAAACTATAAAAGATAAAACAGAAGAAATAGACAAAAATTACCCAATTGATAATATAAATGAAACTACTGAAAAAGATGATGTTGTTTTTAATGAAGAAAATAATGATTCTTCAAAATTAACTTATAGTTATACATTAGGACCTGATGGAAAAATGTATGTCGCCCTTACTAATAAGAAAAAAAATTTATCTAAACCAATTGATCCTGTTAAGCAATTTAATTTATACGATACATCAAATAAAAATTTAGAGAAATATAAGAGATATAACTTTAAAAACATTCAAACTCTTGAAAAAAAAGACAGTAGTAGATTCTCACTAAATGTGTAGAATCTTTTTTTTCGAAAATAATGAACAAATTATAGTATGATTAGTATATATGTATGAGGGGGTTTTGAAGTGGATGACAATATCTTAATATCCAATATTAAAAAAGGAGATTCATATTCAACTGAACTTCTAATTAAGAAATATAAACAAAACATCTATAATTTGTCATATAAATTAACTTATAACAAAGTAAATGCAGATGATTTATATCAAGATACTTGGTTAAAAATTTTAAGTAAAATAAATACTTACAACTCAAACTATTCCTTTAAAAATTGGGCTTATACATTATGTTTAAATATTTACCGTGATAATTATAATAAAAGAAAATCTCAAAACAAATATAATAAACATTTTAATGATATAAAAACAAAGGATTTTTACATTAATAGAACAGCTTCTTCATTAACTCCCGAAGATATGATTATAGAAAACGAAAAAAAAACTGAAATTGAAACTTATATTAATAAACTTGATGAAAAATATAGAATTGTTATTATTTTATTTTTCTTTGATAATTTAAAATATCAAACAATATCTAAATTATTAAATATACCTATTGAAACTGTTAAATCAAGAATTAATACTGCAAAAAAAGAATTAAAAAAAATGATTGGAGGTACTTATGAATAATGATTTTGATGATTTTCTTAGAACTGTTTTAAATACAGATGAAAACTTAGATTCAGATTTAGAAACTAAAACATTAATTAAAAGTAAAAGAAAAGTCAATTCACATAATATTTTTCTCTTTATTTTATTAGTATCTGGTATATTAGTGTTTTTCGTTAATAATTTTTTTTATTTCTTAAATCATAATCTAGAAAATATATTTCTTTTTTATATAGTACGGATTAGTTTTTTTTCTTTAATTATAATTCCAATATATTTAAATAAAGAGTTCTTGATAAATCTAATCGAAAGGGAGTGATAAAATGCTAAATTTTTATTTAGGTAATATTGCTGATTCAAATCATATAATTATAGTAATAATATTCTTATTAATTAAATTAATAATGGGTATATATGCATACACAGATTCAAGAAAAAGAAATATGCAATCTATTATGTGGCTTCTATTAGTTTTACTAATACCAAATTATATTGGTTTAATCATTTACTTAATTATTAGACAAAATGATGATTATTTAAATTGCCCAAATTGTGGATTCAAAGTAAAAAGAAGTTATAAGGTATGCCCAAATTGCAATCAAGAGCTTAATAAAATTTGTCCAAGTTGTAAAAAAATAGTTAAAGACAGCTGGAATGTATGTCCATATTGTACTGAAATATTAAAAAATAATATTGAAGATAAGTAATTTAAAAAGGAGATGATCGTATGTTAACATTAAACATTAGTTATGTACCAGGTTATGAAATAACTGAAGCTTTAGGAATTGTAGAAGCAAATACAATTCAATCTAAACATCTTGGAAAAGATATTTTAAGTGGCTTCAAAACTTTAGTAGGCGGCCATCTAGAGGAGTATGAACAAATGATGACTGAATCAAGAGCTGGAGCTAAACAAGAAATAATTAAAAAAGCTGAAGTACTTGGTGCCGATGCAATAATTAATATTAGATATTCAAGTTCTTCTGTAATGCAAGGTGCTGCTGAAGTGCTTTGCTATGGTACTGCAGTTAAAATTAAAAAAATATAGTTTGTAGAACAATTGTTAATTAATTATCTAACTTCTTGCATTTTAATCACTCTAATAATATAATTATATTATAACGAATTCAAGGAGGCATTATGAAAATATCAGTAGAAGCTAGAAATTACTTTAACGAATTAAAAGAAGGGAAAAAACATTTTGTTACTTATGAGGAATTATCTGACGCTCTCAATAATGGTGAATATGTTTTTATGCTAGACATTCGTGATAAACCTGATTATGATGATAATCATTTAAAAGGCTCACTTTATTGTGATTGCTCTGAAATAGGTGATTTAATTGAAGAAGATTTCTTTTTAAAAGGAGAAAAAATTATAATAATCTGCTATAGTGGACAATTATCTAATCAAATTGTTGGATTATTACGTACATTTGATTTTGATGCTTATTCTTTAAAAAACGGTATGAATTTTGATGCTGATAATTCTTTAACTGAATCTACACCTGAATCTTGACGTTAATATATATATCCGTTGGATATAAAATTAATTAAAATAAATATAATCAAAAAACGATTGTTAAATCGTTTTTTTGATTATATTTATTAATTGAATAAATGTTTTATTCCTAATATAGGAATAAATAATATCACACTTAATGTTACTCCTAATTCATTAAATACATTACTTCCTTCTACAGGTTTAAGTTTTATTCTGTTTAAAAATGCTCCTGCTGCAATTCCATATGCATTCCCCATCATTATTATTCTAATTGCTCCCATAATACTTTCAGCTTTTTCATTATCATATGCATTGACAAGTTTCTCCCATTCCTCTTTTTTAGGTTTTCCCTTATTATCAGCATAATGTTTTGCAAACTCAATCGCAATATCCTCTTTAGTAGTTTGAATACCAATTCCACCAAGATTTAATGAATTAATTTCCATTTGAGTTATTCCTACTTTTTCAGCTTTACCCTTATGAAAAGTATTACATATCTCACATCCATTTACTTCAGTAACAGCTAAATTAATTCTTTCTTCAAACTTTTCATCTAAAAAACCATCTTTTTTGCCTTTCTTGAAAGCTTTCATAGATGTTAATGCCATATCCATAATATGATAAAATTCTTTTACACTATAATTGTTTTTATAAAACTCTTGGATTTTTTCTTCTCTCATTTCACTACCTCCATATACTAAAATTTTTCTAAGTATTTTCTTAATGTTTCTAATGCAGAAAAAATATCTTCTTTTTCATCTTTTGAAAACTTTGAAAAAGTATTATCAATATGTTCTTTAATTTTTTGAATACTATTTAAATAAATTTCATTACCTGTTTTTTCTAAAAAAATATATGTAACTCTTCTATCTTTTTCACTTCTTTCTTGTCTTATTATATTATTCGTACTAAATTTCTTAATAATTCTACTTAATGCGCCTTGGTCTACCATAACTAATTTACTTAGTTCATGTAGTGAAATTCCTGGGTTTTTACCAATTGCAATTAATACTTTTATATTTGTATTATTCATTTCATCTTTTGATCTACTTGGTGCATAATTAAAACAAATCTTTTGCATATATTTTGGTATAACATCAATTAATTCACTTATTTCCATAATTCCTCCTCAACATACTTGCTATAACATTAATTGCTATAGCAAGTATAATATCGCATGATATTTTTGTCAACAAAAAAAAGAAACAATTTAATTGCTTCTCTTTACATTATTATTAATACCCTTCAATTTCACTTCTAATAAGAGATTCAGCTTCGCCAATTCCAGGGAATCTATCCTCTAAAAGTTTAGAAAAAACCTCTTTATCATTTACAGAAATTTCAAACACTCCACCAGCTGATGGCCTAAGTATAAGTTCTTCTATCTCGTTTTTATATTCATTTAAAACTTTATCTGCAAGACTAACAGCCCTACCTAAATAACCTCACGATGTACAATAAGTAATTGTAACTTTAGCACCCATTATTTTCACTCTCCTATTTATACTATTATTTCATTAAATTCATCATATTCTCTTAAAACTGTAAAATCATTATCTTCTTCTACATATTTTTTTAGACTAGGACTTAATTCAACAGCTTTTCTTAAATCATTTAATGCTAATTCGTTTTGATTATTTCTAACCAAAAAAATTGCTCTATTGTAATATAACACACTAATATCATTATTATATAAAATTCCTTCACTTGCTATTTCAATTGCTTCCTTGTATTCTTTAAATTCTTTATGAAGAATAGATAAATTTAAAAAACTATATGGGTAATATTTATTTAAACTTATTGAATATTTATAATTCTCAATTGCTAAATCATAATTTTTTAATTTTTTATAAACAACAGCAATATTGAAATATGCAAGATAACTGTCTGAATCATTAATAATTGCTTTTTTAAACATTTCTAAAGCCTCTTCATTTCGATCATGTTCCTCAAGAAATGAAGCATAATTATTATATGCCCAAAAATTTTCTTCATTTACATTTATTGCTTTCCTAAAATTAATTTCTGCATTTTCATAATCTTTAAGTTTTTCATAAACTTCTGCAATATAAAGATATGCATTATAATAATTTTCATCATATTCAATTGCTTTATTATAATACTCAATACTTTTTATAAATTCAGATCGTCTTTCTAATATTACTGCAATTGCATAATATGCTCCAGGTTCTTTATTATCAATTTCAATTATCCTTTTATAAATATCAAGCGCTTCATTTTCAGCTTCATATTTATCACAAAAATAGCCTAAATCATATAATGTTTTTATATTGTTAGGATTAATTTCCAATGATTTATTATAAAATTTTCTAGCCTTCAATAAATTCTCTTGCTCTAAAAATTGTGTTGCTAAAATCCTATAATTTTCACTTTGTTTCATATAATCGCACTCCAATTGAAAAGCATATATAATTATTTTTTATCTGAATTAATAGCTTCTTCAGTATTAATACTCAGAATTTCAAAAATACTTTTTGCTCTTTCTTTTGTTGATCCACTAATAGTATTAAAATTAACATTTTCAGCTTCTAAGAAATTTAAAATTGCTTCATCAATTGCTTTAGCAACGTCATAATCTTGCCATCTTACACCATCTTTTTCATAACCAAATTCTCTAGGCAAATAAAAAATATGATTATACTCAGAAAGCTCTTCTAAAGCAATAATATAAAGATCTTTTAATATCTCCACTTCTTTTTGAGTTCTATCTTTATTTCCTAGCATGAATCTTCCATAAACATATGGAATAAATGTAGCATAATCAGTTAATGCATACTCAAATCCATTTAACTTTTGTTCTAATCTTTTTTGTCCAAGAAATATTCCATATTGCTCTGATATAGATTCAATCATACCTTTATCTCTTAAATACTCAGTCGAATATTCTAATGCATATCCAACATCATATCCGCTTATTTTCATATCAACAAATAATTGTTGTACTAATGTAGTTTTTCCACATCTTGGTCCGCCCAATATTGCAATTCTTTTAGTCATATCAACACTCCAATGCTTTTAGTAACATAATGATTATATATAATTTTAAAAAACATTTCAATGTTTTTTTGCTACAGAATTTTCTAATTCTACATAAAAGTTATTTTATCTTCAATTGCTTCTCTTTTAGGAACTCTATTTCTATCTTTTAATGGAACACCTACAGGGATTAAAGCATACAAACTAAAATCATTGTCTTTTAATGCTATAAAATTCTCAATTTCTTTTTTAGCAAAAAGTGGTCCTGTCATCCAACAACCCCCATAGCCAAGTGCTGAAATTGCAAGCAATATATTTTCGACTGTTGCACCAATATTTTGAATTCCAGGTTGAACATCGATAAAATTTTGTGATTCATTATCATCAATTTTATTTAACAAATCTATTCCAGTTGGTTCATAAGAAGAACCAAAAACTAAAATTAAAGCTGGCGCATCTTTAAAAAAAGTGTAATATTTAATCATTTTATTAAATCTTTTAGTTTTTTCTTCATCATTAATAACGTCAATTATTTTCGAATGTTTTTCTGTAATAATTTTAGCAATTTTTTCTATTATATTCTTACTTTCCACTACAACATAATGCCAATTTTGTACATTATGTGCAGATGGAGCTTGCATACCTGCTTTTATTATTTCAATAAGATCCTCATGTCTAACTTTTTCATCTTTAAATTTTCTTATACTTTTTCTATTATATATAAAATTCAGTTTTTCCATTTTATCCTCTCACTTTCTTTCAATATTTATAGAAATATCGAAAATCAAATCATCATCTTTATATCTTTTAATATAAGAATAACTACCTGTAAAAATTGAACGATTTTTATCTATATAATTATTAATTATATTTTCAATATCTATATTAAAATTCGAAATCTTCGAATCAAGCATAAAATATATTCTTGTTTTACCTTGATCTTCAATTAATTTATTATTAATATACTCTATAATACTTAATTCATTACCAAATAACAAATCATTTTTATAAAAATAATTTTCTGAAATATAATTAACATATGAATAATCCTCAAATACCTCGTGACTATTTACTATTAATGCAAAAGGAACATTAAAAAATTTATAACTCATTATATTTTCTTCATTATTTATTGGATCATCTGCAGTTACATCAACAAAATATAAATTGCCTTCAATTTCAACTAAATTCCATGCATGTAATATATTTTCCATTTTACCATATATTAATTTTGATTTTATACCAACTTTTTTTAATAAATAATCAAAAGCTTCTGCATACCCATCACAAACTGAAATATCATTTACTATTGCTCCATATGCAGTATGTGATTCAGTAGGATATTTATTATCAATGTCATATTCAACATGTTCAACTAAATAATCATGAATTGCAATTTCTTTTTCATAATCACTCATATTATTATTAATAATAATTTCAATTATTCTATCACTTTCATCAACTAATTTATTATATTTTTCTTTTAAATCATCAGTATTTTCATCAAATAAATATTTTACACTCATAACTTCACCTTCAGAATAAGTATACACAAATTTATCAATAAAAAATAAGTCTGGAAATAAATCTATCATTTCTTCATTTAAATTAGTCATATCTTCTACAGAAAGATTATATTTAGTTACATCAATTTCCTCATCATTTAATTTTCTTAATTCATCAAATAACAATAATTCAACATTATAAATATCAATAATATGTTTCTTTTTATTATCATTCCTAATATCATAATCAAATTTATAATTTATTCCAAATTGAAAAGCTTCAGAAATAAATCTTAATGGCACAACTGTACGATTGTTTATAATTAATGCTTTTGTATCCATTTCAATAGATTCACCATTGATTTTTGCAATATTAGAATCAATTTTTAATATTATTGTTTTATCATCTTTAATAATTTTCACTTCTCGCGTTTCGGGATACCATTTGACATAAGCATCAAAACTTTCACTTATAAATCTTACAGGTACTATTGTTCTATTATTCTCATCAATAAATGGCAAAGTATCATAAAAATCAACTTTATCTTCATTGATATATATAGCAATCTCGTTTGTTTCAGAAAATGAAGCAAATGGAAAAATAGCAGCTATCATTATAAATAATAAAATAATTTTTTTATGCATTCAATCACCTCTCTCTTCTTTAATTATATCTATTTAATAGTTTTTTACAAATATTTAATATGAAAGATGAAAATAATAAATATCTATGATAAAATATTTATTATTTAGGAGGTTTTTTTGAAAACATTAGGAATTATTACAGAATATAACCCGTTTCATAACGGTCATAAATATCATTTAGAAAAATCAAAAGAAATATCAAATTCAGATGCAATTATATGTGTTATGAGTGGACATTTTTTACAAAGAGGAACACCAGCAATAATGGATAAATGGACAAGAACAAGAAATGCAATTGAAAATGGAGTAGATTTAGTAATTGAATTACCTACAGTTTATTCTATGAATAGTGCTGAATTCTTTGCAAAAGGTTCTGTAGAAATATTGAATTCCTTAAATATTGTAAATACACTTTCTTTTGGAAGTGAAAACGGCAATATAGAACCATTTTTAAAAACAGGAAAAATTTTTTCAGATGAACCAAAAGAATTTAAAAGTTTATTAAAGAAACATTTAAGTGACGGTATAGTATTCCCAAAAGCAAGAGAATTAGCTTTAAAAGAATATTTAGAAGAAAATTCGGTAATAAACTCTAAACCAAATAATATTTTAGGTATTGAATATTCTAAAGCAATTTTCAGTACTTCAAGTAATATTGAACTTAAAACAATAACAAGAACTTCAAATGATTATCATGATAATACTTTAACCGGAAATATTTCTTCAGCTACTGCAATAAGAAACACCATTAAAAGTAATATGAATTTTAATGATATTAAAAATTCAATTCCAAAATCAACCTATGATTCTTTTGTTAAAAATAAAGATGATTTAGTTTTTAGAGATGATTTTGAAGATTTAATTTTCTATAAAATTAGATCAATGAACTTAACTGAACTTAAAAATATTCATGATATAACAGAAGGCCTTGAAAACAGAATTAAGAAAGCTGCACTGGAAACAGAAACCTTAGAAGAATTAATTCTCAAAATTAAAACTAAAAGGTATACCTATACAAGAATTCAACGTATTCTTTTTAAAATACTTTTAGATATTAAAAAAGATAATATTTACCATTCTCCACGTTATATTCGCGTGCTCGGATTTAATAAAAAAGGTCAAAATTTAATTAAACAAATAAATGAAAAATCAGATATTCCTGTAATAACTAATTTAAAGAATTATATTCCACAAGATGAGATTTCAAAAATGATGATTGATACAGATATTAGAGCAACTAATATATATCAAATTATTAAAAATAAAAAAACTGGTAATTTAGATTATCTAAATAAACCAGTAATTATTAAATAATTATTTCATTCTTTCAAGTTCAGAAATGTTCCTATCAAGAACAACAATTCTTGCTTCAAGATCATTTCTGCTTTTTATTAACATTTGATGGGAATAATCAAAAGATGAAGTTCTCATTTCATTTGCTTTTAATTTTGCCTCATTAATTATTTTTTCAGCTTCTCTTTTTGCAATAATAATAACTTCACTATTGTCAATTAATTTTCTATGCTCTTCAGTAAATTGAATATTTAATTCTTTCTTTTTAGCTTCAATTCCATCTAATATTTGATTTTCTTTTTTACTTGCATTCTCAATAATAACTTGGGCTTCTTTTTCAGCTTCTGCTAAAATTTCATCTCTGTTTCTAAAAAGATATTTTACATGCTGATATTCTTCAGGAATTTTTGCAGATATTTTACTTATAATATCAATAAGTTCATTTCTATTTAACATAATTTTACCTGTAAAAGGAACTGATGATACATTTTCTAACATATCTTCTATTTCATCTAATAAATCTAACACTTCTAACTTTTTAATATTATTCATCCTTTACCTCCTTCTCAATCATAGCATTCAAAACAGGTTTCGACACAAAATCTTCAATATTTCCACCAAGTCTAAATACTTCCTTTACCAATGAAGAACTTAAATGAGCATATTTCATATCTGTAGTTAAGAAAAATGTTTCTGCATTTTCATTTAATTTTCTATTCATTGTAGCCATTTGAAATTCACTTTCAAAATCAGACACCGCTCTTAATCCCTTTACAATTACATCAATATTATTTTCTTTAATATAATCAGTTAATAATCCAGTAAATGAATCAACTACAACTTTCTCATTTTTAATCAATGAGTCTTTAATTAATTCAACTCGTTCTTCAAGTGTAAACATTGATGTTTTACCACCATTTATTAAAACAGCAACAATTACTTTATCAAAAATTTTTGATGCTCTATTAACAATATCCATATGTCCATTTGTTATTGGATCAAAACTCCCTGGATAAATCGCTACTTTCATACATTCCTCCTAAGTAATACAATAACTGTATTCCCATACTTTTTTTCTTTAATTAATTCAAGACCATCAAAATCAAATTTAATTTTATCATTTTTATCTCTTTCAATTACTATTAATCCATTCTCATTTAAAATATTACGATCTAAAATATATTCTATTGCTTTAATTTCAAGCTTATTATTATATGGCGGATCAAGAAGAATAACATCAAATTTTTCATTTGTATTTGTTAAATAATCAAATGCATCCTTAACATATAATTTAATATTTGTTAATCCCGTTTTTTTAATATTACTTTCAATAATAGCTTTACATTTTTTGTTTTCTTCAATTAAAATAACTTCACTTGCACCTCTTGACGACGATTCAATTCCTAAAGCACCAGAACCTGAAAACAAATCTAAAATTTTACTATTTCTAATATCAAATTGAATACTACTAAAAAGAGATTCCTTAACTCTATCAGTCGTTGGTCTAGTATCAGTTCCCTCCAAGGTATCCAATTTAATTCCTCTTGCTTTACCACTAATCACTCTCATTGCTTCACCTCTAAAAATATAATACCATAATTACTATATTTTGTAACCCTTAAATATACCTTTTGATACATTATTTACAAATTCAATTATTTCTTTATTTTCTCCACTCTTATACTCATTAATAAGAAACTTAATTTCTTTTTGAGTTTGAACTAAAATATCATTATTTTTAATTATATTTGCTATTTTGAATTCAATTATTCCTGATTGTCTAATTCCAAGAATATCCCCTGGACCTCTTAATTCTAAATCTTTTTCAGAGATTCTAAAACCATCATTTGTTTCTGTCATAATTTTAATTCTCTCTTTTGAAATTTTTCCAAGTTTATCAGCTAATAAAAAACAGTAACTTTGAAAACTTCCTCTTCCAACTCTTCCTCTCAGTTGATGTAATTGTGATAATCCAAATCTTTCTGCATTTTCAATTACCATAATATTTGCATTTGTTACATCTATCCCAACTTCAATTACAGTAGTGGATACTAAAATATCAACTTCTCCATTTTTAAATCTACTCATTATTTCATCTTTTTCATTATTTTTTAATTTACCATGTATCATTTCAACATTGAATTCTTTAAAAACCACTTCATTAAGTTCATAGTAATACTTTTCAACTGATAAAAGATCTAATTTCTCAGAATCTTCAACTAAAGGACAAACAAAGTACGCTTGTCTACCTTCATTAATATTTTTTCTAATAAAATCATACATTTCATTTTTTTTATTTTTTTTAATATAGTGTGTGCTTATTTCTTTTCTTCCAACAGGCAATTCATCAATTACAGAAATATCTAAATCTCCATGAATAACCATTGATAGCGTTCGTGGAATAGGAGTTGCCGACATAACTAAAACATCAGGTTTAGTATTTGATTTTTTTGATAATTTTTCTCTTTGCCTTACACCAAATCTATGCTGTTCATCAGTTATTATTAATCCTAAATTATTAAATTTAACTTTGTCCTGCAATAGTGCATGAGTTCCAATAACTATATCAACTGCATCATTTTCAATTTCTTTATATATTTGTTCCTTATTTTTTATTGACGATGTTAAACATCTCACATTAACTCCTCTGCCATCAAAATAACTTATAAACGAATTATAATGTTGAATTGCTAAAAGTTCAGTCGGCGCCATAAAAGCACCTTGATAGCCATTTAAATAAGATAAGTATAATGCTGCCATTGCAATAACTGTCTTTCCTGATCCTACATCCCCTTGAATTATTCTATTCATTACTTTCTTTTTTTGCATATCGTTAAATATTTCCTCAAGTACTCTTGATTGAGCACCAGTTAATTTAAATGAAAGATTATCAACAAAATTATTAACCATATCTTTCATTTGAAATTTAATACCTTCTTCTTCTTCAAAATTATTCTTTAATAATATTAATCTTAATTGAATATTGAAAAACTCTTCAAATATTAAACGATATTTAGCAACTTTATAAGCTTCTTTATCATTTGGGAAATGAATATTTCTTATTGCATATCCATATGAGCATAAATTATTCCTTTTAACAATATCATCAATCAACGATTCATAATCATCAATATTTAATTCTTTTAATAAATTATTAATCATTTTAAGTAAATGCCATTGCATAAGTCCATTTGTAAGAGGATAAACAGGAGTTATTCTTAAAAATTCATCTACATTCTGAGATTTTTCATTAATGAAATCTGGATGAATCATTTTTCTGTTTTCAATTTTTCCAAAAAAATAATATACTTCATCAATTTTCAGTCTATTCACAACATATTTCGGATTAAAAAAAACTGCTTCAAAATTATCACCAATTTTATCTTTTAATAGCACAGTAATAAGTGATTTTCTTTTATAGTTTTTCCTATTAACAATATTTATAACTTTACCTTTTATAGTAATATTTTCTCCATGCGTTGCATTTTTTACACTGCAAATTTTAGTCTTATTAATATATCTAATCGGATAATGATTAATCAAATCTTTTATTGTGTAAATATTTAATTTATGTAAATATGATTGGCGTTTACTTCCAACACCTTTTAAACTTTCAATATTATCATTAATATTCATGAATACCTCTTTTTTGTTAAAGAAAAACCCTAAGATAACTTAGGGCATTTTTTTATTCAACTGAAATTAAATAATAGTATAACGGTTGACCACCGTAATAAACTTCTACATCTCCAAATTCAATTAATTTTTCAATTTCTTCAGCTAAGTTATTCGCTTCTTCTTCTTGAACATCCTCGCCAAAGTAAATAGTAATTATCTCAGTATCTTTATTAATAATGCTTTTAATAGTTTTTAAAGTAATATCATGGAGATTATCTCCAACAGATATAATTTTTCCTTCAGATACTCCAAGTATTTCATTTTCTTTTATTTCAATACCATCAAATACAGTATCTTTTACAGAATATGTTATTTCAACCGTACTAATATTTGAAATACATTCTTTCATTTTTTCAATATTTTTTTCCGGCTCATCTTCCCAATCAAATTCAATTAACGAATTAATTCCTTGAGGAATTGTTTTAGTTGGTACTATATATATATTCTTATCACTAATTTTTTTAGCTTGCTCAGCTGCTAAAATAATATTTCCATTATTTGGTAATATTATAATATTGTCAGCATTTGTATTATCAATTTTTTCAAGCAAATCTTTTGTTGATGGATTCATAGTCTGTCCACCTTCGATTATTTGAGTAACTCCAAGGTCTTCAAAAATAGTTGATATTCCAGCCCCTATTGCTACTGCAATAATTTCATATTTGCTTTTCTTATTTTTTTTCTCTTCATAAACTTCATTTGCAGCTTCTGTTAATAATTGAGTATGTTGCTCTCTCATATTTTCTATTTTTATCTTTATTAATTCGCCTTCTTTTAACGCATACTCTAACGCTATTCCTGGATTATTTGTATGAATATGAACTTTAACTATATCTTCACTTTCAACAAAAACCATACTATCTCCAAGTTTCATAATTTTTTCTTTTAAAACTTTTGCATTAATTGAACCTTTTACAATAAATTCAGTACAATATCCAAATTCAATATCTTCAGGTGCAAGAATCTTTTGAGTTTCTGTTTTTACTCTAGAAGTTATTTCTTCTTCAAGCAATTCTCTACCTTGAACTGCATGTCTAAACCCTTTGAAAATGCATACTAATCCCTTTCCGCCAGCATCAACTACACCAGCTTGCTTTAAAACTTCAAGCTGTTCAGGCGTTTCATCAAGTGCTTTCTCTGCTATAGAAATAATATAATCAATAATTTCATCTATAGTAGTTTTTTCGTTAACAAACTGAACTGCATATTCACTAGTTTTTCTTATAACCGTTAAAATGGTTCCTTCAATTGGTTTCATTACAGCTTTATATGCGACCTCAGACGCTTTTTCAAGAGCATTAGCTAAATCTATAGCATCAAGTTCTTCTTTACCTTCACAGCCTTTTGCAAAACCTCTAAATATTTGAGATAATATTACTCCTGAATTTCCTCTTGCTCCCATAAGAGAGCCTTTTGAAATTTCTTTTGAAATAGTTTCAATCGAATACATTTTACTGCTATTAATCGATTCTATCGCAGATTGCAAAGTCAATGACATATTTGTTCCTGTATCACCATCTGGTACTGGAAAAACATTTAAATCATTAACCAATTCTATATTTCTTTTAAGTTCCTGATTGCTTTGCTTAAACATTCGTTCTAACAAAACTACATCAATTTTTTTTATATCCAATAGTCTTCACTCCTTGCTATTTAGTTTTAACACCTTCAATATTTAAATTAACCTTATTTACATTCAACCCAGTCTGTTTTTCTACATTAAATTTAACTTGACTAATTATATTTTCAGCCACTACAGAAATTTTAGTGCCAAATTGAATTATAACGTATAAATCAATAGTAATACTATCTTCTTCAACTATTATCTCTACACCTCTATTTAAATGTTCATTCTTTAAAATCTTGATTAAACCAGATGTAGTATTTTTCGAAACCATTCCAACTAATCCATAACATTCCATTGCAGATACCGCAGCTAACTTAGCTACAACATTTCTGTCAATCACTATATCACCCAATGCATTAACAATTTTTATTGTCAAATCATTTCCTCCTCAAATTAAATTATTTTGTCCATTTTTATTTTATATAATATATTTACTTTTAGCAACTACTTTTTTTGAGACTTTAATTATTTCTTAGAAATTAATTAAAAAATCACTTGTCATTTTTGATAGTCTTTGATAAAATTACTATTGTTGAAAGTTAAGGAGGTGCACAATGGCTAAACATTGTGAAATTTGCGGAAAAGGTCAAATGTCAGGAAATTATGTAAGTTTTTCACATAAAAGGACTAGAAGAACATGGAAACCTAATTTAAAAGATGTAAAAGTTAATGTAAACGGAACTGTAAAGAAAATAAGCATTTGTAGTAAATGTTTAAAAGCTGGAAAAGTTGAAAGAGTTTACTAAAAATAAAAAAACTACTGAAAAGTAGTCTTTTTTATTTTTTGACATATTAATTTGATTTAATTACAAACGCTGAACCTTCTCTAATTGAAATTAAAACATCTTTATTGATAAATTCATTACTTATTCCTCTAGTTTGAGTTCTAAAAATAATTTCATTATCTAAATTATATTTAGCATTTTTAATTGTTACTCCAACTATTTTTTTGCTTATTGGAACAATTGAAAAATATTTAAATCCATTTCCACTTATTATAATTTTCTCATTCAAATATTTTATTTCATTATTTTTTTCAACTATTGTGCCTATTATATTATTATCATTCAATTTTTCAAGCATAAATACATTTGAAAAAGTATGATCAATTCTATTTCCTAACGCACCAATTATTATAACTTCACTAAACTCTTCCTTAATAGCATAATTAATTGCAATCTCACCATCTGTAAAATCTTTATCTTTATTATATTTCTTAATTTCAGCTTTTTTGTATTCAAGAGCTTCACTAAATACAGACGAATCAAAATCTCCAAGTATTAAATCAGGATACAGTTCAAGCTCCTTAATATGTCTAATGCCTCCATCAACAGATATAATAAAATCTTCATCAATTATTTTATTTTTAATGTAATTATAATCCTCTATTACACCATTTAGAAAAATTAAACATTTTTTACTCATTTAATGCTTCTTTTAATTTATCAACATTATCTTTTATAGTTTTATCATTAAAAATTGCTGATCCAGCCACTATAAGATTTACACCTGCATTAACTACATCAATAATATTATGTTCTTTAATACCACCATCTACTTCGATAATAATATCAAGATTAAGTTGTTTATTTACTTCTTTAATATATGCAATTTTCTCAAGTGAATTTAAAATAAATTCTTGCCCTCCAAAACCAGGGTTAACCGACATAATTAATACTAAATCAATATCTGGAAGTATTTCCTCTAAAACATTTAACGGCGTACCAGGATTTATTGCAACACCTGCTTTAACACCTCTTTTTTTAATCGATTGAATAACTCCATGAATATGATTTGTAGCTTCATAATGTACAGTTAAAATATCTGCTCCTGCATCACAAAATACGTCAATATATCTGTCAGGATTTTCAATCATTAAATGAACATCTAATATCATATCAGTTCTTTTTCTAATTGAACTAACAACAACTGGACCTATTGTAATATTTGGAACAAAATGACCATCCATTACATCAACATGTAAATATTTAATATTTTCCTTTTCTAAAGCTTTAATATCTCGTTCCAAATTCGCAAAATCTGCTGACAATATTGATGGTGATAACTCTACCATTTAATACCTCCTATTTTTCTCGATTTCATCAAGTATTAATAAATATGATTTATACCTACTTTTTGAAATTCTTTTATCTTCAATTCTTTTAAGAACTTCACATTTTGGCTCATTTATATGCATGCAATTATTAAATTTACATAAATAACTAGCCTCTTTTATCTCAGGAAAATAATCTCCAACCTCTAATTTATCTATAAATGAAATATCTAAATTTGCAAAACCTGGAGTATCAACTACCCATCCACCTGTTTTTAAAGAAATCAATTCAGTATGCCTAGTAGTATGTTTTCCTCTTTTTATTTTTTTACTTATTTCTCCAACTCTTAATTGTAAATTAGGTTGAATCATATTTAATAGTGATGATTTGCCAACACCAGATGGTCCTGCAAATACACTAATTTCATTATCAAGCACTTTTTTCAACTCTTCTTTACCAAGATTTTCAACTGCAGAAGTGATTATAACAGTATAACCAGCATTCTCATATAACTCCTTATACTCTTCCACTTTATTTATGTCATCAATATCAGATTTGTTAAAGCAAATTATTGCTTTTAATCCAGAATGCGCAACAAATACAAGAAGTCTATCAATCAAATTTAAATGTGGATCAGGATTTTTTATAGAAAAAACAATAATAGCCTGACTTACATTTGAAACAAGCGGACGATGCAATTTTGTTTTTCTAGGTAAAATTGTCTTAATCATCCCTTTACTATTTTTTTCATCTATTATTTCCATTTCAACAAAATCACCTACAATAGGTCTATCATTTGAATATTTTATACTCCCACGTAATTCAGCAATAAAAATTCCTTGTTTTGTTTTAATAGTATACTTTCCGCCTACACCTTTTAAAATTAGCCCTTTAATCATTTATTCCCCTATTCAAATGTTCTACTCTGTTGGCTTATCAATTTATCACCATAATAGAATTTTAATGTTACTTCGCCTTTTGCTTGAACAGTAATTCTTACAGAGCCTTCTGATTTATAATGCTCTTTTTCATAAACTGTTTCAGTCTTTCCATCAATAATTGTCTCAACTTTTACTATATTTTTTTCTTCCTCAAAATTTAATGGAATTACAAATACTTTCTCAATTAATGTATTTTTTTCAGGATCTTCAGTTTCACCATTTTCAGTAGTTGTATCTTCATTTTGAGTAACAACAACATCAACACTACTACCTTCTTCCACTTCAGTTCCAGCTAAAATATTCTGTTTATTTATTTTTCCGTTTTCAAAATTTTCATCACTAATATATGAAATTTCTCCTATTGATACATTAATGCTCTCTAACCTTGCAGTTGCTTCCTCAATTGTTAAATCAATTATACTAGGAAGTAATACACTACTACTTTCTAACCCTTGACTTACAACAAGATTAACTTTGCTATTTACCATAAATTCTTTACCTGCAATAGGTTCTTGATCAATTATAGTACCTTTAGGCAAATCAGAATATTCATAAATAACTTCCCCAAGAATTAAATTCAAATTTTCAATTTCAATTTTCCCGTTTACAAAATCATCATGAATTACATTCGGAACAGTAATTAATTTTGAACCACTTGATATTACTATTTCTATTGTAAAACCTTTTTTTAATTCTTCACCTTCTTTATAAGATTGACTAATAATATATCCTTCTTTAACAGCTGTTGAATATTTTCTTTTAGTCGCATCAACTGAAAAACCACTATCATTAAGGATTTTCGCTCCTTCTTTAGCTTCTAGTCCTTCAACATTCGGTACAGTTACAATTTCATTATCTAACTTATTTGCAATATCATCTAAAGAAAGTATTGTAAATACACCCAAAGTAAATAATAACGCAACAAGAATTACAACTAAAACAGTAAATACACTTACTTTCTTTCTTTCTTTCTTTTCTTTTTTCTTTTTATTTTTATTAACTATTTTCTTAGTCATAAAATCATCATCCTCAATTAACGGTAAGTATTTCGTTTCACCCATATATTTTTCAATATCTTCAACAATTATTTCATTATCAAGTTTCCTACTAGCTTTTTCTAAATCAGATATTAACTCTTCCGCTCCATTATATCGTTGTTCTGGATTTTTCATAATTGATTTAAGTATTATTTTCTCAATACCTATTGATAAGTTACTATTAATTTTTGTAGGATTAAGAACCTCCCCCTTAATGTGCTTTAATGCTATAGATATATGGGTATCACCATCAAACGGTACTCTTCCAGTTGAGAGTTCATACATCAAAATTCCTAACGAATAAATATCAGTTCTTTTATCAACTACTCCGCCTCTTGCCTGTTCAGGTGATGTATAATGAACGCTACCCAAAACTTTTTTAGTATTTACTATCGTCGAATTATTAACTGCTCTTGCAATACCAAAGTCAGCTACTTTAACAGTATTATTTTCATCAACAATAATATTCTCAGGTTTAATATCCCTATGAATAATATTTTTACTATGTGCATGTTCTAAAGCAGAAGCAATTTGATAAGTTATATCAATAATTTCATTATCTGTTAAAAATTCTTCTCTTTTCTTTATAACTTCTTTCAAAGTTTTTCCCTCAAGAAGTTCCATAACAATATATCTAATACCTGAGTCAATTCCAACATCATAGACATTTACAATATTAGGATGCGATAAGCTAGCAGCAGCTTTTGCTTCTTTATCAAATTTTGTAATAAATTCATCATCATTTCTAAATTCATCTTTTAAAACTTTTATAGCAACAAATCTATTAAGCAAATTATCTTTCGCTTTATAAACCTTTGCCATTCCACCTTCACCAATTTTATTTATTATTTCATATCTATTACCTAAAATATCCTTATTCATTTAAAACCTCTTTTCTTGTAAATCGATAAGAATAAGAGTTATATTATCAAATCCACCATTTTCTTTTGCACTATTTACTAATAATTGCACCGCTTGTTCAATTTCATTATTTTTAATAATTTCATTAATTTCATCTTTCATTAAAAGATTTGATAACCCATCCGTACAAAGTAAAATTTTCATTTTATCTTCAGCATCTAAATAATATATATCTACCTTGTAATCTAATTTTGCACCTAAACAACTAGTTATAATGTTTCTTTGTGGATGATTATAAGCTTCTTCTTCATTTATTTTTCCGGTTTTAAGAAGTTCTTCAACAAGTGAATGATCAACAGTCATTTGTCTTAATTCATTATGAACAATTACATATGATCTTGAATCACCAACATTTATAAATAAGATCTTATTATCACTTATAAATACAAGATTTATTGTTGTTCCCATATTTTGTAAATGTTCAAATTTATCTGAAGCACTTATTATTGATTTATTTGCTAAATCAATTCCTTTTAAAAGCTCAGTTTCAATTTCTTTAAGAGTCATATCTTCATTTACTTTTTCATAATAATGATTCTTAACAATATTAATAGCCATCCTGCTCGCAACATCACCTGCTTTATGTCCACCCATTCCATCTGCAACGATAAATAATTTTTCATGTTCTTTATCTACAAAAAAATCATCTTCATTTAATTTTCTTATATTTCCAATATCACTAACCGAAGAGTATATCAAATAATCACCCCTGCTTTCTACATAATTTGCAAATAAAGAAACCATCTGATTCATAATCTCCCGGTAATATCTGAAGACTATTATTTCCATTTATAGTTACTATTTCATATTCTTTATTTTCGTTCAAAAATCTATTAATAACATTTATATTCTCCGCTTCACCAATTGAACATGTACTATAAACCATTTCGCCATCATCTTTTAGTAATTTAGCGCTATTATTAAGTATTTCATATTGTATATGACTTATATTTAAAATATCATCTTTGTCTCTATTTAATTTTATCTCGGGTTTTCTTCTTATTATTCCGAGCCCTGTACACGGCGCATCAATAAGTATTTTATCAAATTTTTTAATATTTTCAAAATCTTTTAATGTTGCATCAAAAACTTCAGTCCTTATTGATTTTATCGAAAGTCTTTCGATATTCTCATTAATTAGATCAATTTTTCCCTTAGATATATCTCTAGAAATAATTTCGCCGCTATCATTAATTATCTGAGCCATATGAGTTGACTTGCCACCAGGAGAAGCACATACATCTAATATCCGGTCATTTTCTTTTGGATTTAACATTTCAGCCACTAAAATAGAAGCATCATCTTGAATATAAAAATATCCTTTTATAAATAACTCTAATTCATTTATTCTTTCGTTATTTAACTGATTAATAATTATTCCATCTTTAGTAAGATTTGATTTTTCCGACTTAATATTAATAATATTTAACTCATCAATTAGATTATCGCGAGTAATTTTTAATGTATTAACTCTAATTGATAATTTAGGCGCTTTTTTATTAAATTCTAAAATTTTTCTAGTTTTATCAATCCCAAATGAATCAATAAAATAATCAATCATCCATAAAGGGTACGAATATTTAATAGATAATTCTTCATTAACATTATTTGATTCTATTTTAATTTCATTCTCTTTTCTTATGTAATTTCTTAATATTCCATTAACAAATCCAGAAGATTTAAAATTCACTTTTTTCACTAATTTAACTGATTCATTAACGGCTGCTGAATTAGGAATTTTATCTAAAAATTTTATTTGATATAATCCTATTCTTAAAATTATAAGAATATCACTATCAATTTTTCTAAATTTAATTGACGATATTCTTTTTATGTAATAATCAAGTAATATTTGATTTTCAAGACACCCATATACTATTTTCCTAACTAAATTTTCATCTCTTTTATCTAAATTTTTATTTTTAAAGTTATCATTAATTACTCTATCAGATATTTGTCCGCTATTTTCTATTTTCTTTAATATTTGAAAAGAAATTTTTCTTGTATTTATTTTTTGCATAATATCTCCTCCATCATATGTATTTTACCATAATAGCAGTAATTTAAAAACAAAAAAAGATGATTCGTTAAGAATCATCTTTTTTTTAACTTTTAATTTAAGCAACTTCTTCTTCATCAAAGTATTCCATAGTAAATCCTGTGTAAGCGAATATTACTGATACGAATGGGTTGATGATATTTAAGAATGCATATGGAGCATATGCAAATGGGTGAACACCTAATGTAGCATGCATATAAGCACCACATGAGTTCCAAGGAACTAATGGAGATGTAAGTGTTCCAGCATCTTCTAAAACTCTAGATAAGTTCTTAGGTTTCAAACCTCTTTTAGCATATTCATCTTTAAACATTTTTCCTGGAAGTACTATTGCTAAGTACTGATCTCCAGCTGTTAAGTTCATGAATATTTCAGTTAATATTGTAAACAATACTAAACTACCAGTACTCTTAGCTGCTTTAGCCATAGCTCCTACTATTGCTTCTAAGAATCCAGCTTTATCCATAATTCCACCAAATATCATAGCACATAATATAAGTGATACAGTCCACATCATACTATCCATACCGCCACCGTTAACTAAATTGTTTACCATTTCGACTCCTGTGTCAATATCAAATCCATAATGAGCTGCACCAATAATATCTGCCATTCCAGCGCCTTGGAATACCATTGCCCATATTCCACCTAATACTGCTCCACCAAATAATCCAGGAATTGCTGGTGTTTTTAAAGCTACCATTGTAATTACAATAACTGGTGGTAATAACAATAATATATTAATATTAAATGATCCTGTTAATGCACTATTAATTGTATTAATCTGTGCCATATCTAATGCTTGTCCAGCGTATTTCATACCAATAATAGCAAATAATACTAATGCAATAATATAACTTACACCTGTTGTATAAACCATATGTCTAATATGATCAAATAATGTAGCACCCGCTACAGCTGGTGCTAAATTTGTAGTATCTGATAATGGAGACATTTTATCACCAAAATAAGATCCTGAAACAACACAACCTGCGATAATTGGTGCAGGGATTCCTAACCCTTGACCAACACCCATTAATGCAATACCAATTGTTGCTGCAGTAGTCCATGAACTACCTGTAGCTAATGAAACAATTGAAGTGATTAATAAAGTTGCTACTAAGAAAATTCCTGGAGATAATACTTGAAGTCCATAATAAATCATTGCTGGAACGATTCCAGCTGCTTTCCAAGTACCTACTACCATACCTATAATCATTAAAACAATAATTGCAGCCATTGCAGAACTAATTGTTTCTACAGCACCCTCTAATAATTCTGACCATTTCCAACCATTTGTAATAGCAACTATCGAAGCAACTGTTGCAGCAACTAATAATGGAATATGAACATCAGCACCCCATAAATTCATACCAGATGCTATTGCAGCAATTAAGAATAACATTATACCAATTGCTTGACCTAACGTACCTTTTTTTCCGTTTGACATTTTTTCCCCCTTTTAAAATAAATAATTCCTACTTACATTTTATTTATTCAGTACAAAAAAAATCAATAAAAATTAGTTTTTTTTTAATAATTATTGATTTTTTGTAATATTATTCAATTCTATCGACCATTAACATTAAATTTGAGAGAAAATTCGCAACATTTATTTTACCACCTTTATCACGTTTTTTTCTTATAAAATCCATTTCTAATTTAATATTTTGAAAATCATATAGACTACTAGAATATCTAGTGAATTTAACATTTAAATTATCCTCGATTCCAAGTGCCGCTATATTTGAAAGACCTTTTGAAATTGCTCTTCTTATTCGCTGTTTTACAGCTGTTGGATTTGAAAACATATTGTACATCTCACTAATTGGAAAATCACAGAGATTCTCAGTTTTTATTTTTATACAAATTTTAATTATTTCATCAGAACCTTTTTCTCCTGCTATGCCAATATCATTTAAAATATAATTTAAATTTTTCTCATACGAATTTTCATTTTCTTTAAATAGTATACTCTGATTATTCCCAAGAATGTTAAAGATGTGATTTAATTTTTTTGTATTTTCAAGATTTTTAGTAATATTTTCAATTACTTTAACAACTTCTATTTTATTTATTGGTTTACTTATAAAAAAATCTACTCCAGCTTCATATGCTTTTCCAATAATTCTTTTTTCAGAAACTTGTGATATCATTATAAATTTAATTTTTTTATTTTTAACTTTCTTTATAAAATTTATCCCATCAAGTTCAGGCATTAAAAGATCAATTAAAACAATATCTGTATTAATAAAACCAATTTCATTTAATGCAATCAGGCTGCTTGTATTAAATCCAACAACATCACCAAGATTTGATTCTTCAATAATATTTTCTAATACTCTAATAATATTAATGTCATCGTCTATAATGTAAAAATTCATCATCTACTCCCTTCAAACTATTTAATTTTAATTTAACAGTAATTCTAGTAAATCTTTTATAATTAGATTGAATTTCTATATCACCTTTAAATTCACTTTCTATAATATCTTTTATTAAAGTAAGTCCAAGTCCTCTATGTATTTTACCGTCATTAGTAAATTTCGTTGAAAAACCAGAATTAAAAACATACTCAATATTTTTCTCTTTAATTCCACATCCGTTATCATATACATTTAAGTAAAAATATATATCATCAAAATGGTATTTAACAGAAATCTTTTTATTCATTTTATTACATTTTAAAAGCGATTCAATTGAGTTATTAACAAGATTTCTTAATATAGACATTACATAATAATGTTTGGCTACATTAAAATTACCATTTTTATTAATTTCTAAGGAAATTTCCCCATTATTATCAATAATAAAATTATTAGCACTTTTTTCAAGAACATCAAGAATTTTATAAAAAGTCATATTATCATGTATACTATCATTAAGTTTAAGACTCCCTAATCCACTTAATATTCCTAAATAATTTTTCTTTATCTCATGAACATTTTGCGCTATTTTAAGTGCCTGTTTTTTGTTTTGATATAAATTTTCATTTTCAATATCATCATATAACATATACGCATCTGTCATTACATTTTCTATATATTTAATATTATTATTCATTAAATATACTTCTGATTGTATATCAGAAAAAATTCCTAATAAATCATAGTATTTTTTTCTATCTATTTCCTTTTTAAATACACTCATAAAATAATAAAACATTATTACCATTAAAATAGAAATTAAAGTTCTTACAAAAGCAACAACAATTAATTCATTTAAATTAACCATTACACTAATTTGTCTTGATATTAACTCTGAAATATTAGCAAATAAATCAGCAAAAAAAACTATCATTAACCAATTGAATATTTGTTTATTTTTTTTTCTATAATAAAAATAAAAAAATATAAGCGCATAAATAAAATCAAAAACAATAATATTAATATCTTTAAAATAAAATGAAGGATCAATAATTATAGCGTTAACATTTACTAAAGCTCTAAAAATTAAACCTATAGTTGAAATAAAAAAAGCTGTAGCCAAAGGATTTAATTCATCATCAAAATAATAAAAAACCGGCAATATAGCAACCGAAAGAGAAATCCTAAATCCTCCTGGAAAAAGGCTAACAAAAACTTGTGTAGCTATTGCATCAATAATAGCTATAAAAATCATTTTTTTAATTTTACTCATATAATCACCTAAAAATATTCTATCCGTTATTTCTCATTTTTAAAAGCTTTTTTATAACATATAATATCGCAACAACAAAAATTATATTAACTACAACATAAAAAAGCACACCTAACCACGCATTCACAATAAATACTCCTCTCATACAAAAAAATACTATAACTACAAATTATAGTATTTTTAATCATATTAATCTCTTGATCCTCTAATTAATAATAATCTGATTAATTGTCCAACCGATGCAGCAACTGCAGCAACGTATGTTAAAGCAGCAGCATCTAATACTCTTTTAGAACTAGCTATTTCGTCATCATAAACAAGTCCACATTCTCTAAGCTCTACAAGAGCTCTTGAACTAGCATTAAATTCTACAGGTAAAGTAACAATTTGAAATAATATTACAACAGAAAAAACAATTATGCCAATATCTAATAGACCATTAATACCAAAAATCATTCCAGCAAAAATAATACCAAATACTGATTTTGAAGCTATTGAAGCAACAGGCGCTAGCATGCTTCTAAATGTTAATGGCATATATGCTTTAGAATGTTGTATCGCATGGCCAACCTCATGGGCTGCAACACTAATTGAAGACATTGTTCTTCCGCTATATACTTCATTTGAAAGTCTTACAACTTTTTTCGTTGGATCGTAATGATCTGAAAGCATTCCTCTATTTGCTCTTTCAATATTCACATTTGTTAAACCATTTCTATCTAATATTGTTCTTGCAACTTCATATCCAGTTAAACCTCTTCTGTTTGCAACTTGCAAATATTTTTTAAAGGTAGTTTTCACTTTTCTCTGTGCATACATAGTAAAAATTAAAAACGGTATCATAACAATATAACTTAAATAATACATACTAACCTCCTAAAACAACTCCTAATTCAATATCATTTCCATTTAAAAATGATTTAACCGATACACTCTTTTTATTTGGAAATTGAATTTTCTTAATTAATAAACATTTATCTTTAGTTTGAACAACAATTCCATTTTCCGAAACTTTTACAATTTCGCCATTATTTTTACTCAAATTCAAATTAATTACTTCACTCTCATATATTTTAACTTTTTTATCCTTATAAACAGTATAAGCTACAGGCCAAGGATTAAATCCCCTAATTAAATTATGAATATTACTAGCAGTATCACTCCAATCAATAATTGCCATTTTTTTATTCATCATTGGTGCATAAGTTGAAATAGAATCTTCTTGAGAGACTGGATTAAGTTCATCATTTTCAATTTCTTTTAAAGTTTGTTTTAAAACTTTAGCTCCTTCAACCATAAGTATATCATGAAGTTCTCCTGCACTCATAAATTCATCAATTTCTACTTCTATTTTTCCTAACATATCACCAGTATCTAAACCTACATCCATTTTCATTGTTGTTACTCCAGTAACTTTGTCACCATTTACTATTGCCCAGTTTATTGGAGCTGCACCTCTTAATTTAGGTAACAATGAAGCATGTACATTTATACAACCATATTTAGGAATATCTAAAACCTCTTTTGATAATATTTGTCCATATGCTACAACTACCATTAAATCAATATTTAATGATTTAAGATACTCAACTGAAGATTCGCTTTTTATACTTTTAGGTTGAAAAACTTCAAGATTATGTTTTAAAGCCTCTCGTTTAATAAAAGTATACTGCACTTTTTTCCCTCTACCTCTTTCTTTATCAGGTTGAGTAATTACAGTAACTACTTCTCCACTCTCAATACATTGATTTAATGATGGTATTGCAAACTCAGGTGTTCCTAAAAAAGCAATTCTAAGTTTATACATTTTCAATATCCCATGCTTTATCTATATATAAAATTCCATCTAGATGATCTGATTCATGACAAATTGCTCTAGCTAAAAGTCCTTCAGCTTCCATTGTAAATTCTTCGCCTTCTAAATTTAAAGCTGTAACAGTAATTTTTTCAGGTCTCATAACTTTACCAATTTTTCCAGGTATACTTAAACACCCTTCTTCGCCTTCAACTTCACCGCTTGTTTTAGTGATTTTAGAATTTATAAACACTTTTACACCAGTTTCATCATAAATATCAATTACAAAAATTCTTTTTAAAATACCAACTTGCGGAGCTGCTAGCCCTACACCTTTTTCAATATACATTGTTTCTATCATATCTTCTACAATTATTTTAATTTTTTCATTAATTTCTTTTACTTCTCTAGTTTTCTTTCTTAAAATTGGATCTTCAACTACTCTTATACTTCTTAAAGCCATTTTCTTCCTCCTATACTAAATTACTTGGTTTGACATCAACTGAAATATATACTTTAAAATTATTTTTATCAATAACTTTCTTAATATTATTTTTCACATTATTAAATTCATTATCAAAAATTTTAAAGAAAATCTGATATCTATATTTCCCGCGTATTTTACTGTGAAGAGCCTTATTTGGCCCAAACACTTTAACTTTATTTAAATTAATTTCTTTATCAATAAGTTTCTTAAATCTATTAGTTTCACTTATTAAAAGATTTTCATTTTCACTATAAAAAATAATATTTATTAATTTTACAAAAGGTGGATATTCAAATACATTTCTAATTTTTAATTCTTCTTTTAAAAATTCATCATAATTATGTTTGCTCGCTGCAATTAATGCATAATTTTCTGGTTCATAGGTTTGAAGAATTACTTCACCTTCTTTTTCGCCTCTGCCCGCTCTTCCAGCAACTTGAGTAATTAATTGAAACGCTCTTTCAGCTGAAGAAAAATCCGGGAAATTTATTATTAAATCAGCAGCTAAAATACCAACCAAAGTGACATTTTCATAGTCAAAGCCTTTTGTCACCATTTGTGTTCCAATTAAAATATCGTAATTTTCATTTTCAAAATTTCCAATAATTTCATTTAGCGAGCCTTTTTTTCTAGTGGTTTGACTATCAAGTCGCCCAACTTTTGCATTTTTAAAAGTATTTTTTGTAATTTCTTCAACTTTCTCAGTTCCAATTCCAAATAATTTGAAATATTTACTTCCGCATTTAGGACAAGTTTTCGGAATATATGTTTTATATCCACAATAACTACATTCCATACTATTTCTTTCTTTATGATAAGTTAAAGAAATTTCACAATTTGGACATTCCAGTGCATATCCACACTCCCTACATGAAACAAATGAAGAATATCCTTTTCTATTTAAAAAAATTATTATTTGTTCTTTTTTTCTAAGCCTTTCATTAATTGCATTATATAATTTTCTGCTAAAAATATTTTTATTTCCTACATTTAATTCTTCGCGCATATCAACAATTTCTACTTCTGGCATTTTTCTATTATTAATCCGATTCTTTAAAGAAATTAATTTCATTTCTTTATTATTAACTTTACTGAACGAATCAATTTTAGGTGTTGCAGATCCAGAAATCAATAATCCATTAGTTTTCATTAATTTAAATTTTGCAATATCATAAGTTTCATATTTAGGATCTCTATTTGATTTATAAGTGTTTTCGTGTTCTTCGTCAATAATTACCATTCCTAAATTATCAACCGGAGAAAAAATTGCTGATCTTGCGCCAATAACAATCTTTTTCTTGCCTTCTTTAATATCCTTAAACTCATCAAATCTTTCTCCAAACGAAAGTTTAGAATGTATTATTGCCACTTTGTCACCAAATCTATTTATAAATCTTTCAATCATTTGAGGAGTTAATGCTATTTCTGGGACTAAGATAATACATGATTTATTTTCATTTAATATTTCTCTTACTAAATGCATATATATTTCTGTTTTACCACTACCTGTTACACCATGAATTAAATAATTTAAAAATATATTTTTCCCTAATTCAACTTTTATTTCATTAAAACATTTCTCTTGCTCAAAGTTAAGAGTTTTAAAAGTATCATTTTTAATATTAAACTGAAATTCAATTTCTCTTTTTTCTCTAATTCTTCTAATTTTTATAACACCTAATTCTACCATTTTATCAAAAACAGATTTAGCAGTTTTAAGTTCTTTCCTAATCACTGAACAATCTTCTTCTTCTTTTTCTGCCATATAGTCAATTAACTTTATCTGTGCAATATTCCTTTCAGGAATTTTTTTCTTCACTTCAGAAAGTTCAGCATAACTCATATTTCTTATAGCAACTTCCTTAAGTTTTTCTTTTACAACACTTATAAAATTATATTCTTTTTTTATTAGTTTTTTATTTTCAAGTTTTTTGACTATGTTTTTAAAATCACTAAATTCTTTTCTTAAACTAATTTCACTTACTACTTCATTTTTTTTAATAAATTTAAAAACATCATTTTCTTTCTTTTCTAATTCTTGTTCTATATCATTTTCTATAACTTTATATATAATTGTTCTTTTTAATTTTGTTCCAGAAGGAACAATTAATTGAAGCGCTTCTGAATAAGTGCAAAGATACTCATTTTTCATAAATTTTATTAAATCTATATCATTTCTAGATATTGATATATCATCATTAAGATAATATCTAATTTCTTTTATTCTTTTATAATCAGAAATATCGCTTGTTTCAAAAACAAACGCTTCTCTTAATGCATCACCTCTACCAAAAGGAACAAGCACCTTCAGCCCAATGATATTTTTATTAATATATTCGTTAGCAATTTCATAAGTATACAAATTATCAAGTGCTTTTGAATTACTTAATACAATCACGTTTGCATATTTAGCCATAATATCACCCAAACTAATAAAGAGTAGATTTATCTACTCTTTTAATAAATCTATTATTTTATTTACAATTTCTAATGCTACTAAATCTTTTGACATTTTTTCAAGTTCAAATTCATTTCCATTCTTATCAAAGAATATAACTTCATTAGAATCAGCACCAAATCCAATTTCTTTTTTAGATACATCATTTGCAACAATCAAATCAAGATTTTTTTCTTTTAATTTTTTTAAAGCATATTCTTTTATATTATTTGTTTCAGCAGCAAAACCTATTAAAAGCTGATTTTCTTTTATTTTTCCAAGTTCAAATAAAACATCTTTATTTCTTCCAAGTTCTAAAACTAAATCATTATCACTTTTTTTAATTTTTTTATCAATATATTCTTTCGGTCTGTAATCACTTACAGCTGCTGTCATTATTATTACATCAACATCTTTATTTTTAATTACTTCTTTATACATTTCTTCAGCTGATTCAATTTCAATAATATTATCTACATATGGCTTTTCAATATTTGTAGGACCTGTAATCAAAGTAACTTCAGCCCCCAGTAATTTTGCCTGCTTTGAAATTGCATAACCCATTTTACCTGTTGAACGATTAGTAATAAATCTAACTGGATCAATTTTTTCAACAGTTGGTCCTGCTGTTACTAAAATTTTAATATTCTTAAGTTTTTCTTCAATCATAAGTTCATATTCTACTCTATCAACAATATCTTGAGTATCAGCTAATTTACCAGCTCCTATATCTCCACAAGCAAGTTTTCCTGAATCAGGGTTAATAAATAAATACCCTAATTTTCTTAATTTTTTCTCATTATCTTGATAAATCGGATTAGTATACATATTTGTATTCATAGCTGGCGCAATTAAAACTTTTGCTTTAGTAGCCATAATTGTTGTAGTAACCATATCATCTGCAATTCCATTTGCAATTTTACCAACAACATTAGTTGTAGCAGGTACAACAAGAAAAATATCTGCTTTTTGAGCTAATGAAATATGTTCAATATCCCAATATTTAATTTCTGAAAACATGTCATCTATAACTTTATTATGTGATAACGATTGAAAAGTTAATGGAGATACAAATTCTGTTGCATTTTTAGTCATAAGTACATCAACATTTGCTCCAAGTTTTTTAAGTTTACTTACAACATCAACAGCTTTATAAACTGCAATGCCGCCCGTAACACATAAAACAATATTCTTCCCTTTTAATGTTTCCATCTCAATTCACTCTATTCTTCGTCTTCATCTAACACAGGGTTTACTAATTCAATTGTTCCTTCGTTAATTTCCTTTATTGCAATAGTAACTGCTTTCAATTCATTTTTATCATATGTAGTTTCTTTGCCCTCAAATAATTCTCTAGCTCTTTTTGAAACACCTACAATAATTTCATATCTTGAATCAATTATTTTTAATAAATCGTCTACTGATGGATTAACCATATTTACCTCCTAAAATTTTCTATTATTTCATCTACATTTTTTACAACTCTACTTTTTTCGGCCTCAATAATAGACACTAAATTTCTAGTTGCATCTTCAACTTTGTCATTAACAATAAAATAATCATATTTTTTAATAAGCTTTATTTCCTGAAAAGCTGCCATAAATCTTTTTTCAAGTGATTCCTTTGTTTCAGAGCCTCTATTTACTATCCTATTACGCAATTCAGCCATTGAAGGCGGTAAAATAAAAATAAATATCCCATCAGGAAATTTTTCTCTTACTTTTATTGCACCTTGAATATCAATTTCCAGTAAAACATCTTCACCTTTTGATAACTTTTCTAGTACAAAATCTTTTGGAGTTCCATAATAATTATCATATACCTTTGCATATTCAAGAAACTGATTGTTTTTAATTTTTTCTTCAAAATCCTCTTTTGAAATATAATTATAATTTATACCTCTAATTTCACCTTTCCTAGGTTTTCTAGTTGTAGTTGAAACAGATGGATAAATCGAATTTTTTTTAGTTAATAAATTTGCACAAATAGTACCTTTTCCTGCACCAGATGGTCCAGAAACAACTATTAAAAGCCCTCTTTTTTTAATCATTTCATACTCCTACTCAATATTTTGCACTTGTTCTCTAATTTTCCCAACTAAACTTTTCATATCCACTACATAATTTGTAATATTTACATCTGGAGATTTTGATCCAATAGTATTTATTTCTCTATTAAGTTCCTGAGATAAAAAATCTAATTTATGACCTATTACTCCACCATTTTTTAACATTTCTCTAAATTGATTTAAATGGCTATTAATTCTAATGATTTCTTCATTAATATCCGTTTTATCTGAATAAACAGCAATTTCTTGTTCTAATCTATCGTTATCAATTTCAATATTTAATAATAAATCATTTATTTTTCTTCTCATACTTTCTCTATGAGAATTTATTATTACACCAGTCTTCCTATTAAGTACATTTAAAATTTCTTCAATATCATTTAAATTATTTTCGATATCTGTTTTTAATTTTTCACCTTCAACACGGCGCATTTCAAGAATCGAATCAATTACTTCATCAAGTATAATTTTTAATATTTCAAATATTTTTTCGTGATCAATCTCATTATATTGAATGTCAATTGCATCCTTATATTTTGCTAACAAATCCAAATTAACATCAGATTCTATTTTATACCTATTTTTAATTTCTGTCAAAGTTTTATAGTATTTATCTAATACTTGAAAATTAGGGTTTATTACTAATTGATCTTCACTTTTTTCAGATAAAAATATATTAAGTTCAATCCGACCTCTATTTAATCTCTTTTGAATATGTTTTTTTATTTTATCTTCAACTGGATTTAATGATGCTGGAATTTTAGAATAAATATTTAAATATTTATGATTCACTGTTTTAATTTCTAAAGAAATTTTATAATCTTCATTTTCAAATTCTTTTCTACCATAGCCTGTCATACTATAAATCATTTTAGCCTCCCAATTTAATTGTTTTTATCTACATTAATGATATCACACCTTCAAGACAAAGTGAATTTCAACATTATTTTTTTACTCTTTAGTATATATCAACAAATTTCTAATTTTCCCATTGAAAATATTTTTTTTATGCTGTAAAATAGAATTCTCAAATTGTAAAGTTTAAGTAAAGGAGATTTAATGAACAATATAATTAGGAACTTTGTTTTCAAAACATCATCAAACAAATCAATAAAAAATAGTCTTTTGGGAGTAATATTATTTAGCACGTTAATAAACTTTCTGTTAATTAATTTGTTAAATATAAAAAACATAAATGTTATTGCTATTATAACCATTTTAATTTATTTAATACCTTTTTACTTATATGTAAGAATTTTACTGATCGATTCCATTAATGATATTAGAAAAATTTTAAATTCGATTACAAAAGGAAATTATAAGCAAAAAGTCCCTGTTTTTTCAGAAGATGAAATTGGGAAAATCATTACTGAAATAAACAATTTAGCTGAAAGCAATAAATTCATGTACGAAACTACTATTTCAAGTTCTGTTAAATCAAAAGAAACAGCAAATAATTTAAATGATTTCATGAATGATAATCTTAAAAGAATCAATGATGTTTCATTATTAATTGAAAGCGTTGCTGATTCAAATCAAAAAAACCAAGAATATATATCTATATCTAAAAATAACATTAATGAATCATCTGAATTTATAAATTTGATACACAATTCTATTGAAACTACAAATAACAATATGCTTGCTTCAATGCAAACTGTTAATATAACTGGTGAAAGTATTGATAATGCCCTTTCAAATTTTGAAATTGTAAAAAACAGTTTAAACTCACTTCAAGATCTTTTATTTGAATTAGAAGAAAAAAGTAATAGTATTAGTAACTTATCAAACACTATTGAAAACATTGCAAATAGGACTAATCTTCTTGCACTTAATGCTTCAATTGAAGCTGCAAGAGCTGGAGAAGCCGGAAGAGGATTCAGTGTAGTTGCTGATGAAATAAGAAATCTTTCACAGGATACTAATGATTCGCTCACTAGCATAAAATCAATTATTATTGAAATAGTTAATAGCATAAATACTGCAAAAAATGAAACTATAGAAAATTACAGTAATTCTGAAATAGCATTAAAAAGTGCAAAAAAAGCTGGCATTGGATTTAATGAAGTTAAAAATAATATCAAAACTGTACAAAAAAACAATAATAACTCTACAAATTTAATTCAAAAACTTAAAGCTAATATCAATGAAATAAATGAAGAAATAACTAAGATATATAATGATTCAGAGTTTATAGTCGAAAATTCTAACAACGCACTAAATAATACAGATACTTTTAAAAACGAAATTAATTTGCTTGCAAACTCAGTAAATGAAATGACAATTAACTCAGATAGTTTATATGATTTTGCAGTTAAAGATGTATTAGCAAAATTAGTTACAATTCAAGCTAAAAAATTAAAAAATACAAAGGTTATTAATTTAAACGTTAATGAAGCTCAGAACCTCGCAAAAGACTTAAATATGGACAATTTCACATATATTAATGAAAATGGAATTATAACTATGTCAACTTCAAAAGAATCTTTAAATCTTAATTTATTTGAAATTTTTCCTCCATATAAATCATTTGCAAAAGATAAAACAAAAGATATATTTGTTACGGATTTAACTCGTAGAGTTGATGGGATATATGCAATATTTTGCGCAATAAAATGTAATTCTAATAACGGAATATATATAGCTGAATACGAAGTTGATATAGAGAACACCAAAAAATAAATCCGAAAGGATTTTTTTTTGTATTAATGATATAATGTCAAAAGTGATTAAAATTAATAAAAAGGATGATTTAATGAATATTTTAACAGTAAACAATTTAACAAAAAAATATACAGAGAAACTTTTACTTGAAAATATATCTTTTGCTATAAACGAAAATGACAAAATTGGTTTATTAGGAATAAATGGATGTGGCAAATCAACATTATTAAAAGTTATTACCGGTTATGAAGAACCCACAAGTGGAGAAGTTTTTATTGTAAAAAACAAAAAAATAGCTTATCTTTCTCAAAATCCGGAATTTGATCCTGATCTAACAGTTCTTGATCAGATTTTTAAAGCTGATTCTAAAATAATGGATACAATTAGAGATTACGAAGCAACAATTGATTATCTTGAAAAATATCCTGATTCAAAAGAATATCAAATGAAACTTGATAATTTAAATATTGAAATGAACCTGCTTGATGCATGGGAAATAGAATCACAAGTAAAAACTATTCTAACTAAACTTGGAATTGATTTTTTTAATTCTAAAATGAAATCTCTTTCAGGAGGATTAAGAAAAAGAGTTTTTCTTGCAAGCACTCTACTATCTCATTCTGATTTACTTATTCTTGATGAACCAACAAATCATATGGATAACGAAATTATTGAATGGCTTGAAACATATCTTAAAACTAAAAAAATTGCTTTATTAATGGTGACACATGATCGATATTTCCTTGATAGAGTTGTAAATAGGACAATTGAGATAGATAATGGCAAACTCTATAGTTATACTGGAAATTACTCTTCATTTTTAGAAATAAAAGCTGAAAGAAAAAATATAGAAAATGCTACAATAAAGAAAAAACAAAATTTATATAAATCTGAGCTTAAATGGATTAGAAAAGGTGCTCTTGCACGCTCTACAAAACAAAAAGCAAGAATTGAACGCTTTGATGATTTAAAAAAAGATGTTAATGATAATAAACTATCTGATGACGATATGGAAATTTCTGTTGCTTTTACAAGACTTGGAAAAAAAGTAATTGAAATTGAAAATTTAAATAAAAGCTATAATGAATTATTATTAATTAAAGATTTTAACTTTATTTTGAAAAACGGAAGCCGAATTGGAATTATTGGTAAAAACGGAATCGGAAAATCTACATTACTAAAAATCATTAATAATGAAATGGAATCTGATAGCGGCATTGTAGACATAGGTGAAACAGTAAAAATAGGTTATTTTTCTCAAGAATCGAAACATATTGATGAAAATTTAAAAGCAATAGAATTTATTAAAAACGTTGCAGAATTTATAACAACAGAAAAAGGAATTAAATTAAGTGCATCACAAATGATGGAAAATTTTATGTTTGATTCAAAGTTACAATGGTCATATATCTCCAAATTATCAGGTGGGGAAAAAAGAAGACTTCATTTATTAAAAACATTAATGCTTTCTCCAAATGTTTTGATATTTGATGAACCAACAAATGATTTAGACCTTACTACATTAAATGTTTTAGAAAATTATTTAGACAACTTCAAAGGCTCTGTAATTGTAGTTTCGCATGATAGATATTTCTTAGATCGTATCTGTACTACTATTCTTAACTATGAAGGTAACGGTTTAATTAGCACTCATGTAGGAAACTATTCTGATTTTATGATTTTTAAAAATAAACAAAATGAAAATTTTGTAAATAATACAGAGAACATTAAAAAAGAAAAAACTAAAAAAGTTGAAAAAACTAAAAAACTAAAATTTTCTTATCTTGAAAAAAGAGAATTTTTAACAATTGAAAATGACATTAATAATTTAGAAATTAAACTTGATTCTCTTGAAAATGAAATTAAAAAACAAGTAAGTGATTTTGTGAAATTAAATGAACTTGTAAAAGAAAAAGAAAGTATTGAAGATGAATTATTAAATAAAATGGAAAGATTTGAATATTTATCAGAAATTGATGAATTAATTAAAAATAAATAATTATAAAGAGGTGATTATATGGCTTACAGCGGATTTCTATTAAACGCACTCGTTGAAGAATTAAAAGAAAAACTAATAGGTGGGCGAATTAATAAAATATACCAACCAAGTAGTAGAGAATTAACTCTTACAGTTAGAAATAATGGAGCTAATCATTTACTGTATATATCAGCAAATAGCGATTATGCACAAGTAAATATTTTAGATTCAAAATTTGAAAATCCAGTGAAACCTCCAAATTTTTGTATGCTTTTAAGAAAATTGCTACAGAATGGTTTTATAACAAATATTGAACAACTTGAATTCGAAAGAATTTTAGTAATACACATCGATTCATCTGATGAATTAGGATATATAACTACCAAAAAATTAATAATTGAAATAATGGGAAAACACTCAAATATTATACTTATAAATAATAATGACGTTATATTTGACAGTATTAAAAGAGTCTCGCCTTTCATGAGTTCTATAAGACAAATCATGCCAAACCAAGCATTCAATCTTATTGAATATGATAAAATCAATATTTTGAATATGACCAAAGAAAATCTTTTTAATGGATTAAACGAATTTGAAAATATGAAAACTTCGAATTTTATTTTCACTTATTTTCAAGGATTTGGTCCAATGTTAGCAAAAGAAATGTGTTTTAGATCAGGTATTAGTTTCAGAAAAAAGAATATCAATTTAACAGATGAGCTTAAAACAAATTTATTTGAAAATTTATCAAAATTTAAAGAGATTGCTAAAGAAAAAAAATATGAACCTTATTTAATTCAAAATTCAACTACAGGTGAAACAGTTGATTTTTCACCAATATTTCTTGAAAGTTTCTCAAATGAAAATTTCATTCAAGTAAAAACAAATAATTTTTCTGCTTTAGTTGATAAATACTATAATAGTAAACTAGTAAATAATTCTATTAAACAAAAAGCTAATACTCTAATAAGTTTATTAAACAAAAAAATTAAATTACTTGAACATAAAATTTCTAATTTAAATAATGATTTAGTATATGCTGATAATGCTGAAGAATTTAAAATAAAAGGCGAATTAATTACTGCAAATATTTATAAATTAAAAAAAGGGATGAATAGTGTTACCCTTGACAATTATTATGATAACAACAGTCCAATTAACATAGACTTAGTTATAAATATGTCTCCTTCTAGAAACGCACAAAAATATTTTAAAAAATATAACAAATTAAAAACCGCACAAATCGAAGTAAAAAAACAATTAACTAACAGTGTAGAAGAACTAAATTATTTTGAAAATGTATTAAATTCAATTGAAATTGCAGAAGATAATACTACTATAGATGAAATAAAATTAGAACTTATTGAATCAGGTTATATTAAAAATAAGCAAAAGAACAGAAATAAAAAAAATAGAAATACGAATAAAAAAAATAAAAACAAAATAAATGATAATTTCAAAAAATATATTTCATCAGATGGATTTAGCATCTTTGCAGGTAAAAACAATAAACAAAATGACTATTTAACTTTGAAATATGCAAGTAAAGATGATTTATGGTTCCATACTAAAGATCTTGCTGGCACACATGTAATAATAAAAAGAAATTCAAATGAAGTTCCAGAACAAACTTTGCTTGAAGCAGCAATGATTGCAGCATATAATTCAAAAGGAAAAATGTCTTCAAATGTTCCAGTTGATTATACATTTATTAAAAATGTATCCAAACCTTCCGGAGCAAAACCTGGAATGGTAATTTATGTTAAAAATAAAACTCTTTATGTTACACCATTAATAAAAACCATTGAAAAATTAACTGTAAAATAATATTTTGAAGAGATAATACAATTATCTCTTTTTTCACGAAATCTATTATAATATTTTTTTCATTACAAGTTGATTACAATTGTTATAAAATTCATTTACATTTGCTTCTATATCATTTACATATCCTATCAATGATGATACTATAATGTAAATTATGAGGAGGTTTTTTATGAAAAAATTTATTTCTGTTTTACTGATTTTTATATTAGTTTTTGCGTCTACAATTTCATTTGCTAATCCAAAGGACCAATATAAAAATATGAAAATTAAAGATTTAGATCCATCAGGCTGGTATTACAACTCTGTTATGAAAATGATTGAATACAATATTATTACAGGTTATGACGATGATACTTTTAGACCAAATGATTTTGTAAAAAGAAGCGAATATGCAGCACTTCTTGTCAGATCCTTAAAGATTCCCGTTGATAAACATCCGATTTCATCGTTTGTTGATTTAAAAAATTCCGATTGGGAGACAAAATATGTAGAAGCTGCAAAATATTATTTGACTGGTTATAAAAGTGTTAATGGCAATTTATTTAAATCAAATTCTTATACTTTAAGAGAAGATATTATGGTAGCTTTAGTTAAAGCATTAGGTTATGATATTTCTGAAACTAATTTAGATATATTAGATGAATATGAAGACAGCAATCTTATTTCAAAGAACTTAAGAACTTATGTCGCTGCAGCTATTGAACAAGGACTTGTTAACGGCTATGAGACACATGGTAAAAAATATATAAAACCTATGCAAAAAATTACAAGAGCTGAAACAGCAAAATTATTATTCTCAGTTATCGAATCTGAAAAAATTACTTTTGATGAAGATGAAAAAATAATTTTTGATGATACAACTGAAATTAATGATATGGTTAGAATATATTCTTCTACCTTTAATAATAAAATTACATTGAAATGGGAAGAAATTGATAACCCTAAAGTTAAAGGATATAAAGTTGTTGCTTCAAAAAATGATAGAACCCCAACTTATCCTGAAGATGGATATTATAAATATATTCAAAATGATAACGATGTAGATATAATTGCATATACAACATATAATGGAGATTTAAAAAAATTATATCCAAACACTTACTATTATTTCAATGTAAATGTATTATATGATGATGGAAGCGTTGTACCAAGTAATACTCTAAAATTAAAAATACCTGATAATACAGATTATGATAAAGACTTATCCTTAGAAGTTGAAATCAACGAAGAAGGAAATGGCTTCGAACTTAAATGGGATGAATATGAAGGTGGAAATTTAAAATATTATAAAGTTGTTGCTTCTTCTACTGTTGATGATCCAACATATCCAGAAAATGGATATTATAAATATTTTACAAATCCTGAAGATACAGAATGCACTATTTTATTAGGTGAAGGTTACAACGGAGGCGACATTTCTGCATTTAAAAAAGATACAGAATATAATTTCAGAATAACAGTTGTTAAAAATAATGGATTAACAAGGGCTTTTACTAATACAGTTTCATTAGAAATTCCAACTATAAATGATGAAACATTTGATTTAAGCGGTACAATAAATAATGCTAATGATAAATTTATCCTTGAATGGGATAAATATGATGAAAATAATTTCGAAAAATTTAAAGTTGTTGCTTCTTCTGAAGTTAATAATCCAACATATCCTGAAAATTATTATGCTGAGTATACAACAAACAATGATGATAATCGCATTGAAATTCCATTAGACACTACTTTTAACAATGAAGGCTCAACTGAAACTTTTGAAGCCAATCAAGAATATAACTTTAGAATTGTAGTTATTAAAAATGATGGTAGTGAAAAAACTTATTCTAATACTGTTAATTTAGAAATTGTTCAAGGAAATGAAATTACTTTAACAGGCGCAATAGTTGATAATGAATTTAATCTTAGCTGGGACGAATATATTGCTTCTGATTTTGATGGTTATAAAGTAGTTGCTTCTATAAATGATGAGACTCCTACTTATTCTGAAAATGGATATTATCAATATATTACTGACAATTCTACTAATGAAATTAATATTCCATTAGAAGCTAATTACAATAGTGGAGATTTTACTTCTTTTGTAGCTAATCAAAAATATAATTTCGCTATTACTGTTTTAAAGAATAATGGAAACGAAAAAACTTATTCTAATACCGTTAATTTAGAAATTGCAGAGTGAACTACTGAATAATACACGTAAAAAAAGCTAAAGAATTATTTTCTTTAGCTTTTTTAATATTTTAATTAATATAAATTGAAACTTCATCTAATTTATCAGTTTCATTAAGTCTAACTTTAACAATTTCATTTTTACTTGTCGGAACATTTTTACCAATAAAATCAGGTCTTATAGGTAATTCTCTATGTCCTCTGTCAACTAAAACTGCTAATTGTATTTTTTTAGGTCTTCCAATATCCATAAGAGCATCCATAGCAGCTCTAACAGTTCTACCAGTATAAATAACATCATCAACTAAAATTACAGTCTTATTATTTATATCAATTTCAGCTAGGCTTTTTTTATTCACAATCGGTTCATCTTTAACTTTTGATAAATCATCTCTATACATAGAAATATCAATGCTTGACACTTGAACTTTGACTTTCTCAATTTCTTGAATTTTCTTAGCAATTCTTTCAGATAAAGGTACGCCACGAGTTAAAATACCCATAATCACAAGATTTTCTGTACCTTTATTTTTTTCAATAATTTCATGAGCCAAACGTGTCAATGAACGATCTATCGCTTTATTATCTAAAATATTAGCCTTAAATTCCATAATATCACCTTACCTAATAGTTTTAACTTTTTTCAATATATTTTTAAAATACTCAGGTAGTTCAGAATCAAACTCTATATACTCCTTTGTTGTAGGATGAATAAATCCTAATATTTTAGCATGAAGTACTTGCCCATCCCATTTCACTTTTTCTTTTGTTCTTCCATATAATTTATCGCCAAGAACTTGATGATTAATATATGCCATATGAACTCTAATCTGATGAGTTCTACCTGTTTCAAGTTGAAGTTCAAGTAATGTATATTTACTAAAACGTTCAATTACTTTAAAATGAGTAACTGCATGACGCCCACCTGCTTGAACTGACATTTTCAATCTGTTCTTTTTATCTCTCGCAATAGGCGCAGTTATTGTACCACTTGACTGTGTAATATTCCCATGAACTATTGCATAATATTTTCTAGTAGTTGTATGCTCTTTTAACTGTTCCGATAAAAAATTATGAGCATAATCATTCTTCGCAATCATTAAAAGCCCTGAAGTGTCTTTATCAATTCTGTGAACAATTCCTGGTCTTCTAACACCATTTATTGAAGAAAGTTTTTCAGTATGATACATTAATGCATTTACTAAAGTCCCTTCCCAATTACCAGGTGCAGGATGAACTACCATTCCCTGTTTTTTATTTACAATAATAATATCATCATCCTCATAAACAAAATCAAGTTCAATATCTTCAGCTTTAATATTCATTTCTTTTGTGGGTGGAATTTCAACAATTATTTCATCATCAGTTTTAACTACATTCTTTTTATTTGAAACTAATTCCCCATTAATATAAATATGCTCTTCTTCAACAAGCTTTTGAATATAAGATCTTGTCAACTTCTCAGTTAATTTACTAAGTGCTTTATCAATCCTAACATTATTATATTCTTCCGTTACCAATATTTCTATTTTATCCATTTATTTCTCCTTATAAACAATCTGTTCTTCATTATATAATCATTTTACATTTTTTTCAAGTGTTTTAAGTAAAATATAATTAAAAACTTTCTTTTCTTATTTTACATTTTGAATATTTACAATTTCACTGTATAATATAAGAAGTAAATAAAAATAAGGGGTTTAATATGCTAAATATTTTCATTCAATTGGTATACAGAGTTGGCTTTATAATAATGATTGCATTCATATTTTCACGAGTTAATGTTACAAAAAAGTTTTTAAAATATAATACTCAAACAATATATAATAAAGTTTATATTGGACTTTTTTTTGCGATTTTAAGTATAATTGGCACTTATACTGGCATTTCATTTCACGGTGCAATAGTTAATACTCGGGTAATTGGTGCAGTTGTTGGCGGCTTACTAGGTGGTCCTATCACAGGTTTAATTGCAGGTTCAATAGCAGGCATACACAGATTTTTAATTGATATTAATGGTTTTACATCACTTAGTTGCGCTATCTCTACAACTCTTGAAGGGCTACTTGCAGGGTTTCTTTCGGTACGATTTTACAATTCAAATGATAGAATTTCCTTTGCTATTGCAGTAGGAATAATTGCCGAAGTCATGCAAATGGTTGTAATTCTAATTATTTCTAAACCATTTTCTGACGCACTTGATTTAGTACTTATCATTTCACTTCCAATGGTTTTTATGAATTCTGTTGGTATTGGGATTTTTATAAATATTATTGAAAATATTAGAAAAATTGGTGATGTTGAAGGAGCTTTCAGATCCTACCAAACTCTTTTAATTGCAGATAAAGCACTTGGGCAATTACGGAACGGCCTAGATTTTGATTCAGCAAACAATATTGCAACCACTATATATGAATCAACAGATTTTGATGCGGTATCAATAACAGACAAAGAAAAAATACTCGCTCACATAGGATTTGGATCAAAATACAACTTACCTGGACAATTTATTAAAACTGAACTTGTAAAAAAAATAATTGAATATGAGGAAACAAAAACTATTAACATCTGCGATGATATTGATGATTCATATATCAATTCTAATCTAAAAAAAGTGTTAATTGTTCCACTTGTTGTAAACAAAAAAATTATGGGCATACTTAAATTATATAAAAGCTTAAATTTAGCACCTACCGAAAGTGAATTAGCGCTTGCAAAAGGACTAGGGAAAATATTTTCAACGCAACTTGAATTATCTGAATTAGACTATCAAAAAAATTTAAGAGTAAAAGCTGAACTTCACGCACTTCAAGCTCAAATAAATCCACATTTTTTATTTAATGCAATAAATACTATTGTTTCATTAACTAGAACAAATCAAGATAAAGCTAGAGAATTACTTATTTATTTAAGTGATTATTTTAGAAGGAATATGAATAACAGTAAAGATTTAATCACTCTTGAAGAAGAATTAAATCATGTAAATGCATATCTAAAAATTGAAAAAACAAGATTTGAAGATAAATTATCTATAAATATTATTAACGAAATAAATGAAACAGTTTTTGTACCACCACTGATAATACAACCAATTGTAGAAAACGCAATAAAACATGGTATTCTTAAGAAAATTGATGGCGGTATTATTTCTCTTAAAATATTTAAATCAAATGATCTTATCAATATTATTATTTCAGATAATGGCATTGGAATTAAAGAGGAAAAACTTATAGAAATAAAAAAATTCAATTCAGATTCAGTTGGGATAAATAATGTATATAGAAGGTTAAAAACAATATTTCATGAAAAAACCACATTTAAAATAGATAGTGAATTGCAAAGTGGAACAATTGTTACTATAAAATTGCCTGTAATTGAAAAATTGATAGAAATAGGAGGATTGGATGATTAATTGTATTATTGTTGATGATGAAAAACATGCACGAATCGAATTGATTTATCATTTAAGTAAATTCCAAAATATAAATGTTTTAAAAGATTTTGATAACGGAATTGATGCTGTTAATTTTTTAAGTGAAAATAATATTGATTTAGTTTTTCTTGATATCAATATGACTACTCAAAACGGTATTGATATTGCTAAAAAAATTAGATCACTAAATTTACCAAAATTTCCTTATATCGTTTTTGTTACAGCGTATGATGAATTTGCAATAAAAGCTTTTGATTTAGATGTAATTGATTATATCTTAAAACCAATTAACGATGAACGATTTAGCAAATGTATTTCAAAAATAACAAAAGAATTCGAAAACAGTTCAATTAAAAATAAAACAAATTTAAATCCTAAAGATGAAATAATTACTTTAATTAAAAATAATATTTTATATCCAATTAAAAAGAATCAAATTAAACTTGCTTATATTGAAGATCGTTCGCTTGTAGTTGAGACTGTTAAAGGTAAATTTATAATAACAGGTACTCTTAACGAATTTGAGGAAACTCTACCAAAAAATATTTTTATTAGAATTCATAGATCTTACTTAATAAATATAAATTATATTGAAGAAATAATTCCATGGTTTAATTCAACTTTCAAAGTTAGATTGATAGGTAGTAATATGGAAATACCCGTAAGCAGAAATCAAACTCAAGATTTTAAACGTAGAATGTCAATTATGTAAATATTTATGCAGTTCAACCAGTAATTATTACATTTAAGACATATTTTAACTATTTAGTACCCCATTTCATATATACTTTCTGTAAGGAAGATATTATAAGAAATGGGGTTTTTTATGGATAATTATATTGAAATTTTAAAGAATAAATTAACAAGATATTATGATTTTGAAGAAAACATTTACAAAGGAGATATTAAGTTTGATTTAATTGCAACTTTTAATCAAAGAAACGCACGATATTTACTACTAAAAGAACTTGAATACTATTCTTTTGAAACTAACGAATACATTCTTTATAAGAAAATAGATAATGAAATTAATTTTACTGAATTTGAAGATTTATTGAAGAATAATATAAAGGATATAATTACTGTTAATAAAAATCATATGTCTAGTATTGTAACTATACTTTTAGAAACCTCTTTATCTCTTAATGAAGAAAAAATTAAAAAAGTAAATAAATTTAAGTTTCACAAACGTTTCAGATTTGGCTTGGAAGGTTGGGTAAATGTCAGATTTATTGTCATTAATTCCATTCTTAATAAAGGCTATAGCAATAAATTCGGTAAAAAAGAACTTGCTAAGTTTTTAGACAACTAAGCCATTAATATAATATATTTTTATAAGGAGGAACAAATGAACGCAATAATTTTAATGTTATTCTCAGTAGTAATTTTTTTAATTGCTTATGCTACTTATGGTAAGTATCTAGTTAAAAAATGGGGTATTGATGAATCAATAGAAACTCCAGCTCACAGATTAAATGATGGAGTTGACTACGTTCCAGCAAAAGCTCCAGTATTATTAGGCCATCATTTCTCATCTATCGCAGGAGCAGGCCCAATTGTAGGACCAATCGCAGCTGCAATATTCGGATGGTTACCTGCAATGTTATGGATTGTAATTGGATCTATCTTCTTTGGTGGAGTTCATGATATGGGTGCTTTATTTGCATCAGTAAGACATGACGGTAAATCACTAGGAGAAGTAATAGGTGTTAATATTGGTAAAAAAGGTAAACAATTATTTAGTATATTTGCATGGTTAGCATTGCTATTAGTTGTAGCTGCATTTACAAACATTGTTGCTAACACATTTGTAGCTGTTCCAGCTGCAGCAACTGCTTCAGTATTATTTATTGTAATTGCAATTGGTTTTGGTTATTTTGTTTATAGTAAAGGCGTTAGTTTAACAATTGGTAGTGTTATAGGTGTTGCTTTATTAGTTTTATGTATTTATTTAGGACAAGTATTCCCAATGGCTCTTAGTAAAAATACTTGGATGATTATTTTATTAGGTTATATCTTTGTTGCAAGTGTTACTCCAGTATGGATTCTTCTTCAACCAAGAGATTATTTAAATTCATTCTTATTATATGCTATGTTAATTGGTGGAGTTCTTGGTATAGTAATTATGCACCCAACAATTCAAACACCAGCTACTACAGGTTTTGTAGTTAATGGACAGTTCTTATTCCCAATGTTATTTGTAACTATCGCTTGTGGTGCTGTATCAGGTTTCCACTCTTTAGTAGGATCTGGAACTACATCTAAACAAATTGATAATGAAAAAGATTTAAAATTAATCGGTTATGGTTCAATGTTAATTGAAGGTGTTTTAGCAACTATAGCTATTATTACTGCTACTTACCTTGCCGGTGACAAATTTGCTGATTTATTAGCTCACGGTGGACCTGTTAATGTATTCTCTGATGGTCTTGGTACTTTTATGACTTCATTTGGTGTTCCAATGGCTGTAGGTAAAAGTTTTACTGCTTTAGCAATTTCAGCTTTTGCATTAACTTCACTTGATACTGCTACACGTTTAGCTAGATTTATTTTCCAAGAAATGTTTGATACTGAAGGCGAAACTTCATTTATGACTAATAGATATGTAGCAACTGGTATTACAGTTGTTTTAGGTGGAGCATTAGCATTTAAAGGTTGGACAAAAATTTGGCCATTATTCGGTGCATCAAATCAATTATTAGCTGCTCTTGCTTTATTAGCATTAGCTATTTGGTTAAAAAAATCTGGAAGAGAGTACAGAATGGCTCTTTATCCAATGATATTCATGTTCGCTGTTACATTAACTGCTTTAGTTATGTTAATTAAAGCTAATCTTAACAATTTCGTTTTATTATTCTTTGGAGTTGCATTATTAATATTAGCACTTATTTTGATGCTTGAAGCTAAAAGAGCATTCTCAGAAGCAGATAATCAATAATTATATTCAATAAAAATATAATACTAAACCCTATAGATATTAAAAATTAATCTATAGGGTTTTTAAAATATACATATTTTTTGATTGGAGGTGGAAATGGATAATATTTTAAATTTCTTAAAAACAGCCATAAAAAATTTAGGACTTTTTTTTGAAGGTGCATTAGATTTAAAAGGAAATTTGACTAATAAAATCGAAATAGAAATAGATAATACAAGAGATGAATTTTTGATTCTTTGCTTTGGAGATTTATTAGGTATAGATATTCCAACTAGTTATTACGCTTTAGAAATCCTTCCTTATTTAGAAGATGAATTAATAGGTTGGGAAGAAAGAATGCTAAATTCAAAATCAGTATGGGAACAAAAAGGCGGAGATTTGGATATAGACCCATAAAAAGGAGGTATTATGAACGATATTATATTTTTTGGCGGAAAAGGTGGAGTAGGAAAAACAAGTTGCTCCTCAGCATTTGCATTAAGTAAAGCGAAAGAAAATCTAAAAGTATTACTTGTTTCAACCGATCCAGCTCATTCCATTTCAGATTTATTCAATATTAAAATTGGAGATAAAGTTGTAAAATTAGCAGATAATTTATTTGGATATGAAATAGATGCTCAAAAAGAAAGCGAAAAATATATTTCTTCAATAAGAAAAAACCTAAAAACAGTTTTAAGTCCTATAATAATTGAAGAATTAAATAAGCAATTAGATGCTGCAAGTGTATCTCCTGGTTCACATGAATCTGCATTATTTGATAAAATGATACAAATAATTAATGAAGAAAGTGAAAATTTTGATTTAATAATTTTTGATACAGCTCCAACAGGACATACTGTGAGATTATTATCTCTTCCTGAAATTTTAGGAGCTTGGATAGATAGTTTGATGGCTAAAAGAAGAAAAACACTTAAATTAAAAACAATGATTGGAAATGTTAACAATAAAGAAGTCGAAAAAGATCCAATTTTAGAAATACTTGAAAAAAGAAAAGCTACTATGGAAAAAGCAAGAAAAATTATGGTAGATGATAAACGACTTGCATTTATGTTTGTTTTAAATGCTGAAAGATTACCTATTGAAGAAACAAAAAAAGCTATAAAAGTTTTAACTAAATACAATATTCCAGTAAATAATTTAGTTGTAAATAAAATACTTCCTAGTAATTCTACTGATGAATTTTGGGTTAAGAAAAAAGAACTTGAAACAAAATATTTAGATATGATTTATAAAATGAATATTGATAAAATATATGAAATTCCAATGTTTATGTTTGATATGGATGAAAAAACAATTTACGAAATGGCCAAACATTTTTAAGATTACTTTAATAGTAATCTTTTTTTAATTATCATTAATTTTTTTACATCTTGACGATATTATCTATAAATTATAAAATACTACTTAGTTAATAATTAATAAAGGAGCTAAAATATGCTATTTCCTATTGAATATAAAAAAATAGATTTATCCAAATTCATTTTTGTTGATGTAAGAAGTGAAAATGAATTTGAAAAAGAAACAATAAATAACGCAATAAATATTCCAATTTTCAGTAATGAAGAAAGAGAACTTGTTGGAAGTACCTATAAGAAAAATCCAGCCAGCGAATCTAAAATGCTTGGCGTTTCAATAGTTTCAAAAAAACTTCCAGAAATATATGAAAAACTTCTAAAACTTAAAACAGAAAGCAAAAAAAACATTGTACTTTTTTGTGATAACGGTGGTATGAGAAGTTCTTCAATAGCACTTCTAATGCACAGTATAGGTGTGAACATAAATTACTTAAAAGGCGGATATAAAGAATATAGGCGTTTTATTAGAGAAGAACTTCCAAAATTAAATGATGAAGTTTCATATATTGTACTTCATGGAAAAACAGGTAGCGGAAAAACAGTTTTACTTCATAAACTATCAGAACTTAATTTAGATGTGCTCGATCTAGAAGGTGCTGCAAATCACAGAGGTTCTCTTTTAGGTGGAGTTGGATTAGGAAAATGTAATACTACAAAACAATTCGAATCTAATATTTATAATGCATTTATTAATAGAAAATCTAATTATTTTTTTGTTGAAGCAGAAAGCAGAAAAATTGGTAATGTCTATGTTCCAGAATATATTCATTCCAAAATGAAAAAAGGAATGCATATATATATTGAAACTCCAATTGAACTTAGAGCTTCACTTTTAGTTGATGAATATATTAAGAATAATAACTCAATTGATGAGTTGATTCAAGGCGTTGATTTAATGAAAAAACATATGAAAGAATCAGATGCTGAAGAAATTAAAAATGATTTAAACGATAAGAAAGTAACAGAAGTTGCAATAAGACTTATGAAAGATTATTATGATCCCATGTATTTACACAGTTCTAATAAATATGAATATTCTAAAATTTTAAATGTAATTGATTTTGACAGTGCCTCAATCTCTATAAAAGAATGGTATGAATCAACTATAGAGAGTCAAGAAAATGATTAAATAAAAATGCATCCTTTTTATAAGATGCATTTTTTACTATAATATATAATTTTATTTTGTTTTATCTTCTGTTTCTTTACTAACAGGTTGATCTTCTCTATATTCCTTAATCATTTCATCAACAATTTTTTTATCTACTAAGTCAATTAAGTGGTCAATAGGCAAATTATGCATTATTCGAATTTTAAATTCAATTTCATTTCTAATATCATCATTCTGTACTAAAAATTCTTTTGAATTCTCTTGCCCTTGTCCAAGTCTAACATCACCATAGCTATACCATGCCCCTGCTCTTTCAACAACACCTAATGTTAAACCAGCAGAAAGGATGTTTCCTTCTTTTGAAATACCTTTACCATACATAATGTCAAACATAGCTTCTTTAAATGGTGCCGCAACTTTATTTTTAACTACTTTAACACGCGTTTTATTTCCTACAATTTCTTTATCCTCTTTTATTGAATCTTTTTTTCTAATATCTAATCTAACAGAAGAATAAAACTTTAACGCTCTACCACCAGATGTAGTTTCAGGATTTCCAAATACAATTCCTATTTTCATTCTTAATTGATTAATAAATATTATTGTAGTTCCAGCTTTTTTAGAAATACCAGCTAATTTTCTTAATGCTTGCGACATAAGTCTTGCTTGAAGACCCATGTGACTATCTCCCATTTCACCACTGATTTCAGCTTTTGGAACTAATGCAGCTACCGAATCGACTACAATTAAATCTATTGCTCCACTTCTTACTAATGCATCAACTATTTCAAGCGCTTGTTCGCCATTATCTGGCTGAGATACAATTAAATTATCAATATCAACACCAATATTCTTTGCATATTTCGGATCTAAAGCATGTTCAGCATCAACAAAAGCTGCTACGCCACCACTTTTCTGTGCTTCAGCAATCGCATGCAAAGTTAAAGTTGTTTTACCAGAAGACTCAGGACCATATATTTCTATAATTCTTCCTTTAGGAAGACCTCCAACACCTAATGCAATATCTAATTCTAAAGAACCTGTTGAAACACTTTCTACATCCATTCTAGCGGCTTCATCACCAAGTCTCATTATCGAACCTTTTCCAAACTGTTTTTCAATTTGACTTAATACACTATCAATAGCTTTAGCTTTATTTTGAAAATCACTTGTCATATTAATACCGTCCCTTTCTTCTGAACATTCGTTCTTATTATAGAACAATTATACCCCATTATAGCAATTTGTCAATTATTATTTTCTGTGAAATTACATCAAATACTTTTTTACACGTTCTTTCTCTAATTTCAGTTCTATTTCCTCTAAAATTATTTTTAATTATATATTTATCATCAAAAATCTTTAATGCTATATATACAAGTCCTATAGGTTTATCAACAGAGCCACCATTCGGCCCTGCTATGCCAGTAATAGCTATTGCTATGTCAGTGTTCATCTTTTTATTTAAACCGCCAAGCATCTCATTAGCAACTTCAGAACTTACGGCACCATATTCGTTAAGTGTTTCAATTTTCACATCAAGAACATTCATTTTCATTTCATTGGAATAAGTAACATAACTTCCTTTAAAAATTTTAGACACTCCATAATTATCAACTATTTCAGATGCTAATAACCCACCTGTACATGATTCAGCAGTAGAAATTGAAATATTATTATCCACTAAATACCGAATCACAACTTTAGAATTTTCTTCCATCGTAAAGCTTACAATATTATCTCTAAATCTATTTATAATAATTTCCTTTGCTTTATTTAATTCATCTTCATTATTTGAAGAAATTTTCACTTTCACTTCACTTAAAGATGCATATGTTGCAATATAAATTTTTTTATTATTAATTAAATCTATAATATTTGATTCAACATACGATTCACCAAGCCCGCTTATTTTTATAATTTTAGAGTTAATATAATGTTTATCAATTTTATTTTTCAAATATTCAAAAATATATTTTTCAAACAAATATCTCATTTCTCTTGGCGGACCCGGAAGTAAAACATAACTACATATATCTTTTTCTAATAAAAAACCAGGCGCAGTTCCTTTTTCATTAAATAAAACTTTTGCATCCTTTATTACATATGATTGTTTAATATTATTATCAGTCATTACTTTACTGAATTTTTTAAACTTTTCTTTAATATTTTCAAGTACAATTTCATTTTTTATAAGTTCAAGATTTAAATAATTTGATAATACTTCTTTTGTCATATCATCTTTTGTAGGTCCAAGTCCACCAGTAAGAATTAAAAGATCTACTTTAGGAGATAAAAATTCTAAAAATTCTTTAATTTCGCTTTCTCTATCTCTACAAACTGAATGAAACATTACTGTATGACCTAAATTAAATATTTTTTCACTAAGATATTTAGCATTTGAATTAACAACATCACCTTCAACAACTTCATTTCCGACATTTAAAATCGCTATTTTCATAATAACCTCTAACTTTTTAATACTTGTTTATTTTTTATAATATAGTCAACTCCAGAGAATACAGTAAATATTGTTGCTATAGTTATTATTGAAGGATTTAAATATTTAGAAACTGAAATTGAAATATAATTATTTAAAAGTAAAATAATTATCATTAATATTTGCGAATTTGTTTTTAGTTTTCCCCACCAACTAGCAGCAATTACTATCCCTTCAGAAGCTGCAATCGCACGAAACACACTTATAATTAATTCTCTTGAAACAATAATAAGAACAACAGTGGATGATAGTAACCCAAGTTCTATAAAAGCAAGCATTGCAGAAATTACTAATAATTTATCTGCTAATGGATCAAGAAACTTTCCAAGTTTAGTTACAAGATTCAGACTTCTTGCTAAATAACCATCTAAAAAATCTGTAAATGAAGCAATAATAAATATAACTAATGCTATAATAAAATTATTAGGCATGTTACTTAATAAAACAAACAAAAACACTGGTATTAATAAAATTCTTAAAACTGTAAGCTTATTTGCAATATTCATTTTACACCTCTCCAATCAAATCATACTCTAAAGCATCTGTAATTTTAACATTAACGAAATCCCCAACATCAAGAATTTGATCTGTATGAACATAAACCGCACCATCTATTTCAGGCGAATCATATTGTGTTCTACCAATATATATATTTTCATTTTCAAGTTTTTCTTCAATAACCACTTCATATATTTTATCTATTTTATAATTATTCTTTTCTTGGGAAATAGTCTGCTGAAGTAACATAATTTCTTTTTTTCTTTCTTCTTTTATTTCTTCGTCAATTTTATTATCATAATAAAATGCAACTGTATCTTCTTCATCAGAGTAAGTAAATACACCTAGTCTATCAAATTTCATTTCACCAACGAAATTATATAATTCTTTAAACTGTTCATTTGTTTCACCAGGAAACCCTACAATAAGTGTTGTTCTTATTGCAATATCACTTATTTCTTTTCTTAAATTATTAACTAAATTAACAATTTTTTCTTTTGTAACTTTTCTATTCATACTCTTTAGCATTTCATTATTTGCATGTTGAATTGGAATATCAAGATATTTTACAACTTTTTGATTTACTTTCATTTCATTTATTAATTTTTTATCAATAACATCTGGATATGCATATTGTATTCTAATCCATTTAAGACCTTCAATTTTACCTAACTCGTGAAGTAAATCTGCTAATTTATATTCATTATACAAATCAATCCCATATCTTGCAGTATCTTGTGCAATAAGTACAACTTCTTTTACTCCACCATTAACAAGTCCTTTAACTTCATTTACAATATCTTCTATTTTTCTACTTCTAAATCTACCTCTTAGTTTTGGAATAATGCAATACGAACATTTGTTATTACAGCCTTCAGCAATTTTTACATATGCAAAATAGGATGGTGTTGAAACATTTCTTTTTAAAGATTCATCAATTTTATCATCAATATTTCCTACTTTTACTACAACTTCATCTTCTTCCATTATTTTATCAACTACATCAATAATCTGTTGAAAAGTTGTTGTTCCTAAAAAAGCATCAACTTCAGGTATTTCTTCTTTTAATTCCGCAGAATATCTTTCCGACAAACATCCTGAAACTATTAATTTTTTACATGCTCCCTCTTCTTTTAATGTTAAAAGATTAAAAATTTCATTAACAGATTCTTCTTTAGCATCATTAATAAATCCACATGTATTTACTACTATAATTTCAGCTATTGTAGGATCAGTTACAATTTCATGACTATTAAAAGTAAATAATCCTGACATTATTTCTGAATCAACTAAGTTTTTTGAACACCCCAATGTTTCAATATAAATTTTCATTTACACACTCCAATTTTTAAATAATTCATTTACAGTATTAAATTCATATATTTTATAATAAGATTCATATTCTAAAATTTCTTTTTTATAAATTTTATCATAATAATTAATTACTAGTTTTTTGATTGCAATTTTATAATTTTCATTTGATAAATCAGCAATAATTTCACTTACTAAATTATTACCAATAATTTTTTTCATTTCTTTAATTTTAATAATAAAATTATTTAAAAATTTCTCTGAAACATTAATGAAATCTCTATTGTAAATGTTTTCAATTCTTAAATTAATACTATCCTTTAATAAAATATGTTTACTATTCTTAAGTTTATCTATTAATTCTTTTCTTATAAAAGCATTCGAAAATTCTTTATTTTCATTTCCAATATATATAATTTTGTCATTTAAATAAAACAATTTATCAAATAATATATTATCAAGTTGTTTTTGTGAAATATCATTATCAAGTTCATTAAAATTAAAAGTTGCTAATTGTAACTCTGTTAAATGATTTAATAATTCGTCAATAGAAGAACCATAATTCCCGTGTATCACTCTAAAATCAAATTTATTTAGATTTTTTTCAAAATACTCATTTACATATTTTCTAAACGCTTTATATCCACCATTGATTTTATAAATTTCAATTCCTTTTAAATTTCTAAACACTTCATATACAATGTTACTTCTGCTTCCACCTCTTGAACAATAAAAAACAATTTTTCTGTTTTTATTCTTCTTTATTATTTCAAACAGTTTTGGTAGCTTTAAAATCGAATATTCATAAGCTTTTAAATATGCTTCTTCTATTTCTTTTTTATTATAAAGAATACTAACTTCTTTTCTTTCTTTATGATTTAATATTTCAAAATTAATAGCATTCAAAATGTGACTACTTTTATATTCTTCCTTTGTACGCATATCAATTGTTAAAACATCATTTAAAGAAAAATAACTTTCTATATCAATTTCCATTTTACACCTCAAAATTATCCAATTCTTCCTTACTCATAAACACTTCTCTAGGTTTAGATCCATTTGCCGGACCAACAATATTTCTTGCTTCCATAGCATCTATCATTCTAGCTGCTCTATTATAACCAACTCTCATTTTTCTTTGTAAAAATGATATTGAACCTTTCTTTGATTCAACAACTATTCTAATTGCTTCTGCAAGATATTCATCAACTTCTTCATCAATATTTTCAATTACTTTTTCTTCTAAAATTTCGTTTTTATAATTTATTTTTTCTTTATCTATCTGATTTTTAATAAATTCAGTAATATTAAAAACTTCATTATCAGAAATAAAAGCTCCTTGCAATCTTATTGGTTTTGGAGCTCCAACTGGTCTATAAAGCATATCACCTTTACCTAAAAGCTTTTCTGCACCACCTTCATCTAAAATTGTTCTTGAATCAACAGACGATGATACTGCAAATGAAATCCTTGAAGGAATATTTGCTTTTATTACACCCGTAATTACATCCACAGAAGGTCTTTGTGTTGCAACAATTAAATGAATTCCTGCAGCTCTTGCTTTCTGTGCAATTCTTGCAATAGAATTTTCTACTTGTTTCGGAGCAACCATCATTAAATCAGCTAGTTCATCAATTATTACTACAATTTGAGACATTTTTTTATCAGGAAATTTACTGTTATAACCAGATAAATCTCTTGTAAAAGATTTAGCAAATTTACCATATCGTTCTTCCATCTCCTTAACAGCCCAATTAAGTGCAATTGCTGCTTTTTGCGGATCAGTAACAACTGGTAATACTAAATGTGGAATACCATTATAATGCGAAAGCTCTACAACTTTTGGATCAATCATTAAAAACTTCACTTCATCTGGTGTTTTACTAAATAAAATACTTGTAATTATAATATTAACACATACACTCTTACCAGAACCTGTTGCACCTGCAATAAGTAGATGAGGCATATCTGCTAAATCAGCAATTACAGTCTTTCCTGATATATTTTTACCTAATACAACATTTAATTTGTTATCTTCTGATTTAAATTCCTCTGATTTTAAAACTTGTCTAATACTTACTATATTTTTCACTTTATTTGGAACTTCGATGCCAATTGCAGCCTTATTAGGAACAGGAGCAATTCTTACTCTTGGAACAGCTAATTTTAATGCAATATCATCACTTAAATTTCTTATTTTGCTTACTTTAATTCCAGGTGATGGTTGAAATTCATAACGCGTTAAAGCAGGTCCATTAGTAATAGATATAATTTTACCATCAACATTAAAATTCTTTAAAGTATTAAATAATATATCTGCATTTTCCCTATATTCAGTATGATTGGTACGTTTATTAGTTTTAACTCTATCTAGTAAATTAAGCCTTGGTAAAACATAATCAGGAAATTGAATATGAGAATTCTCATCAAGTTCTTTTTCAATTTTTTCAACCTCTTTAATATCAGTTTCAATTTTATTTTTTTTCTTTGACTTAATAGTTTTCTCAATTATTGGTTCAGAACTAACATATTCCGTTTCTAAAAACTCATCTTGTTTATCCACATAATCATTTATTTGAATATCTTTTTCTAAATCTGTTCCCACATCTTTTTTAACTTCACTTTTATCATCTAGTACAGAACTTACGCGAAACCCTTGTTTAACACCTCTTGTACTTTCCTTTTTAATATTGTTGATTGTTCTACTATTAATATGAATCTTATTTTCAATTTTTTTATGTTCATACGATTCATAAAAGTTACCACTTCTTTTTTTAATTACATTAAATCCTCTTTTCAAAGAATAATTTGTAATCAATAATATTGAAACAGTTAAATTAACAATTATTATTAAATAAATTCCAAGTTTTCCTATTAAATTATAAAATAAATAAGTAAGTAAATTTCCAATTACTCCTCCACCATGCAAATTAATTCCATTTTCAAATGATTCTTTGAGACCTTCAATAGAAAAAATATTAACTTTACTCCATTTTAAACCATGTGAAAACAAATCATATACTGGTACTGAAATAAATAATAAAACTGCTGAAAACATTAAAATAAATGCTATAACAACCCTAACACTAGATCTTTTAAAATTCTTATTAATACTAACAAATATTGCAATGAAAATAAGATATGGAAAAATATAAGCAGCTTTTGAAAATAAGCCTTTAAATACATTATTTATAAAACTCCCTATTATTCCAACTGATTCAGTATGAAATGAAAGTACCATTAAAATAGTTATTGCAAACAAGCATATTAATTTTATTTCATACAAAATAATATTTCTTTGTTTATTCTTTTCTTTATTTAATTTCTTTTCATTTATTTTTTTAGTATTCTTAACTTTATTAGCTTTATTAGTTTTATTAGTTTTTTTGATGACTGAATTTTTCTTCGCTTTTTTCTCTTTAGCCAAAATACACCTCCAACAGCAATTTCCAACTACAATTATATCATACCAAGAAGTGAATTTATAATATTTTTCCAATACAACAAAAAAAGGCTTCATAATATGAAACCTTTATAATAATTAACTATTTGTTGAACCTATTCCACCATTTCGATGTATCTCTTTTGGTTCATCATTTTCAACTAATAAATATTTCTGAAAAATTCCTTGTGCAAAAGGCTCACCTTTTTTAATAATCAAATCTTCTTCTCCATGATTATAAAGAGCAACCCAAATGTGACCTTCATTTTTCGCATTTATATAATCAGAATCAATTATTCCTACTGAATTTTTAGGTCGAACATTATATTTAAATCCAATACTACTTCTAATGTATATACCAAGCCATTCATTATCTTGCATTTTAACTCTAATCCCTGTAGGTATTTTTATACTTTCGCCAGATTTTAATAAATATTCACTCGGACTATAAAAATCATACCCTGCCGAAAGGTTTGTTGCTCTAATAGGCATAATAATTTCATTGTATGTTTTTAAATAATCACTTGAGTGAAAATCATTCTTAAATTGATCTAAACTTACTTTCATAAATTTTCTCAAAACAACCCCTACCTTCATTAATCAATTTACAAAAAAACTGAGATAACTCAGCTTTTAATATTACTATTTATCATCGTCCATATCTTTATCTTTTAATGCTTCTTTTCTGGATAAATCAACTCTTCCTTTTTCGTCAATTTTAATAACTTTAACGAATATTTCTTCTCCAACTTTAAAGCTGTCTTCTATATTTTTAAGTCTTTTTTGAGTAAATTGTGAAATATGACATAATCCTTCAGATCCAGGGAAAAGCTCAACAAAAGCACCAAAATTAAGTATTTTTTTAATTGTACCAATATAAATTTCACCTACTTTAGCTTCTTTTACTATCATTTCAATTTCACTTAATGCGCCTTCTCCAGTTTCTTTATCATTTGCAGTAATTAATACCATTCCATCATCATCAATATCAATTTTCACATTAAAATCAGTTGTAATTCTAGTAATAGTTTTTCCACCAGGTCCAATAACTTTTCCGATTTTTTCAGGATCAATTTTAATACTGAAAATTCTTGGAGCATATTTAGACAATTCTTCTCTTGGCGTTGTTATTGCAGTTGCCATATTGTCAAGAACTTGATTTCTTGCTTTTTTACCTGCATTTAAAGCTTCTTCTAATAATTCTTTACTTAAACCATCCATTTTAATATCCATTTGAAGAGCTGTAATTCCTTCTCTTGTACCAGCAACTTTAAAATCCATATTTCCATAGAAATCTTCAATTCCTTGAATATCAGTTAAAACTTGAAGTTTATCTCCTTCTTTTACAAGACCCATTGCAATACCTGCAACTGAATCTTTGATAGGAACACCAGCATCTAAAAGAGCTAAAGTTGAACCACAAATACTCGCTTGAGAAGAACTTCCATTACAAGTAAGAACTTCAGAAACCACTCTAATTGCATATGGAAATTCTTCAACTGAAGGTAAAACAGGTACTAATGCACGCTCACCTAAAGCACCGTGACCAATAGCACGTCTATTTACAAACATTCTTCCAGTTTCACCAACAGAATATGGTGGGAAATTGTACTGATGCATATATCTTTTTGTAGTTGTAGCTTCTAATCCGTCTAATCTTTGAGCATCACCTGCTGCACCTAAAGTTACTATTGAAAGTGCTTGAGTTACACCTCTTTGGAATAAACCAGTTCCATGTACTCTTGGTAATATATTTACATCTGAACTTAAAGGTCTAATTTCATCAAATGCTCTACCATCAGGTCTTATTTTCTCCTCAATAATCATTTTTCTTACTGTTTTTTTCTGTAAAGCTTCAAGCGCCTTCCCAATTAATTTAAGATTTCCTTCATTTTCTTCAAGAATTTCTTTATATTTAGTTATCATATTTTCTTTTACTTCAGATATGAAATCATTTCTTTCATGCTTATCTGCAATTCTCATTGCTTTATCAACATCATCAGTCATTTCATCAAACACTTTATTATAAAATTCTTCATCAATTTCTTCTTTTATAACTTCACGCTTTTCAACGCCAATTTCATCTACTATCATTTCAATAAATGCTACTATTTTTTTTATTTCTTCATGTGCAAACAAAATAGCTTCAAGCATTATACTATCAGGAACCATTTTAGCTCCAGCTTCAACCATTACAACAGCATCTTTTGTTCCAGCAACCACTAAATCCATTGCAGATTCTTCTAATACTTTATCAGATGGATTAACAACAAACTCATTATTAACATATCCAATTTTAACGCCTGCAATTGGTTTTTCAAATGGAATATCAGAAACAGATAATGCAATAGATGCTCCAAGCATTGCTAGCATATCAGCAGGGACTTCACGATCTACTGACATAACAGTTGCTATTATTTGAACTTCATTTGAAAATTCAGATGGGAACAACGGTCTTATTGAACGGTCAATTACTCTTGAAACCAATGTAGCATTTTCAGAAGGCCTTCCTTCTCTTTTTAAATATCCTCCTGGAATTTTTCCAGCAGCATACATTTTTTCTTCATAATTTACACTTAACGGAAAAAAACCCATAGTTGATCTTTTACCTGAATCAGTCGCAACAGTTAATACAGAAGTCTCTTCATATGTGATCATTGCTGATGCATTTGCTAAATTTGCAAATCTACCCATCTCAACTTTCAATGTTTTTCCAGCAATATCTAATGAATATGTTTTTCTTTCAATATTCAATATATTCCTCCTTTACTAATTATCCCACTTGCTATGAACCTCTCAACACATTTTTTGAGCTTCATTCATACCAAGTAGGACAATATAAACTAATAGAGCGGAGAAAATCCGCTCTATCATTATAATTATTTTCTCAATTTCAATCTTTTGATTAATTTCTTGTACTCGGCTTCTTCATTATTTCTTAAGTATTTTAATAATGCTCCTCTTTTACCAACCATCATTAATAATCCTCTTCTAGAATGGTGATCTTTTTTATGAACTTTTAAATGTTCATTTAAATCATTAATTCTGTAAGTTAATAATGCAACTTGTACTTGTGCAGATCCTGTATCTCCTTCAGAAATACCATAATCCTTGACAATTTCAGCTTTTTGCTCTTTTGTAATCATTTATACACCTCCATATTTTAAAATCGCTTACAACGAAGAAATCCGTTAGGTATTCGAATAACGCAGTCATAAGTTCAACATTAGAATATTATCATACAATTAACAAATTGTAAATGTTTTTTTAGGGATATTCCAATCTAAATTATAGTATTCAAGACTTCAAAAATTTCATTACTATTAAAAGCCTCAGATACATTTTTAGCTTCAATAACACTATCAATTAACTTTCTTTTTCTCAACTGAATTTCATATATTTTTTCTTCAATAGTGTTTCTAGTAATTATTTTGTAAACATTTACAACATCTTTTTGGCCAATTCTATGTGCTCTGTCGGTTGCTTGATCTTCAACCGCAGGATTCCACCATGGATCGACATGTATTACAGTATCAGCTTCAGTTAAATTTAGTCCAGTTCCACCTGCTTTCAAAGATATTAAAAATATATTTGTTTTACCAGAAGTGAAATCTTCAATAATTTCTCCTCTTTTTACAACTTTTACTTGACCATCCAAATATGAATATGAAATTTTCTTTTTCTTTAATAATTTTTCTATTATTCTAAGCATAGACGTAAATTGTGAAAAAATTAAAATTTTATGATTCCCTTCCAAAAGCTCATCTACTAATTCTTCAAGAAGTTCAATTTTACCACTTTTCTCATTATACCCTTTAATAAAAAGGCCAGGGTCACAACATATTTGTCTTAACCTTGTTAAAACTGAAAGAATTTCAATTTGAGAGTTAACCATTCCTTTTTTATCTGACAATTCTTTAAGTCTTTCTTTCATATCTAATAAATAACTATCATAAATTTTCATTTGTTTATCATTTAACTTTGAATAAACAACATTTACAATTTTTTCAGGCAATTCACTTAACACATCTTTTTTCTTTCTTCTTAAAATAAAAGGACTTGTCAATCTAATTAAATCCTCATGTCCACGTTCCCCCCGTTTAATAAACTCTTTTTTAAAAACAGATTGACTTTTTAAATATCCAGGCAAAATAAATTCAAAAATAGACCACAGTTCTATCAAATTATTCTCAATAGGTGTTCCTGATAAAACAATTCTATATTTAGAATTTATCATTTTAACACTTTTTGAAACTTTAGTGTCCGGGTTTTTAATATACTGCCCTTCATCCAAAATACAGTATTCAAATTCAGTATCTATAAAACATTCTAAATCTCTTCTAATCAATGGGTATGATGTAATAATAACCTTATACTTATCCTTCTCGCTTATTAGTTTTTGTCTTTTTTTCTTTGTTCCAGTAATAACAAGTATTTTTATTTCAGGCATAAATTTTTCAAATTCTTTTTTCCAGTTGTACATTAAACTCGAAGGTACAACAATTAAAGATTGATTTTTAGAATGAGCAAGCAAGGAAATAACCTGAATTGTTTTTCCAAGCCCCATTTCATCAGCTAATATCCCACCCAAATTACAACTTTCAAGAGATTTTAGCCACATCACTCCTTCTTTTTGATATTCTCTTAAAACATCAGCCAAAACATCAATTGTAATTTTATCTTCCTTAAAATTGATTAATTTATCTAAAATTAATGAAACACCTGCACTATCATTTAAATCAAATTTAGTCTTATCTACTCTATGAAACATCTCAACTGCTTGAAATTTATTTATTTTAAAATTATTTGTTGTTATAGATTTATTGCCTAATTGTTCTAAAATAGTTTCTAATTCTTCAATTGAATCCGAATCTAAATCTACAAATTTTTCACTACTTAATCTTATAAATTTCTTTTTTTCAACAATTCCATTTAAAATTTCAACCATTTCCTCTTTTGAAAAATTATCAATTTGCAAATTAAGATCAAGCATATTTATATTAGATTCAGTTACATTAATATGAATATTATTCAATTTATTATAATATTTCTTTAAATTTTGAGTATAATATACTGCTATATTTTCATTTTTCTCCAACTCACTAATTCCATTTTTAAAAAATAAATATATTTTTCTATCCTCTTTTAATATAAATTTGCCTTCAGTATTAATAAATCCGTATCCTTTTAAAATCTCAGCAATTATATTTTCATTTTCACTTCTCTCGATATCATTGAGCACAGTAAACATTAATTTTTTCTTTTTTTCAATAAATTTTACTTTTGCATTTATTAAACTTCCATTTTTCAAAAGATATATTTCAACGTTAAATTTCTTCTTTTCAATTAATTTACTCAAATCTTTTTCAATAATAATATTTTCTTTATATCTTTCATTATATAAAGTATCAATAAAATGTTGAGCATCAGACATGCCAATTTTTATTTTACCAGTTCCTTTATCAGCAAAAATTGATAAAAGTTCACTACTCTCTTCAAATAGACCTAAATAAGAACCATTAAATTTAACATCAATCTTACCATATTTATATGAAACTACATCTTTCATTAAATCGCATGAAAAAGTTAAATAATCATTTTTTATATCAAGTTTTAATTTTAAATTCTTATCAAAAATACATTTAACATTACTATAATACTCATTATTCATTTTAATATTAACCGTTTTACTATTCATAAGTTTTAAAATTCTTATTAATAATTCAGGTGGTACATTTCTTTTATCAACTGAATCGTTAATACTTAAACTCGGCAATATTTCAAGTATCTTAATATTTCTTAAATCACCATTTCCAATATAATGCTTATCTTTATCAAAAATAAATTCTTCTCCAAATGACATTTGGCTCATATTGCTATTAAAAAAATATGATAATTCAAATATATCTTTTACAGGGTGCATTTTATCTTTTCCAATTCTTAAACTAACATCTACTCCATTAGTAAAATCGATGTTATATTCAATTGATATTTTTTTCTTATTAATTTCTTTTTCAGCATTTAAATTATCAAGATAATTTTTCACACTAACCATTTTAGAATTTTTTAACATCATTAATTCTTTATTTTCAATTTCTTTAAGTTTTTCTAAACCATTATTTTTTAAATATAAAACAGCAGCAATAATATGTTTACAAACATCACCATTACCAGTATAGCCACACGAACAATAAACAGATTTTGCTTTGTCTTTGTTCTTTAAATTCAACATCTCAATTTCCACATTATAAATTTCTTTATCTTTAATAAAAAATTTAGTTCGGTTATTGTAGATATGAACATTTTGAACTTTTCCGTCATAGTAACATTTTTCTCCATGTTGATATGTTTCATGACTGGCTTTATTAATAATTTCATTTAAACTATACATTTAAAAACACCTCTCTGATTTACATAACTTATTTTAAAATATTTCTAAGTTTTGATTTTATTAATATCTTATTTTCATACATTTTGAAATCTGCTCTTTCAATTAATTCATCTAAAGTTTCTATTCCATTATATTCGATAATTCCCAAACTAATACTTACAAGGTAATTTTTATCTGATATTTCATTAAAATCTTGAATAGAATTTTGAATTCTGTTTGTAATAATTTCAGCATTTTCTACATTAGTATTTGATAATACTAAAACAAATTCATCTCCTCCAAACCTTGAAATATAATCTGTATCTCTAATATTTTTTTTAATAAGTTCAACTACATCTAAAATTAATAAATCTCCAAAATTATGTCCTAATTCATCATTAACAATCTTCAAATTATTAATATCAATATAACATATAGTAAGAGGATTATTTAATTCTGTTATTTCAATAATATTCCTTTCTAATTTTTCTAAACCAACTCTTCTATTATAAACACCTGTCAACTCATCAACAGTTGCAAAATTAACTAATTCTTTTTGCAAATTTTCTATTTTATCAAGCATCTTATTAATACTTATTTTAAGTTCAAAAATTTCATCTTTAGATTTTCCCTTTATTTTAATACGTTTTGATAAATTTTTCTCATCTGAAATTTTTTTTATAGAATCATTTAAATATATTATCCTATCTACTATGCATTTATTTAAAGTCATTAATAATACAGCTACTAGTATAAAAATACTTGAAAAATAAAACCAGAATAAATTCAAACCTGTTTCTTTTCCTAACTTTGCAATTTCATTTGAAAAATTAATTTGTATTTTTATTGTTTTTTTATTATTAGCATATGGCAAATAAAACTCAAGGTTCATTTTGTTTTTAGCTTTATTTAATATAAATTTATCATTAGTATTTATATCTACATTATTAAAATATTTAACTTGATTGTTTGAATTCAAATTTACTTTTTCATATAACTCTTCCTCTGATAAATAATAAGCAAAAATCATAATGCCATTTGATTCTCTCTCTTTTTCAGAATCAAATACTTGAGCTTTATTTATAATCAAATTTTTATTATTTATATAATTAATTGTAGCTCCTATTTTAGAATTTTTAAAAAGTTTAAGCACATTTTTATCAACATTATTACTTACCACTCCATTATCATATTGCCCAGAATAAATAAGCTCATTATTATTATCTAAAAAGATAATATAATCTAACCCAATATTTTCAAATGTAGACTTAACAATATTAGATTCAATATATTCAAAATTCTTTTCTTCAACAAAATAATAAGTATCATCCCAAGTGGCCCAATCATTTACAATTACATTTAATTTATTTATATACTCTTCAAATTCATTAAAAACTCTATTATATTCAAATAATGCATATTCTTCTTCAAGTTTATCATATCCACTCATAAAAATTGTATTACTTACAATTGAGAGAACTATTACAAAAAATAATATTAAAATTGTTAGCAAAAAGTAATTTTGTATTTAATTTCATAATAGTCCTCTCTAAAAAAATATCCCTTATATCAATTATACCACTTTTTTTATCTTTAATTAAAAAAAGTCTTACTTCATTAAGAAATAAGACTCCTACTTTATATACTATTTCGTGATTACCTGCTATAACTTCAATAATTCCAATTTTAATATTAAATTTATAGTTTTTTTATAATTAGCTCAACTTAAACTGTAAAATTCTTTATAAAAAAATAAACCTATTAAAAATATATCATATTGTTATGGCTGTCAATCTCTATAATACTCCTACACCAGTGCTAACTCTAAATACCAAATAAACAAAATAAATTATCAACATCAATATCCCTTGCCATCTTTTAGTCTTCTTATAAATAACCGTTGGTACGGCAAAGATAACCATCAGAAGAAGTGCAAAAGGCACATCTATTTTAAGAGTACTTGCAAATTTATTAAATTTCATACCAAATAATTCAAAATCATATAATCGAATTGGTAGCCCATCTTTAGATATAAGAGAAGTCGTCGTTAAAATTAATGCAACATTTAATATATTTGCTCCTATTATATTTCCTAAACCAATATCATGATTTTTTTTCTTAATTGAGGATAGCATCGTTGTAAGTTCAGGTAAAGATGTACCTAACGCAATCACTGTTAATGAAATAATTGCTTCTGATACTCCTAATAGATTTGCTATTATTATACCATTATCAACTAATAATGCTGCACCTATTACAATTCCAGCTGCACCTATTACAAATAATATAATATTTTTTGTAATGCTTTCACTTGTTATTTTAATTTTATCAACCGTATATTCTTCTTTGTCGTCATTACTGCCTTTAATATTATAATATAAGAATAATATTATAAACAACAAAACAATTACAGACTCTAAATGCGAAAATAATAAATCAAAAGAAAATACAGTAAATGTAATTAAAGTCGCAATCATTATAGCACTCTTTTTACCAAATAATTTACGGTTTATTTCATTATTAATCGTAATAAATGCTAATGATGAAATAAGCCCTATATTACAAATTATCGATCCTATGGCATTACCTATAGCCATTTCAGATGATCCCTGTAAACTAGCTGTTACAGAAACCATTAATTCTGGTAATGTAGTTGCTATACTTACTATCGTTGCTCCAATAATAATTGCTGGTATTCCTGTAACTTCTGCGATCCAAATGGCTGAATCAACAAACCAATCTCCACCTTTTACAATAAGAATAAGTCCTAAAACAAACAAACCATATACTAATATGTGTTCCATTTACTCCTCCATAGTTATAAATAGACTTTTAGAACAAACTAAAAATTTATTTAAGTTAAAATTTTTATTAAAAACAATACAAATAAAGAAATCCATATTCCAATAATAATACAGCCTGTAATCCGACTATTATATGTTTCTTTATTAAATATTTTTTCTGCACTAGATCTACACTCAGACATGATGTTATTTGGAATTAACTTTATTGCAAGCATTATAATTAAAGGTAACAATATTAAATCATCTAAATATCCCAAAATAGGAATGAAATCCGGTATTAAGCCCATTGGACTTAATGCATATCCAACAGCTATAATTGCAATAATTTTTGCAATTAGTGGTGTATCTATTCGCTCATATGCACAGTACAGTGCACCTATATCTTTTTTAAGCTTTTTAATTATACTTTTAAGCTTCTTCATATTTTTAGACTACAAATCATAAATGATATCTAAAACACTACCATCTCTATACTCTATTATTCCAACAATATTATCTCCAGTTTTTAAGATATTAGGGACACCAGTTAACTTATAAATATCATTTTTAAGAGTTACTATTGATGTCGTAACAATATTATTTCTTTTTAAAATTGATATTAAATCTGTCCTTCGAGGATTAACGCATATACCTCTTTCAGTGACCAATATATCAATATTCTCACCAGGTGTACAAATAGTCTTAACATTATCGACTACGATTGGAAATCTTTTTCGCATACTTGGTGCAACAACTATCGTCAATTTCGCACCCGCTGCAGTATCAGGCGCCCCACCTAATGCACCAATCATACGTCCATCAGAACCTGTTACAGAATTAATATTAAAATTAACATCTATCTCAGTTGCCGAAAGTATCATAACATCTAACTTGTTTACTATACATTCTTTATTAGCAGGGTTCGCATACTCATCTGCCGACATTTCAATATGATTCTCATTTCTGTTTAGCGAAGATATTGCATCACTACCAAATGTTTGTACATCATACAGCTTCCTAAATAAACCAGCTTCAAATAAATCTACTAAGTTAGCTGTTATACCACCAGATGCAAATTCACCAGTTATAGAATTTTTTTTCATATATTCTCTTATAAATTTACAAACTGATAACGATATAACACCAGATCCCGCTTGGAAAGAATAATTTTCTTTTATATATCCACTAGCAATGAGAACATTTGCTGCTTTCTTTGCAATAAGTAAATCCATTGGATTTCGACTAATTCTTGTAGCACCAGTTGCAATCAACTGTGGATTCCCTATACTCTCAACAACCACTACACTATCAATATAATCTTTTGGAATACTTATATCTTTATCCATAATAGGAACTAAATTATCTGTAATAGCAATTGTTTTTTTTGCATATTTAACATCCACCATAGGATAACCAATAGCACCAAATGCTGATTTACCATATTTACCATTCATATTTCCTAATTTATCACAACATGATGCAGCAACAAATGAAACATCAATACTTATACTCCCATCTTCAATCGCTCTAGCACGTCCACCGTGCGTCATAAAAATTACAGGAGCTTTTAAATTGAAATTATATTGTATTTCATTAGCTAATGCACTACGAAACCCTGAAGTATAAATCTTTGTAATTGTTCCATCTTTTATGTATTCAAGCAAACAGTCATGAGTTTTTGAGATTGACGAAGCACTTAGTGTTAAATCTTTTATTCCAAGTTTGTTTATTATTTTAAATACTAGCTCCATTATATAATCGCCATTTCTTAAATGATGATGAAAACTTACAGTCATACCATCTATTAATCCAGAATTAATAATCGCCTCTTCAAGGGATATAACTTTACTATTTTTTTTAGTCACCACATCGCTTAATTTTGCTTTTTCTTTCTTTGTTATAATAGTTCCATACGGAACCACTTTGCCATAACCTTCTATATATTCCGGTAATTTTCTAATTATTTTTCCCATTTCATCATCTTCTCATATAAACTCATTATTTTTTTTGCTTTTGTTATGACAGGAACATCAACCATTTTCCCATCAACTTGAATTACACCACCATTTTCAACATCAGCATTTTTTACAGCATCAAGTATAACCATAGCTTTTTTAATTTGTTCTTCTGTAGGTTTTAAAGCATCATGTAAAATATCAATTTGCGACGGATGTATACATGACTTCGAATTAAATCCAAGTGCTTTTATAGCTTTAATTTCTTCAACGAATCCATCCGAATCATTTATATCAGCCCAAACTGTATCTGTAGCAGCAATGTCATACATACCTGCAACATTAACAATCATATTCCTAGCAAACAGCAATTCCTTACCTTCTTTAGTTCTATCAATTCCTAGTGATGCCGTATAATCCTCTGCACCAAATGAAAGCCCAATAACTCGGTTGCTAGCTCCAGCTATTTCTGATGCATTTAATACACCTTTTGGAGTTTCAATTCCTACTTGTATCTTAGTACTTCCAATTTCAATATCATATTCAACTTCTATAGAATTAATCAGTTTATCTAATTTTATTACATCTTCTTTCGTCTGACACATTGGAAGTCTAATATTTCTAACACCGGCCGGTACTATAGCTTTTATATCATCTTCAAAATAAGGTGTAGTAACTGAGTTTACTCTAACAAATATTTCTATATTTCCAAAATCAAGAGATTTAATAGCCTCCACTAATAAATCTCTTGCTGCATCTTTTTCAGACACTTCAATTGAATCTTCTAAATCAAAAATAATACAATCAGGATTATAGACAGGTGCAGTATAGTATAATTTAGGATTATTTGCAGGACAAAAAAGCATGCTTCTTATTAATTTCTTCATTTTAACACCTCGTGAATCCTTTTTAATGCAGTACGAGTACGTGCTTTAATCGTAAAGTCTAAAGCTCCATCATCTTCTATTACTATCTTTGCATCTTTTATATCTTGCTCAGCAAGAACTTCTTTAACTGCTTCTTCCATATGAGTTCCAAACATTTTATCAAATTTAGAAATGATTATTATTTCTATTCCATTCGTATCTAAATCAACTGTTATTTTCACATCACTTTTTCTAACTTGTCCACAAGAACCTTGTAATTTATCCATTACAGCTCCTTAAACGATATTTTTTTAACTAATAATCTGCCTGTATCAAACATTGAATAACCCACACAACCGTGAGTTAAATAGTTTTTATCTTCAAAATCAATTACTTCTTCAGAATTAATTTTAACCTTAATTTTTCCACCAATCGCTTCTATGTTAAAAGCATAATCTTTGCTCATTTCTGTCTTATACTCAATTTCTTGTAAAGTCTCATAACCGAAATCACTTTTGATAAGTTTAACTTTATCTCCATCAAACCCTACTAAATAACCAATTTTTATTCCTTGACATCTAAACGCAGCAAAATGTTTACTACCAAATTTCGGAGTCAAAGTTACATTATATTCAATATCCTCAGAGTAAAAATTACCCGTTAAAGCTAATGAGTTTTCATTTGATATCACATGTATATGACCATCTTCAAGCACAAAAGAACCAGCATTTTCAGTGAATTGTGTAATAGTTCCAAATTCACGGGTTTCTTTTTTGAAATCGATAGTATGATATCCTTTACCGAACACTTTAAATTCACTAATATGAAGATTTCCTAACACTTTATTTTTTTCTCTTGTAAAGCTTTCTAATTTCAAACCAATTTCATCTATTGGTTCACTTTTTGAATCTGGAATTTCATATTCAATATCAATCCACTTTTTAGATTTAATCATTCGCATTTGTCCAACTATTTCAATTTTAGAGTGTGAAAGTCTGATATATGGTGCTACACCAAAATCATCACCATTCCATTTATCTAACTTAATTCGACATGTCATTGTTTGTCCACTAAATACTTTTGGCGAGAATGCAGGCTGATATCTTTCATCATCAAAATCTTCACGACGATAATAAGGTTTATAATAAATATTTCCTACATTTCCTCTATATACTCTATCTAATAACACAGTAAGACTATCAGTACCATTTTCTCCTGTTCCAACCGTATGCCTAATTGGATAACGTATTGCATCACTAGTTCTAAAACCATGAGTAGATCCTGAAATATTAAAATCAAAGTTTAAATCTCTTAAATTTTCAACTACTTCTTTTATTTCAATAGGTGTTTCCTCATCTGCCAATTGATAACCGTAATTGGCTATTTCTTTTGCTAATGTTGGGATATCAATCATATTAAGAGATCCAATCGAACTAGATGCAATTATAACATCATTTATCTGTGTTCTATATTTTTCTACAAGACCTTCATAACCATTTAATACGCCTAATATTGTACCTACATTCCCTGCATTGCAATCTGTATCCCATCCACACATAGTTGCAATTTCAATAGTTCTAGCAAGATTACCTTCACCATATAACATAGATAAAATAATAACGCCAGAATTAGGAATAATGTGACAAACACCAGAATATCTGTCATATCCAAATTCTTTCGTTAAATAATTCAAACATTTTCTAAAGTTTTTCTCTTTATCATTATTATAAAAATCAATAACTGCGTCACATACTCTTCTATACTCACAGTCATCAGGAATAACACTAAAAGCTGAAGTAATAATTTCTAATATATCATCTGTATCAAAAGCTTTTGCAATACACGCAGCTATATATCTTGCACCATATATTCCGTTTTTATCATGAGAAACACTCGCGGCTTTTCCAGCATATTCAGCAGCTTTTTCCATATTCCCAGGAAAAATTAAACCCCAAGTATCTATAAAAATCTGTCCACCAATTTGTTCAGCAATTGATAATCCATTAACTTCTTTAGAACCAGAGCGTGGTGCATCAATACCATTTTTTAAGTTTAAAAAGGCTGTATGTTCAGTGCTTATGCCATAGCCTCCCCACCAAAACATACCAATACCTTCACGCGAATAATTTAGCCATGCTTTACCAACATGGGAAGCTTCAAAGCTTTCACCATTTTTCATCAAATCTAATGCTTTCAAGAAAAATATAGGACCGTTTAAATCATCATCAGCAGCGAAATTTTTGAATTTTTTAACATATTGTGTAATATCACCATAAGTTTCATATATTTTTTCATATGTCCATAACGTGGGTTCAACTGGAGCTCCTAATATTACCCCCATTGCTTTAGCAACTATACCACTATATACTTTTTCTAAATAGTTATACTTCATATTATTACTCTCCCAATAATTGATTTATATTTTCAATCCATTTCATTTCAGACTTAATATCATTTAAAATTATTTCTTCTGCAGTATCTGAAAATTTCTCTGAAATTTTTCTTAGTTCATACTGATTCACTTTTTCAATATCTTCAATAATAACTTCCGGCACAATACTAGAACCTTTCATAGCTCCTAAAATAGCACCAACCATCACTCCAATTGAATCAGTATCTCTACCAGAGTTTATACCATCTAATATACTTTCATTAAAATCACCATCATGCAATGCAATATAAAACAATGCAATCGGCAACTCTTCAATACTAAATAACCGACTAGGCGTGTAATGATTAGAAGGTTTACCTAATTTTGTTGCGCTTCTATTTACATCATCGCCCATTGGAGAATATTTAATCATAACTTTTTGCATTTCTCTAACTACATAATCCTTATCGTATTTTTTACTTTTTAACTTTTCTGCTAAATTCAACAAATCTTCAATAGCCAATCCTGTACCATCTTTTGCATATTCTTTAGCTACATTTAAAATACTTTTTATTGAAGCACTTTCTTTAAATGCTTCAGCAATACACGCTGAAAGAACACCAGCAGCTTCTAATCCATAACTGTTTTGATGTCCTTGAGCGAAAGATATTGCTTCATCATATGCACGTTTGGGATTCATTGCATTTACAGCAGCTATGGGGGCGATATACATCGCCGCACCACAATTTACCATATTTCCAATACCACCTTCACGTGGTTCACAATTTGCTAATGCATGTCTTAAAAAAATGAATTGTTCAGGAACAAATAACCTTTCATGAATATTTGTTACACGTTGTAATTCAGGTACGTAGTATTTCTCATAATATACTTGATTTACAAATTCCTTGGCCATATCATAAGAATCTAAATGTCTTTTTTCTGTGTTATACACTTCCATTAGAGCCATCGTCATTAGAGTATCATCAGTAAAAATACCATTTCCTCTAATTCTAAATTTTCTATCTTCTGGAGCCCAATTTGCTTTATGCCAATCCATTTTATAAGTTTCGACTCTATTATATTTTTCTCTTATCTGATCATAAGATAGTTTTTCAATAGTTGCTCCTAATGCGTCCCCATATACAACACCTACAAACATTCCTAGTACTCTATCTTTGAAAGTCATTTATTTCCTCCACAATTTAATTATTTTAATATTGAATTCACATAATCTGTGATTTCTTGTCCACCTTGAGCATACCAGTCATTCAAAAAGTTATCCCACTCATCAATTGATATTTTTCCTGTAATAACATCTGCTGAAAATTCATTGTATAAATTACTAATCGCATCTAACTGTGGTGCGTATTCAACTGGAATCGTAACAGCAGTATCAGGTACATAATATTGTTCTGCCATAGCTAATGAATCCATTGAAGCAGGTCCTAAAAGAGGTGAAGTCATTTCCATCTCTGGTTTCCAAGTAGGAACTTCAAAGAAGAATGCAAACCAATTGCTCATAGCATCTGTTAATTCAATTTTTCCGTCAACAATATTATATTGTTCTCCTTCAAATCCTAGTCTATCAATATATTGACCTTCATCAGATGCTAGGAATTCTATTATATCCCATGCTAGATCTTTGTTTTCTGAGATTGAAGATATAGCTAAACCTCTTGTTTCTTTTAATACTGATATAGGGTTGTAACCTTGTGCAACTCCTTTAGCAGGCGGTAAAACTGTTAAATGTGAATCCTCACCGTTCGCTGCAATCATGTTACCATCATAAATATCAATAACTTTACCTGATGTACCACTGATTACACCAACTTCATTTGAATAAAATACTTGCTCTTTAGTATCCCATGCTTTAGTTAAATATTCTGGATCAAGCAATCCATCTGCATATAATTTTGCATAAAATTCTAATTTATTTCTTTCCATATCTGTAACTTTTCCATATACATATTCGCCATCTACATCAACCCATTGTCCAGTTACACCAAATGCATTGTTAAAAATAGTATCAATTTCTAAAAGTTTTCCAGGTGCAGTAAATGCATATGTAGCATTTTTTTCTGCCATTTCTTCAAAAAAAGCATAATAGTTATCAATTGTAGGATCATTAAGAAGAGCTTCTGAAGTTTCCATATTATTCAAGAAATCAGTTCTAACAACTGGAACTTTATTAGCAATAGGTTTAATCCAAAGTAGATAAGGATAATTTGCTACTCTTTCCTTTTGATAATCTAACAAAGAATTTTTAACAACTTCTGATTCATTAATATATGGTGTCAAATCTTCTAAAAGCCCTTGATTAGCCATTTGTTCGTCTCCACCTTGGAAGTAAATAATATCTGGAACATCTCCACCTAATAACATCAATCCAAGGTTTTCAGCGTAATTACCTTGTGGCATCTCAATAATATCGATGTCAACAAATGTTCCCTTTGCAGCTAATCCTTCTTCGATTCTTTGGATGTAAGCTTGATGTGTTTCATTACTAGGACTTAGATCTTTCACTGCCATCCTTATTACAACAGGTTCATCGCTTTCTGTTTTTACAACTTCATTATTTGCCTTCGATTCCTTAACAGGTTCATTTGCTACTCCCTGTTCGTTTGATGAACAAGCAACAACAAACAACATTGCCACTACCATAATTAAAACTAATAATTTTTTCATTTTTTCCTCCCTTAAAGAATATATAACATTTATACATAGTAATGTACGTTACATTACTTAGATAACTTATTTAGATGAACCTTCAAAAGTTCCTTTCGTAAAGTTTCTTAAAATTATTGGATATAACATTAGAATAGGAACCATACCAACGATTATCGCAGCAGCTTGAAGCGCTTCAAAGTTGACACTACCGTATACTTGTGACATTGCATCAAATCCACCTACCATTGATTGTGTATCATCCAATACAACAAACTGTCTTAATACTACTTGTAACGGCCACTTGCCCGGCTGTGAACTAAGATATATTCCAGATCTAAAATATTCATTCCATCTATAAACTGCGTAAAATAATGTGATTGTTCCAATTGATGACTTCGACATCGGTGCAAATATTTTTACTAACATTTGAATAGGATTTGCGCCATCTATTAATGCTGCTTCTTCAATAGATTCAGGAATTTCTTCAAAGAATCGCATCATAATTATTAAATAATATACATTTACCATTTTATATAAAATAATTGACCACATACTACCTAACAGATGAAAATCTTTCATTACCAAATACTCTGGTACAATTCCTGGTTCAAATACCATTACAAAGATAGTAAGAAGAATAAATAATTTTCTACCTATTAATTTTTTTCTAGTCAATACAAATGCTGTAATAACTGTAAATGATACACTTAATGTCACTCCTAAAGCTGTATATAAAATGCTGTTAAAAATACCTCGCACGATGCTTGGATTAGATAATATAAATTTATAATTCAACAACGATAAATTCTTAGGAAAAATATCCAAACCAGTCAATTCTTGTACACTATCAGGATGTGTTAAAGATAACGCCAATAAATTTAATATTGGTTGTAATGCATAAATCATAAAAAGCATTAATATAAAACCAACAACTATATTGGTTAATGTTATTTTTTTCATTTACCACAACCCCTTCCCTGAACTTTTTTTAACTAACTTATTTGCTCCAAGTATTAGAACAAATCCTATAACACCTTTGAATACACTTGTCGCTGTCGCAACCGAGTATAATCCTGTCTCCAAACCAATTCTATATGTATAAGTATCTAAAATATCAATAACACTTAACACTGACGGATTCATAAAGTTGAATACTTGATCAAATCCTGCATTCATAAAAAATCCTAAATTTAATATAAATACTGTTATAATTGTACTTTTAATAGAAGGCAATGTAACATACATTGCAGATTGAAGTTTTGAAGCCCCATCAAGCATTGCAGCTTCATAAAGGTTTTTGTCAATTTTTAATATCGCCGCAAGATATAATATTGAATCCCATCCGGCCGATCTCCACATTTCAGATGCAACCAATACCCATCTAATGTAGCTTTTGCTAGTCATAAAATCTATATCAGTACCACCAAAAATATTTATAATATTATTTATAGCACCATAAGTAGGTGATAAGAATGATATCCAAACACCTGCTATTATTACCCAGGATAAAAAATGTGGAATATAAAGAGATATTTGCACTACTTGGCGAAACTTTGAATTCTTCACTTCATTAATTAAAAATGATATCATTATTGGAATAGGAAAAATTAAAATCATTTTCATAAAACTTAATGTAAGTGTATTAACTATTATTGTTTTAAATGATGGCGAGGAAAATAAATATTTAAAATGTTTTAAACCTACAAAAATATTATCACCAATTATTCTATAGTCCTCAAATGCAATTTTCATCCCAATTATAGGAAGAATATGATATACAATGAAGAAAAGAATTACTGGTAGAATAAGAATATATAAAATACCATACTCCCTTAAATACTTTAATTGTTTTTTATTTAGCAAGTTAATTCCACCTCTCTACCTCTTCCATTGTTGGCATCCCACCTTGAGCGCCATATTTTGTTATTGAAATTGCAGCAACTTTATTAGCATACACTATCGAATCAAAAACTGATTTGTTTTTAACAAGACATGTGGCTAAAGCTCCATTAAATGTATCACCAGCACCAGTTGTATCTATAGCATCCACTACCATTCCACTGACTCTTCTAACGTTTTTGCCATCATGAAATACTACCCCTTCTGCACCTTGAGTCACTATTAATTTGTTTGGATATTTCGCTAACAAATCTTCTAAATTCTGATTTTCAAATATTTCATATACTTCGTGCTCATTAGGTGTAATATAAGTAACGTTTTCAATTATTTTTTCTGGCAATTTCCTTGCCGGAGCTGGATTTAATATTGTTTTAATATTGTTTTCACTGCATAAATTTATAATATACTCTACAGTATCTAGTGGAATTTCTAATTGCATAACTACAAGTTTTGTATTTAAAATAATGTCTCTATATTTATCAATTAATTCTCTATCAACTTCATTATTAGCTCCTGGTATTACAACAATACTATTATCATCTTTATCTATTATAATTCCAGCCACACCTGTTGATAAGCTACCACTCTTCACCATACTAGCATCAACACCAAATTTTTCAAAATTTTCAATCATTTCTTTACCATAAATATCATTCCCAATACATCCTATCATTGAAACTTTTGATCCGAGTTTTGATGCCGCTATAGCTTGATTTGCACCTTTACCACCCGGGTTAGTGAGGAACTCTTCTCCAATTAATGTTTCGCCTGCTTTGGGTCTTGTCTTACTTACAAAAACTAAATCTGCATTAATACTCCCAATTACAACAATTTCATTCATTCGTTTCTCCCCTTTTATTTATTAGTTTTTTAAAAAATCAATATTGCAGTAATTTTACTATACCTTAATACTATCAAAAAAATAAACATATACAATGTTACACAGACCAAACTTGACAACGTTTTCATAAGTTTTTTTGTTTCAGCAGTACTTAACTATTAAATTTATTTTTACTATATAAATTAATTGCAGTAAAAAGTTTATACAATTCCATTGTATTTCTGGGATTAAATCCAGTAATTTCTTGAACTTTATTCAGCCTGTATTGAAGAGTATTTTTATGAATAAATAATTGCTTACTAGTTGCAATTAACGAAGTGTTATTATCTATATATATTCTTAACAATCTATCTATTTCACAAATTTCTTTATCAGGTAATCGTCCAAAAACTTCAAAAACAAAACTATCCACTAATTCATCATCCACATTTGAAAACAATAATTCTAACGAATATTCTGCAAACGAAAATATACCTTTATTATACTTAACTAGACCTAATTGCAAAGTTTTTTTAGCTTGGTAATATGCTCTTTTACAATCTTTATATTTTTTTATCTTATCAGATATTCCAACAGACACATTTTTCTTATACTTCTGTTCAAGATAATCTCTTATTATTACCAATTTGCTTTTAACTTTTTCAATATCATCTAAAGCAAACATAATAATTATATTACCTTTTTGTTCGCCTACTAAATCTTTCTTAGAAAGCTTATTTTCAATACTCCCAATAATTAGATCGCTAGTAATTTTAGCTTTATCTTCATCATGGACATCAATTAAAACCATATATTTAAATTCATTTACATCTTTTCCAATAACATTTCCAATAAGAAAAACAGCCTCATAATTATCCTGTCCGAAAATTAATTCATTAAGAAATAATCGGTTATTTTCTGCATTTCTTATTTTTCTTTGATAATAAATTGATTCGCTGAGTAGAATTTCCACAATTTTAACAACTAAAGCACTATACTGAGAAATAATTGCATAATTCCCAACTAAACCAATTATAGCAACTAAATTATTTTTAATGTGAACAGGCAATAAAATTGCTTTTAAGTCGATATCATGCATATCTTCAACTAAAATCATTTTTTTGTGTGATACAATTTTCCCGAAATCAAGAATTTGTTCATCAACATCATCATTGTTACTCGCTAATAAACAACCTTTATTGTCATACACATAAATATCATCATAAATTAAATCATTTAAACTATGTATAATATTTTTAGCTTGTTTGCTATTAATTTTCATTATTAAACACTTCCCCTAAAAATTTATCTACATCTTCACTGCTAGGAATTGATATTGCAGAACCAATCTTAGTAGCTGTCAAAGCTCCAGCTTTAGAACTTCTGTCTAAAATGTATTTAATTGATTTTTGACTGCCTATTCCTGCAATAAAATAACCTACAAATGCATCACCTACAGCTGTTGTATCTACTACATCAACGTCATAACAAGGATATGAATATTCTTTCATATCACGCGCGAAATATTTGCCACCCTTTTCCCCTAACGTAATCACAATATTTACATCATATTTTTTTAACAATTTTATTGACTCATCAAAGTTTTTACACTTTACTAAAAGATATAATTCTTGTTCATTAAGTATTAGCGTGTCAATTTTGTGTAAATCATACGTAAACACTTTTTCATCGAAAGGAGCTGGATTGAGAAATATTCGCATCTTTTTCTCAAAAGCTTTTTCAATAATATATGCCACATCATTAATTTCATTTTGAATCAATAATATATCATTTTCATCAAACTCATTTATAACTTGATTTATAATATCTTTCTCATTATTATAATTACTTCCGCCATGGACAATAATTGTATGCTCTGCATCGTCAGATATTTGAATTATCGCATGTCCAGTATCTACATTACTTTTCTTAATATAATCAATCTTTACATTATGTTCCAATAAAGTAAGTTTTAAAAATTCACCATTTCTCCCAATATTACCAGCATGATAAATTTCAGATAAACCCGCTTTAGATATTGCAATACTCTGATTCAATCCCTTTCCTCCTGCCATTGTTGTAAACCCTTTATCAGACTTCGTTGTGCCTGCCTCTACCAAAGTATCGACATTGTAAACATAATCAATATTTAATGATCCATAATTTAATATTTTCATTGTATTTTAACCAAGTTACTAACTTAGTTATTCTCCCTTCGCAATAGAATAATAGTTTATATACCTAATATATCAGAGTATCTAACACTACACAATGTCATATATAACAATGTAAAGCTTTTTTTTAAAGTTTTTTTATTACATCAAACAATTATCAATATACATGTCATTCTTCTTTTTATGAATGGTATATGTAAGTTAAATCTATATAGCATTTATTTATATTAAGAATTCATTTAATAATTCACTCAGACTTTGCGTATAATATTTATGTCAATTTAATTTTTCTTCTAACTCTATGAAGAAATTTTTTTCTATTTCTTCTAGTGATTTATATTTTATTAAATGCATCTCTTTTTTCTATCGCTATCTTGGTATTGTTGTATTGTTTTTATTTCGTGAATTTCATTTATTGCTTTTTCATTAAAAGATCTTGGTAATCCTGCATCTAATCTTTGTTTGGTAATAAGCAAACAACTCCATTTTTATTATGTATTGAAATTCTAATCTTGTAACTTGTTCAATATTTTCAAAAATGTCAAACTCAGGTTATACCATTTTTTTGATTTGAATGCACTTTCCTTGTATTAAAAAAAGTCTTACTTCATTAAGAAATAAGACTCTTTTTCTATATACTAAATTGTTTCAATTCATTCATTAGCTCTAAAGCTAAGTTTTCAAGTTCTTTAGCTTGATTTGACGATTCACTTATTATCGCTAATTGTTCCTCAGCCGATGCAGAAACTTCTTCAGTACCAGCAGATGTTTCTTCAGAAGGCGATGAAATATTTTGAATAACATCTATCATCTTATCTTTTTTAATATCCATCACTTTAGAAATATCATTAATTTTTTCAACATTCAAAGATTCATCCATGAAATTAACAGCTTTTTTTGACTCAGTTTGAATATTGTCAATTTCTTCTTTTGCAGTTTTTTTCAGAATTCTTCCTTTCAAAATAATTCATTAAATATTAAAATATTTTCTTGTAGTATATATATCCCATCCAATGGATTCTTTTAAATCTTTAATACTATTAAATTTCATTTCATTTCTTATTCTTTTATAAAAATCTACTCTTATAATTTTCCCATAAATACTTTCATTAAAATCTAAAATATGAGTTTCCACAGTAAAATCAGATTGTTTTAAAGTAGGATTAAATCCAACGTTCGTAAGACTATAATAAATTTTATCATCAATAATAGTTCTTGTAATATATACTCCTGACTTCAATATAGCAAAATTATTATCGAGTTCTAAATTAGCAGTTGGAAATCCAATTCTTCTTCCAATTTTTTCACCATCAATTACTATTCCTTCAAGAGAATAATTGCGTCCCAAATAATAATTAGCATCTTCAATATTGCCATTTTTTAAAAGATTTCTTATTAATGTTGAGCTCACACGAACAAAATCTTTTTTTATTGGTTCTACAATATCATAAGTATAATTATATTTTTTTGATTCTTGAATTAAAAGTTCAGTATTTCCTTGGGCTTTCTTCCCAAACTGAAAATCATAGCCAACAACAAGATGCTTCATTTTAAGATTCTCAATTAAAATATTTTTAATAAATGAATCTGGCGATATATTTTTTTGTTCTTCATCAAAATTTAAAAACATTAAAATATCAACGCCTAATTCTTCGATTATTCTTTTCTTGCATTTCATTTCCAAGATAGTTGAAGGTTTATCATTGTTTTTTGTAATAGTTGAAGGATTATTTGCAAAAGTATAAACAACACTTTTTAAATTTCTTTTTTTTGCGTCCTCCACTAATTGTTTAATTATTTTAACATGACCGATATGAAGCCCATCAAAAGTGCCGAGAGTTATTGCAGTATCAGAATCAAGTTTTTCTATATTATAGTATATTTGCATCATATCACCTTATTTTATCTCATTTACAAACAGTTCAATTATCTCTTCTAAACTGCCTTCAATTGCACATCCTGCAGCTTTCTTATGCCCACCACCAGAATATTTAAATGCTAATTTTGCTACATCAAAATCATATTTTGACCTTAAACTTACTTTAAATAAGTTCTCATTTATTTCTTTAATAAAAATTGCAACTTCAACTTCATTAATGTTTCTAACTTTTTCAACTAATCCATCAGTATTAATAACTTCAAGATTAAGTTCATCAATCATTTCATTAGTTAAATAAATAATTCCAACTTTTTCATTATAAATTTTAAGCGTTTCAAAAACTGTATTTGAAAGGATTACATCTTCATAAGAAATGTTTTGATACAATTCAGTATTAACTTTCTCAAAATCTATTTTATCCCTTAATTTTGAAGCCGCAAAAAAAGTATCAGTAGTTGTATTTGTATATTTAAAACTTCCTGTATCAGTTGAAATAGCAACATATAAACCTTCAGCAATCTTTTCATCAATTTCATAATTTAAATTAGTAAAAATATTAAATAATATTTCACCAACTGAAGATGCTTCAAAAACATAATTAATATCACCATAATTCATATTTGTAATGTGATGATCTATATTTACAACAGTTTTATTTTCAAGAAGTTTAACTCTGTTTTCAAAACGAGAAATATCTGAAGAATCTAAAGTAATTACAGTTTCAATATTTAAATTAATTTTTTCAAACTCTTCCAAAGTATAAACTTTACAATTCAAAAAATGTAAATTTAAAGGGATTTCGTCGTTTAAAACAATATATCCCTTTTTATTCATATTTTTTAATAACCTCTCAAGAGCCACGGATGAACCAATTGTATCTCCATCCGGGCTTTTATGAGGTAAAATGATAAATTCACTGTTATTTTCAATAACATTTCTAATTTTCGTTATCATCTTTATGAAGTCCTTTTATAATTTCTTCAATTTTCATTCCATTTTTAATTGAATCATCTAGTTTAAATACAGGCTCAGGAGTAAATTGTAACTTAAGCTTTTTACTTATTGCAGTTCTAATAAAGCCTTTTGCTGATTTTAAACCTTTAATTGTTTTCTTAGCTTTTTCAACATCATCTTCAATATTACTTACATAAACAAAACAATATCTTAAATCATCAGTTGTTTCAACATCAGTAATACTAGTGAAAGTTGAAATTCTATGATCTTTTATTTCACCATTCATTATCAACTCACTAATAATTTTTTTAATTTCAACAGAAATTTTCTGTAATCTTCTTTCATTCATAATTAAACCCTATCTCTTTTCACTTCATTAATGATATATGCTTCGATAATATCTCCAACTTTAATGTTATCGTATTTTTCAAGCGTTATACCACACTCAAAACCTGAGACAACCTCTTTAGCATCATCTTTAAATCTTTTTAAAGAAGAAATTTCTCCGTCATATTGCACTATTCCATCTCTTAATAATCTTACTTTACTATTTCTAGTAACTTTACCACTAGTAACATAAGAACCAGCAATGGTACCAATTTTCGAAACTTTAAATACATCTCTTACTTCAACTTGTCCTAATATCTCTTCTACAAATTCAGGATCAAGCATTCCAACCATTGCCGCAGTTACATCATTTATTGCATCATAAATAATTCTATATGTTCTAATATCAACATTTTCCTGTTTTGCAATATTAACAACATTCGTAAGTGGTCTAACATTAAATCCAATTATTATTGCATTTGATGCAGCAGCAAGTGATACATCAGCTTCAGAAATCGTTCCAATATTTGAATGTATAATATTGATTTTTACTTCTGCATTTGATATTTTATTTAAAGATCCTTTTAACGCTTCAATCGAACCATGAGCATCAGCTTTAATAATAATATTAAGTTTCTTTAATTCGCCTTCTTTAATTTGACTAAATAAATCTTCTAAAGAGACATGTTTGCTTGCTCTCATTTTTTCTTTTCTCATTTCAAGCTTTCTATATTCAGCAAGTTCACGTGCTCGTTTATCATTTTTAGTTACATAAATTTTTTCTCCAGCTTGAGGAACTTCAGATAACCCTGCAATTTCAATTGGTGTAGAAGGTAAAGCTTTTTTAATTTTTTTTCCTTTATAATTATACATAGCTCTAATTCTACCAGATGTTCTACCAACAGTAATTGCATCTCCAACTCTCATAGTTCCGTTATTAACAATAACAGTTGCAATTGGTCCACGTCCACTTTCAAGCTCTGCTTCAATAACTGTACCAATTCCCATTCTATTTGGATTTCCTTTTAGATCTTCCATTTCTGCTACTAATAATAACATTTCTAAAAGTTCATCAATTCCTTCACCTTTTTTAGCTGAAACTTTAACTGCTATTACATCGCCACCCCAATCCTCAACTAAAATTCCATGCTCTGATAATTCTTGTATTACTTTATCTGCATTAGCACCTGGTACATCCATTTTATTAATTGCAACAACAATAGGAACTCCAGCTGCTTTAGCATGATCAATTGCTTCAATTGTTTGTGGCATAACACTATCATCTGCAGCAACAACTAAAACAGCAATATCAGTAACTTGCGCTCCTCTAGCTCTTAATGAAGTAAACGATTCATGTCCAGGTGTATCCAAAAACACTATTTTTTTACCCTTAAAGTTTACTTCTGATGCACCAATATGTTGTGTTATTCCACCAGCTTCTCCTTCAGTAATTGAAGTACTTCTCATTGCATCAAGCAACGTAGTTTTACCATGATCAACGTGACCCATAACCGTTACAATTGGCGGTCTAAATTCTAAATCGTTCGCACTATCTTCATAATTTTCATCACCATATAATGCATCATTTTCAACTTTTTCAAGTTTTATTTTCACTTTATATTTATCTGCTAATAACTTCATTGAATCAAAATCAATATTTTGGTTAATTGTAGCCATTATATTGAAATTCATTAAATCAATAATCAAAGTCGTTGGTTGTTTTTGAATTAAACCTGCAAACTCTCCAACAGTCATTGCTTTTTTTACTTCAATTGCATTTTCGTCAACTACTTCTTCAATTTTATCTTCTATTTTATCTTCTATTTTATCTTCCACCTTTTCTTCATTTGTCTCTTTTTGAAGTTCTAAAATCATTTCAGCTTCTTGCTCAGTTATAGAACTCATATGACTCGTAGCTTCTATACCTAAATCTATTAACATCTCAACTACATCATGACTTTCCATTTCCAATTCTTTTGCCAATTGATATACTCTTATTTTCGACATATTATACCTCCAATTTATATTATTCTACTTCATTCTCATCACTTTCTTCAACTTTTACATTCATTTTACTTGCTTGATCCACTGATTTAATATCAATTTTCCATCCAGTCAATTTTGCTGATAATCTTGCATTTTGACCTGCTTTTCCAATTGCTAAAGAAAGTTGGTCATTTGGAACAACAACTCTTGCAATTTTATTTTTTTCATTAATAATATCAACTCTAACTACGTCAGCTGGGCTTAATGCATTTGCAATATATTTTTCTGGTTCTTTGTGCCATTTAATAATATCTATTTTTTCTCCACCAAGTTCTTCAACAACTGCATTTACCCTTACACCATTTTTCCCTACACATGCTCCAAGAGAATCAACATTTTCATCTAAAGTAAATACTGCCATTTTTGTTCTTGCGCCTGCTTCTCTTGCTAAACTTCTAATTTCAACTACACCATCGTATATTTCTGGAACCTCTAATTCAAACAATCTTTTAACTAAATCGGATTCTGTTCTTGAAAGAATAATTTGTGGTCCTTTAGTCGTCTGAGAAACACTTTTAATAACACATTTTATTCTTTTACCTCTATAATATTCTTCATTAACAATTTGCTCATTTGGTAATAAAACTCCTTCAAGTCCATCAAGAGTAATAAAATAAACACCATTCGATTCTCTTTGAATTTCACCCGTAACTAATTCGGATTCTCTACTTGCGAATTTTTTAAAAAGTACATCTCTTTCTTCTTCTTTTATTCTTTGAATAATAACTTGTCTTGCATTTTGTGCTGCAATCCTTCCAAAGTCTTTAGGAGTAACCTCTTTTTCAATAATATCTCCAATTTCATGGCTTCCTGGATACTCTTTAGCTTCTTCTAAAGTAATATCATTTACTTCCAGAGGTTCTTCAACGATTTCTAAAAGTGAAAATACTTTTACATCTCCAGATTCGATATCAAATTCCACTCTTACACTGTTTTTTGTCATATTATAATTCTTTTTATATGCTGATTCAAGCGCTGCTATAATAGCTTCTATAAGCAATTCTTTTTTTATTCCTTTATCTCTTTCAATTTGATCAAGAATATTTGTTATTTCCGAGCTCATTTTTCCCTCCCTTATCTTTAAAAATTAACATGCAAGTTTATCTTAGATACTTTGCTTCTTTGTAGTTCAACCAACTCATCAGACACTTCTACTTTAAATACTGATTCATTAAATCCCTTTAAAATACCTGTAACAATTTTTCTTCCATCAATAGTTTGATATAATTTAACATCTACTTCACTACCAGTAAATCTTTCAAAATCTTTTTCATCATATAATTCTCTTTCAATTCCAGGAGAACTCACTTCTAAAAAATACTTGTCCTTAATTATATTATCATTTAAATTTTTATTTAAATATCTACTATAACTTTGACAATCCTCTAGATTAACACCATTTTCTTTATCTAATAATATTCTTAAATATCTATGTGGACCCTCTTTTGTGAATGTAACTTTCACAAGTTCCAAACTATTTTCATTTAAATATTTTTCAGATAATTTTATTACCTCATTAACAATTTTCTTTGACATTTTAACCACCTTTTTTAACTTTATTCCTATATATTAAAATAACAAAAAGCGGGAAAATTCCCCACTTTTTAATGACTTAAATTCGTACTTACTGTATTATATCACAATTCTACAATAAAATCTATATTTTTTACTAAAACATTGATAATTGATTCATTTCACTAAGCCCTGCAAGTGCCCCGTGATCTCTCAATGTTTCGATGCCAGTTGAAGTTAATTTTGTCCTGTCCTTTAAATCTTCTACTGAAATAAATTCGCCTTTTTCTCTCTGTTCATAAATACTATAAGCAGCATTTCCACCAACACCTTCAAGCGAAGTTAACGGTGGAAGCAATTTACCGTCTTCAATTAAGAATTTCTCATAATGCGATTTATATAAATCAACTTTTAAAAATTCAAAACCTCTTGCATACATTTCAATCGCAATTTCATAAATTGCATATTGATCCTTTTCTTTTTTAGTCATTCTTTCTCCACTAGTTAACTCTGACATTTGCTTTTTCACTTTTTCAGAACTACCACATATGATATGTGCGTCAAAATCAGTTACTTTTCCGCTAAAGAAAGTTGCATAAAAAGCAAGCGGATAATGCACTTTAAAATATGCAATCCTAAATGACATCATAACATATGCTACTGCATGAGCTTTTGGAAACATATACTTTATTTTTTGACATGATTCAATATACCATTTTGGAATATCATGTTTTTTCATAAGTTCTAATTGCTCTTCATTAAGTCCCTTTCCTTTTCTTACGCTTTCCATAATAACAAAAGATTCTTTTGAAGGTAATCCATTATAAATTAAATAGTTCATAATATCATCCCTAGTTGATATTACCTCATTAATTTTAACAACACCTTGTCTTACTAAATCTTGCGCATTATTAACCCATACATCAGTACCATGAGATAAACCAGAAATTCTTACTAAATCAGAAAATGCTTTAGGTTGTGTATCTTCTAGCATTTGCCTTACAAAAGCTGTTCCAAATTCCGGAATACCTAAACTTCCAATATTCAATTTATAAGACGGATCTTTAATTTTTAAACTTTCAACGCTCGTAAAAATACTCATCGTTTCTTTATCATCAAGTGCTACATCATCAATTTTAATATTAGTTAAATCTTCAAGCTCTTTAATCATTGTTGGCACATCATGTCCTAGAAGATCAAGTTTTAAAAGTCTACCACTAATTGAATGATAATCAAAATGAGTAGTAATTACATCTGATTCAGTATCATTCGCAGGATATTGTATTGGACAAAAATCATATATGTCCTTATCTCTAGGAACAACCATAATACCGCCTGGATGCTGTCCACTCGTTCTTTTAACACCCGTACACCCAATCGCAAGCCTTTCAATTTCTTTTCTTCTAACAGTAATTTCGCGTTCTTCAAAATATTTAGCAACATATCCATATGCAGTTTTATCAGCAATCGTTCCAATTGTACCCGCTTTAAATGTTTTTCCTTCACCAAATAATACTTCAGTATATTTGTGTGCTTTAGCTTGATATACTCCTGCAAAATTTAAATCTATATCCGGTTCTTTTCCTCCACCAAAGCCTAAAAATACTTCAAACGGAATATCATGACCTTCTTTTCTATATGGAATATGACAATCAGGACACTCTTTATCCGGAAGATCGACACCAGAGCCTAAAGAACCATCTAAAAGAAATTCAGATTTTTTGCATTTTGTACATATATAATGTGGTGGAAGCGGATTAACTTCTGTAATATTTGACATCGTCGCAGCAAAAGAAGATCCTACAGAACCTCTTGATCCAACTAAATATCCATCTTCCATTGATTTATCTACTAATTTTTGTGCAATTATATACATTACCGAATAGCCATTATCAATAATTGAAGAAAGTTCTACTTCTAATCTTTTTTCAACTATTTCAGGTAAATCGTTACCATAAATTGTTCTTGCTTTTTTATAACACATTTCTCTTAACTCTTCATCAGATGCTGCAAATGAAGGAGGAAAAGTTCCATCAGGTATTGGCAAAATATCATCTATTTCATCAAATATTTTATTTGTATTTTCGACAACAATTTCATATGCTTTTTCATCATCAAGATAATTAAAATCATCAAGCATTTCTCGAGTAGTTTTTAAATATAGAGGCGGTTGATTATCCGCATCTCTAAATCCTTTTCCAGCCATTAAAATCTTTCTGTAAACTGCATCCTCTTTATCAAGAAAATGCACATCTCCAGTTGCAACTACTAATTTATTTAATTCATCACCTAATTTAATTATTCTTTTATTAATATCTTCTAAATCACTAACATTTTCAACTACACTATTTTCAATTAAAAATTGATTATTCCCATTTGGTTGAACTTCTAAATAATCATAAAAAGATGCAATTTCTTTTATTTCATTTTCAGATTTATTATTTATTACAGCTCTATATAATTCCCCCGCTTCACATGCAGTTCCAATTATAAGACCTTCACGATATTTTTTTAATGAAGATTTTGAAATTCTAGGTTGTTTATAAAATGTTTCAATATTAGATTCAGAAACAAGTTTATAAAGATTCTTAAGCCCTATATAATTTTTTACAAGTATTATTACATGATAAGTATTGTGCGTTTTGTAATCCATTTCTCTAAGCGCAAGTTCATTTATTCCTTTCACAGTATATGTATCTTTTTTTTCAAGTCTATCAAGCAATTTAATGAAAATTAATGCTGTAGCTGCAGCATCGTTAATTGCTCTATGATGTCCTTCTAATTTTACTTTTAAATGATTTGCTACAGTTTTTAATCTAAACCTTTTAATTTTTTTAAGTAACATTTTACTAAGAGTCATTGTATCAAGTATTGTAGGATTAAATTCTAAATCTAATTTCTTTGATTCTCTATCAATAAATGCAATATCAAAAATCGCATTATGTGCAACTAAAGGTCTATTCCCAACAAATTCTAAAAACTCAGGTAACACTTCACTAATTAATCTTTCATTTTCAACCATTTCATTTGTTATTCCAGTAAGCTCAATAACTTTCTCCGGAATTTTCTTCATTGGTTTAACAAAACTTGAATACCTTTTAATAATTTGTTTATTTCTTATCATTACTGCACCAATTTCAGTAATATCATCTTTTTGCTTGTTGAGTCCGGTTGTTTCAATATCAAAAATAACAAATTCTTGATTTAAATCTCCTTCATTTGGATTAATTACTAATGTTGCATTATCATTAAATAAATAACCTTCAACTCCGTAAATGATCTTGAAATCATCACCTTTTGCTCGCATTGCGTCAGGAAACGCTTGTAAAACACCATGATCTGTGATCGCAATTCCTTTATGTCCCCATTTTTTTGCACGTTTAATTAAATCTTTTACGTCATTCATCCCATCCATAGCACTCATTTTTGTATGCATATGAAGTTCAACACGCTTTACTTTTTCTTCGTCCATTCTTATAGCAGCATCAAAATTTTGAGAATAATTTATTTTATTTACAAATATTACTAACTCTTTTTCAAATTTATCATAAGTAACATTTCCCTCAAATCCATACCATGAACCCTTTTTTACTTCCGATAAAATTCTTTGAGCCGTATTGGGTTTTGCAAATATTTTTACGCCAATTGAAGAAGTTAAATCAGTTACTGAAAGCATTATCAAAGTTTTTCCGCCTCTTAATTCTCTTGAATCGACATTAAATACTTTTCCTCTTATAGCTACAGTTTCACCTTCTTCTTTAACTGAATCTAATTTAACAAATTCTCTTTTAATTTTCCCTTTATAAATTTCTCCAGATTTATTTGAATTATTATCAGTCGATTTATTAATAACAGTTTTCTTAATACTTTCTCTTTTAGATTTCATTTCAGATAGCAATTTATTTACTGCTACAGCTTTATTTTCTTTAAAAGAATCAACTTCTTCCATAATTTCTTGATACTGAAATTTAACATCTAAATCAATATTAAATTCATTTTTAATTATATCTTTGATGTAAGCATCAATTTTAGCACTAACTAATCTTTTATAAACAATATGATCATTTACTTCAAAAGTTAAAATATCATTTTCATAGATTTTAGTCGCATTAGTAAGAACGGAAAGAAAACGACTTGAAATTTTTTCTCTAAAACTAATAATCCGATTTATTTTGCTAACAAAAAAATCCTTATTATTATCAATTTGAATATCGTATTTTTTATTTATAATAATCTCATCTAAAAAAAACAAGTCTTTTTTAACTTGTTTTTTAAATTCATTAAATTTATCATTTAATATAATGGCTTTAAACACAATAATAATTTTTAATGATTTCTCTGATTTATTATACTTAATAGATTCAATATCAAATAAACTTTCATCAAAAAAATTATTAACAATTTTATCAAAACTACTCATATGCTACTCCATTCTCTCAATTTCTTCAATAAGCTCATCAATTATTTTATCTTCTTTTATTTTTCTAACAATTTTACCTTTTTTAAAAAGTATCGCTTCATTGATTCCACCTGCAATACCAATATCTGCTTCTCTTGCTTCGCCTGGCCCATTTACAATACATCCCATTATTGCAACAGTAATATTTTTATCAATTTCAGATAATTTTTTTTCAACTTCAGTTGCTATTTTATCAAGGTCTATATTACATCTTCCACATGTAGGACACGAAATAACATTAACCCCTTCTTCTCTTAATTTAAGTGATTTTAAAATACCTTTAGCTACTCTAATTTCTTCTGTAGGATCTCCAGTTAATGAAACTCTTAAAGTATCTCCAAATCCTAATACTAAAAGGCTTCCAATTCCAACTGAAGATTTTATAGTACCACCGAATTTAGTTCCCGCTTCTGTTATACCGATATGAAATGGATAATCCACTTTTTTTGCAAGTAATTGATATGATAATATTGTCTCAATTACATCAGAACTTTTAAGCGAAACTATTATATCTTTAAAATCAAGTTCTTCAAGTATCAAAATATGTTCCATTGCACTTTCAACTATTGCTTCAGGACAAGGTTTACCATATTTTTCTAAAATTTCCTTACTTAAAGATCCAGAATTAACACCTATTCTAATAGGTACATTATATTCTTTTGCATATTTAACAACTTCTTCAACTCTTTTTCTATCTCCAATATTTCCTGGATTTAACCTTAATTTATCTATACCATTTTTGATGGACTCGATTGCAAGTGTATAATCAAAATGGATATCTGCAACAAGTGGTATATGAATCAATTCTTTAATTTTAGAAATAGCTTCAGCATCTTCCATCGTAGGAACCGTAACTCTAACAAGTTCACAACCTTCTTTTTCAAGCGCTAAAATTTGCTTTACCGTTTCTTCAATATTTGATGGTCTTGTAGTTGTCATAGATTGTATTATTACTCTATTTTCGCTTCCTATAATTAAATTTCCAACTTTAACTTGTCGAGTTTTTCTTCTATTTAATATATCCATTAAAACAACCCCTTAATATCTTTAAATACCAATAGTACCATTAGTGATAGTAATATTACAAATCCAACTAAATGTACAAATCCTTCTTTCTCAGGGTCAACTGGTTTTCCTCTTAAAATTTCAAATACTATAAAAATTATTCTACCACCATCAAGAGCTGGAATTGGCAATAAATTTACAATTCCAAGATTTATAGAAATATATGCTGCTAAAAAAAGTACATCTAAAATGCTTCTTTCAGCTGCCTGTCCTACCATATTTACTATTCCAACAGGTCCAACAACTGATCCTTCAGAGAGTCCTCCAAATGGTATAGATGCAAAAAATTTAAATATTTCTTTAGTTAAAAAACCAACTTGAGTAATTGAATAAGAAACTACTTTAATAGGATTTTTAGTGAATTTTGAGTATACACCAATTATTAATCTTCCTGTACCCTCTTCTTTTGTAGGAATTATAGTTTTATTTAATAATTCGCCATCTCTTTCAATTACAATATCAACTTCACCGACGGCATTTCCAATATTAAAATTTACATCATTCCAAGATTTAATTTCTACATTGTTTATTTCAACTATTTCATCATCAATTTCAAGACCAGCTTCGTAAGCGGGCGAATTGTCAGTAACACCACCTATCTCATTTGTAGGAAGCCCAATAGACATAAAAATTATGATAAAAAGAATAGTGGCCAATATAAAATTCATTAAAGGTCCTGCAACAATTACAGCTAATCGTTGTAAAGGTTTTTTTGTTGAAAAACTTCCTTCTACATCGGATTCTTCATCTTCACCTTCCATTCTTACATAACCACCTATTGGAAAAACTCTTAATGCATAAAGAGTTGTTTTACCTTGTTTAGTAATAATCTTAGGTCCCATTCCTAAAGAAAATTCATGTACAGTAATTCCATTTGCTCTTGCAATTATAAAATGTCCAAATTCATGAAAAAACACTATTAATCCAAATACAAATATAAAACTTATTGCAGTTAACATCTATTTTCACCTCAACTCAATTTTTTCCTTAATATCTTTTCCAACATAAGAATATCTTCCAAAGACGGATTTTCAATTACATTATGATTATTCATTGCATCTTCAACCAAATTTGCAATATCTAAAAAACCAATCTCATCATTTAAAAATTTATTAACATATATTTCATTTGCCGTATTTAAAACAACAGGCATTGTCCCACCGATTTTTATAGCTCTATAAGCTAATGAAAGTGGTTTATATTTATCTAAATCAGGTTTATAAAAAGTTAAAGACTGTATTTTAGTTAAATCAAGTCTTTTATATTCATTTATTTTTCTAAATGGATAATTAAGCGCAAAAACAATTGGCAATTTCATATCAGGAAGTCCCATTTGTGCAATAACCGAACTATCTACATATTGAACCATTGAATGAATTATACTTTGCGGATGTATAACTACATCTATATTTTCAACATCGATATCAAAAAGCCACTTAGCTTCAATAACTTCTAATCCTTTATTCATCATAGTAGCAGAATCAATTGTTATTTTTCTACCCATTTCCCAATTAGGATGTTTTAATGCATCTTTTGGTTTTACATTTTTTAATTCTTCAATTGTTTTATTTAAAAAAGCTCCGCCTGAAGCTGTTAAAATTAATTTATCAATTTCTTTATGTTTATTTCCTAAAAGACTTTGAAATATTGCACTGTGTTCTGAATCAACAGGTAATATTTTACTACCTGACTTCTTTGCTTCTTTCATAATAATTTCACCCGCAGTGACAAGAGTTTCTTTGTTTGCAAGCGCAATATCTATCCCTAATTTAATAGCTTCATATGTAGGTACTAACCCAATACTTCCTACAACTGCGGTAACAACAATATCATTTTCGCGATCTGTTGCAACTTTAACTAGACCATCTACATTTGTTACAATTTCTATATTTGATGATATTAACTCTTTTAATTCTTTTGCTTTTTCTTCATTCATAACACATACAATTTTGGGATTGAATTCTTTAATTTGGTTTAAAATCAATTCGATATTCGAATTACATGTAAGTCCAACTATCTCAAATTCATTGATATTTTCTTTTACAACTTCAAGCGTTTGAGTTCCAATTGATCCCGTAGAACCAAGTATTGAAATTTTTTTCATAACTCCTCCTACTTAAACATTAAAAAAATGTGAATTACATAATAAACAAATGGTATCGTAACAATTGAGCTATCAAATCTATCTAAAATACCACCATGCCCTGGTAACAATTTACCAAAATCCTTTATACCACATGTTCTTTTAATTTTCGATGCCAATAAATCACCCAATTGTGAAAGCACTGAACCAAATAAACTTATTATAATAATAATCGCAAGAATATCTTTTATATATAAATATACAAAAATATAATTAATAATTACTGAACCTATTATTCCTCCTATAGCTCCTTCCATTGTTTTTTTAGGGCTTACTCTTGGATATAATTTTTTCTTTCCAAAAAATCTTCCAGTAAAATAAGCAAATGTATCAGTTCCCCATGAAATAATAAACGGAATAAATATTATTAATTTATTATCAAATCTACTTAATTCAAGCAAATAAGAAAAACCAACTCCAATATAAATAACACCTAAAATAGTTAATGCACTATCAATCATTCGATCTTTTTCTGAAAATATATTCATCATTAAAAGTGTAATTGTTCCTATAAAAAATATACTTAAATAAATTGCAGAATCTATTTTATAATATATTGAAAAAAGTAAAATTACGACCATTAAATAACCTAACCAATTAATTGGTTTTTTATTACATTTTTTTAAAGCTTCATAAAATTCATATAAACCCACTATTGAAACAAATATTGAAAATATAAAAAGATACATTCCACCTTTCAAAGTAAAAAATAAAAATAGTGGAAGTACAACCATAACCGTTAATATTCTTTTAGCCAAAATACCACTCCTAAATCTTTCCATATCTTCTTTTTCTATTCTGATATTCTTCAAGTGCTTTTTTATATTCACTCTTCTTAAAATCAGGCCAATAAGTTTCTGTAAAATAAAGTTCTGAATACGATATTTGCCATAATAAAAAATTACTAATTCTAATTTCTCCGCTTGTTCTAATTACAAAATCCGGATCTGGCATATCTTTTGTATATAAATTTTCTTGAATTAATTTCTCATTTATTTCATTAACATCTATTTTATTTTCCAAACACAATTTTGCAATTTCTTTTACTGAATGTACCATTTCTTGCCTGGAACCATAATTAAACGCTATATTAAATTGCATCCCTGTATTATTCTTAGTCTTATTTTCACAATCATTAAATAACTCCATAACATTTTTAGGAATAGTTTCCTTATCGCCAATTATTTTCATTTTAACATTATTTTCAATCAATTCATTAATATATTCTTTCATTGCATCAAATAACAATTTGATTATTCCATTCACTTCCGTTTTAGGCCTTGCCCAATTTTCTGTAGAAAACGCGTATACTGTCAAATACTCAATCCCAATATCTGAACTATATCTAACTATCTCCTTTAATGTTTTTACACCTTGATTATGTCCTACTAATCTTGGTAAAAATCTTTTTTTTGCCCATCTTCCATTTCCATCCATTATTATAGCAATATGTTTTGGTAAAATATTGTTTTGCATGTTTTTTGCTCCTTAAATTTCCCTTAGAACATTTTATCACAATTAAAAAAATAAATAAACCCTCCATAGGAGGGTTTTATTATATTTCCATAATATCTTTAACTTTTTTATCACATAATTCATCTACAATTTTATTAAACTTATCAGTGATTTCTTGAACAGTTACTAAACTTAACTTTAAATCATCTTCTGTTATTTCACCATTCTTTTCCATTTTCTTAAGTTTATCATTTGCATCTCTTCTTTCATTTCTAAGCGCAACTTTTCCTTCTTCACTATATGATTTAACAATTTTAGAAAAATCTTTTCTTCTTTCTTCTGTTAGCATAGGAAAATTTAAAATTATTTTTTCTCCATCATTTCCAGGATTTATTCCTAAATCAGAAGTCAATATTGCTTTTTCAATTCCAGCTAAAACTGATTTATCAAATGGTTTAATCATCAAAGTTCTTGCTTCAGGCGAAGATATAGAAGCCAATTGATTTAAAGGAGTACTTGCTCCGTAATAATCAACATAAATACTATCAAGAACACTTATTGATGCTTTTCCAGTTCTTACAGAAGCAAATTCTGATTTTAGAACATGTATTGTTTTTTCCATTCTTTCTTCTAATTTCTTATGTACTTCAAATCTCATATTATTTTTCCTCCTCTATAACAGTTCCTACGTTACTACCAAAACAACTTTTTGAAATATTAGAAGGTATATTTAAATCAAAAACTAAAATCGGAATATGATTTTCTTTACACATTGTTACAGCAGTTGTATCCATAACACCAAGCTCTTGATTAATTACATCCCTGTAGCTAATTGTATCATATTTTTTAGCATTTTTGTTATTTTTTGGATCAGAATCATAAACACCATCAATATCTTTAGCAAGAAGTATTACATCTGCATCAATTTCAACAGCTCTTAAAGCTGCAGCTGTATCAGTTGTAAAAAAAGGACTTCCAGTTCCAGCTGCAAAAATTACAATTCTTCCTTTTTCAAGATGTCTTACAGCTCTTCTTTTTATATAAGGCTCTGCAATTGCTTTCATTTCAATTGCACTCATAACTCTTGTTTCAAGTTTTACATGATTTTCAATTAAATCTTGAAGTGCAAGCGCATTAATTGTAGTGGCAAGCATCCCCATATAATCAGCAGTAGCTCTATCCATTTCTTCAGAAGATCTTCCTCTCCAAAAATTTCCTCCACCTATTACAATAGCAACTTCAACATCATTATCTCTTAATTTTAGAATTTCTTCTGAAATGCTTTTTAATTTTTCATTGTCAATTCCAAAACCAATTTCTTTTGCTAATGCGCCACCTGAAATTTTTAGTAATACACGTTTATAATTAGTTTTTTCCATAACATCTCCTCCATTCAAAAAAAGAGAACACATTGTGTTCTCTCTATTTTTTATAATTGATTTGCAACTTCTTCAGCAAAGTTTTCTACTTTTTTCTCTAAACCTTCGCCAACCTCAAATCTTGAAAATCTTCTAATTGATAAATTTTCGCCAATTCTAGCAATAGTACTTTGTAATAAGTCATTAACAGTCATATCTCCATCTTTGATAAATGCTTGTTCTAACAAACAAATTTGACCAAAGTATTTATTAATTCTTCCTTCAATCATTTTATCAACGATATGCGCAGGTTTCCCTTCCCCTAAAGCTTGATTTTTTAAGAATTCTTTTTCAGCAGTAACTACTTCTTCAGGCACATCTTTTCTTGAAACATATTTAGGATTTGCAGCAGCAACTTGCATAGCTATATCTTTAGCAAATGCTTTAAATCCATCGTTTTTAGAAACAAAATCTGTTTCACTATTTATTTCAACTATCGCTCCGATTCTTGAACCATGAATATAAGAAACAACAATTCCTTCAGTAGCAATTCTACCAGCTTTTTTAGCTGCAGATGCTAATCCTTTTTCTCTTAAAATTTCTTGAGCTTTTTTTAAATCTCCATCAGCTTCTACAATTGCTTTTTTACAATCTAACATTCCCGCTGAAGTTAATTCTCTCAATTCTTTAATTTGTTTTGCAATGCTCATTTTATATTCCTCCTAGATTATACTATTTTTCTGTTGACTCAGCATCAACGCCTTGACGTCCTTCAATTACTGCTTTAGCCATTGTATCTGAAATTAATTTAATTGTTCTTATAGCATCATCATTTCCAGGAATAACAAAATCAATAAGATCTGGATCACAGTTAGTATCTACTAATGCTACAACAGGAATATTTAATTTTTTAGCTTCTAAAATTGCATTAACTTCTTGATTAACGTCAATAACTACTAATACATCTGGAAGACCATTCATTACTCTGATTCCACCAAGATTACGATCTAATTTAGCTCTTTGCTTTCTTAAACCAATAACTTCTTTTTTAGGTAAAATTTCAAAAGTTCCATCTTCTTCTTTTTTATCGATTTCATCAAGTAAATCAATTCTTTTAGAAATTGTATTATAATTAGTTAACATTCCACCTAACCATCTATGGTTAACATAAAATGCGCCACATCTCTCAGCACTATTTTTTACAGCTTCTTTAGCTTGTTTTTTTGTTCCAACAAATAATACTTTTCCACCATCTGCTGCAATTGATTTAACGAATTCATATGCATCATCTAATAATTTTACTGTTTGTTGTAAATCAATAATATAAATTCCACTTCTATCTGTGAAAATATATTTTTTCATTTTAGGGTTCCATCTTCTAGTCTTGTGACCGAAGTGAACACCTGCCTCTAATAATTCTCTCATACCTACTACCATTTAAAGCACCTCCATAGTTATTCTGCCTTACGACCTTAGCTCTGTTTTCCACAAATTGACACTAATCAATCAGCACTAAAAAACAAATACCCGTAAGTGATTATTTTTAACACTATTGTATTATAACATATTTTTAATAAAAATCAATTAGAATTTTTATTAATATTTAATAATAATTTGAGTTCACCAACGCCTATCTTAAGCTCTTTAGCTATTTCATTGATCGACATATTTTGAGCTCTCATTTTTATTATTTTATTCTTTATTGATATTTCATCATTAAGAATATTTGTATCTACATTAATTTTATTTTCATACCTACTTTCTACTTCCTTTTTAATAGGTGATATTCGTTTTATTTTTTTTTCAATCGTTTCAAGCTGTTTCTCATGAATACTATATTTTCCTTCTAAATCGTTTATAATCTCATAAAAAGCTTTATTTAAATTATTTATTTCATCTTCAAGTTCTTCTAAAACTTCAACTATTTTTCTCTTTTCTACATCAGAAAAATCACCTAATTTAGAGAGTCTCAAATCAAGTGATTTTGTAAATTCATTTCTTATTAAAACAAGTGCAACTACAACTATTATAAACCCAATTACAATGCTCAGTATAAACACTTTAAACCTACACTTTCATATCAAATCTATTTCCTTCAGTTCTACTTATTTTTTTCTTTTCGTTATTACTTTTTTCTCTACTATTTTTATCATGCTTTTTTTCTTTCTTATGTCTCTTATTTTTGTTAGAAGTATCATTTTTAAGTTTATCCGCTTCTTTTCTTTCAGCATTTAGTACCTTATTTGCATTTTTAATAGATGATTCTTTCATTTCTTTATTAAGATCATTCATATCATTATCATGTTTATTTATTACTAATTCCTTTGCAAATTTAAGAGATTGTAACTTAGGTAACATTGTCTGCATATCAATCGGTCTAATAGACATAGTTAACAGATCACCTTCCAATAATTTTTATGTCCCCATCCTGCTTCGTAAACATAACTCTCTCTATCTTATCTTTAACATTAAAAAATGAATTTGTAATATTAATTTTAGTGCCTGGATATACCAAATCTGCCTCTAAGTTTGAACCTTTTAAAGATTCAAATTGAGATCTTATCTCTTTTACATCAGCTGTTGCTTTATCTAATAACGGTTTTATTTCTTTCATTCTCTCAAGTATTTTTTTGTATTTTACCATAACTAATTGATTTCTGTTTCCATCTTCAATTTTTTTCTTCAATTGTTTTTCATCTTTTTCAAGTTCTCTAAATTCATTTGAGTATTTCTTTGAATCTTCGCCCGCGTTTTTATAATTAGTTAGCAATTCATTATCAATTCCGATTTTTAAAATAGTTTGAGTTCCCATTTCTGAACCAACAATTTTTGCGCTAATCCCTTTTTTAACGGTAAATTCACCACCTACAACCGTGCCATTTTTACCATTAGCCGTAAGTTTTCCATTACAAGCTACTGTTGAATGCATAACAATATCAACATTAATGTCTCCTCCAACAGTTAAATTTGTTCCATTTACAAATCTAGCTTTAAAATCCTTTTCACATTTTATTATAGCATTATCATTTCCTTGAACACCTTTTGAAATTTCTATACTTCCGCCAGAAATCAGAGTTGCTCCTTCAACAATACCATTAATAATAATATCATCAGTAGCTTTTACCTCAAAACCGGTTTCAACTATCCCATCAATTACTACTTTGCCATGAAAATTAATGTTCCCAGTTGATACTCCCACACCTTTTCTTAAATCCAAAATTTCAGAAATACTAATTTTATTATTTTCAAAAGAAATTGCTCCAGCATATTCGGCACGTATTGATAAACCATCTTCAGATATAATGACACCTTTACCAATTCTAAAATTAATATCTTTTCCTTTTTTCGCATAGATATCTTTACCTGTAACAGTTACACCATTTTCGCCTTCAACAATCGGTATTTTAATTGCTAAAACATCTTCTTTTTCTGCTTTTCTTAATAAATTCATTTTTTTAAAATCAACACTGCCATCATCATTTTCTTCCGGCCGCAATTTTGTATTTACATCAAATTTATACTGAATTTCTGCATTTTTCCCATTAATATGTTTCTTCCCGACCGCAATTAAATATTTACCTTCCACCGGATTTTGAACAATTTTCTCAATCATTGAATAATCAATTCCATGTACAATATTTTTTTCTTCTATAATTTGTTCTATCTCTTTTGCTGAAATTTTAATGTTTTCATTAAAAACATCTACAATCAAAAATGCAGAATAATAGTCATTTGACATTTCTACATCTAATGTATATCCTGCTATATCAATATTATCTACATCGTTTTGTCCAGTATTATCATCATTTTTCATTTTTTTCCCCTATTATTAAAATTCCAGTTTTCCTTTCAATTTAGCAACAATTTGTGAATGCAATTGAGAAATCCTTGATTCAGTAATATTCAATATTATTGACATCTCCTTATAAGTTAATTCAGAATAGTAATATAATTGAATAATCTTTTTTTCTCTTTCATTTAATGTATCGACAGCTACCGATAGTTCTTTTAATAATTCTTTTTTTTCATAAGAATTTTCAGGTTGAAATTCCAAATAATCAGATTTAATATCAAAATTCATTGATTCACTAAATTTTTTATCTAAAGAATATACTGAATATATTGAAATTTCATCTAAAAAATCAATATATTCATCGTGAGATATCCCCATTTCTTTTTCAATCATACTATCAGTTATTCTATCACCGTGAAGATTTTGAAGTTTATCCATAACTCTTTCAAATTCTTTATGTTTTGCTCTTATGCTTCTTGGAACCCAATCAATAGCTCTTAATTGATCAATTATAGCGCCTCTAATTCTAATATTTGCATAAGTTCTAAATTTAATTTTTCTTTTATAATCAAATTTCTCTATCGCATCAATAAGGCCTATAATTCCATAACCAATTAAATCATCATATAAAACATTTCCGTTGTATTTTGTAAAAAGTCTTCCTGCAATAATCTTAACTAACTCAACATATTGAATAATTAATTCATTCTTCGCATCATGACTGCCATTCTCTTTATATTCGATCCAAAGACTTTTACTCACCATAACATTACTCCTTAAATAGTTTCAATTCCATGTCCAATAGTTTTTATCTGCAAACCACCATTTTCAGAATCAAAAACTATTGTTCTTCCAAAATTACCACCACAATCATCTGCAATTAATTTAATTTTTAATAATTTAAGTAATTCTCGAACAGCTTCACTATTTCTTTGACCAACATTCATACTTTCACTCATTGAATTAAAATTAAACATTTTAGCTCCACCTGCAATTTTAGCAACAAGGTTTCTAGGAATTGTTCCTTTTTTCTTCATTTCTTCTATCATTAAAACTAATGCTGTATCAGCAAATTTATATTTATTTTGATTATTTCTAATCTGTTTACTAGAAGGTAACATAATATGCGCCATGCCAATATTTTTTGTTTTTTTATCATATAGGCAAATACCAACGCATGAACCAAGTCCTAAAGTGGTTAAAGAATTCGGGTATTTAGTCACTTTTAAATCTGCCATTCCCACTTTAATAATTTCTCCCATATTTATACTCCTAAACTTTTTAGCAACGTATCATAAGAATCCAAATCAGGTACTAATAAAAAATAACCTTTTATTGAATCAAATTTATTATCTTCAAAAAAATTGTTTTCAACAATTAAGACATTGTCACTTACCATACCAAATTGAATTGCTGGGACGCTCAAAATTGCGCCTGCCATATCATAACTTATAAAAGGCACTGAAATTGATATTTCTAAATTAGTCAATGAAGCTAATGACGAAATATATGCACCTGATAAAATGTTTCCAATTTCTTTTAATGCAGAATTACACATTTCATCAAATTCTGTAAATTCCATAGGCATTATCATATTTAATAATCCTAATGCAGATTCTTTATCAAGCAAAAACATAAAAGAACCAGTTAAATCGCCTTCCAAATTAAAATATATTCCAATTATTAAGTTCTCTTCCCCGCCAATTAATGATGGAACGTCTTTAAATTCTAATAACTTAACTTGTGGTACATCCATATCTATTTTTTTATTAAGCATTTTAGCAAGTGAAGTCGCTGCATTTCCAGCGCCAATATTCCCGATTTCTTTTAAAACATCTAGTACTATTCCATTTAAAAATTCAATTGAATCAGACATCAATCCACCTACTTACTTTCTAATTCTACAATATCAAGAACTTTCTTTATATCGATAAGCATTACAATCCGTTCATTTTCTTTTCCAACTTCTTTAATAAAATCATTTTTAGCTAAATTACCAATTTTGGGTGCTTTCTCAATATTTTCTTCATCAAATTGAACAACTTCAGATGATGAATCCACAACCAAACCAATATTGTATCCGCTAAAGTTAATAATAATAATTCTAGTATCTTTTGTTATATCTTTACTTTCCATCATAAATCTTTCTCTTAAATTGACAACAGGAATAATATTACCTCTTAAATTAATTACACCTTCAAGATAAGATTGTGCAAAAGGTACCCTTGTGATTGATTGTGCCTTCTCAATATTTTCAACAAATTTTATATTTATTCCGTAATATTCATTGTCAATTTTAAAAACAACATATTCTCTTAAATCTTCCATTTTAACCCTCCTTTAGAATAATTGATTTGAGTCTACAATAAGCGCAACTCCACCATTACCTAAAATAGTAGCACCCGCAATAATATTTATACCTTTTAAATATTTACCCAAAGATTTAATAACTATTTCTTGCTGACCAATCAATTCATCAACAATAATACCAGCCTCTTCATCACCTTTTTTAACAACAACCACTAACATGTCTCCAATGTTTTTCTCATATTTTTTTGTATTAAGTATTGAACCTAATCTAATTAGCGGTAATGTTTTTCCTCTATAAAGAACGACTTCTTGATCTTGTATCATTGAAATTTCTTCTGAGTTAATTGTAGAAATTTCTTTAATATTATTAAGAGGAATCGCATAAATTTCTTCTTTTAAAGTTATCATTAAAGCTTGAATTATAGCAAGAGTTAATGGTAATCTAATTATAAATTTACTACCCTTTCCTAAAACAGTATCCACTTCAACTGTTCCATTTAATGATTCTATCTTCGATTTAACAACATCGAGTCCTACTCCTCTACCTGATAAATCAGTTACTTCCTTAGCAGTTGAGAAACCAGCATTAAATAGTAAATTAATAACTTCTTTTTCAGATAATTGTACAACTTCACTTTCAGTTAAAAATTTTCGTTCAATTGCTATATTTTTAATAGCTTCACTGTCAATACCATTTCCATCATCTTCGACTTCTATAACAACAGTATTACCATCAGGATATGCTCTTAATGCAACAGTACCATTTTCATCTTTTCCTCTTGCAATTCTTGTAGCTTTATCTTCAATACCATGATCAATTGAATTTCTAATTAAATGAATTAAAGGATCGCCAATTTCATCAATTACAGTTCTATCAACTTCCGTATCTTCACCACTCATAACTAAATTAATACCTTTTCCTAAATCTTTAGATAAATCTCTAACCATTCTTGGGAATCTGTTGAAAGTTCTTTCAACCGGTACCATCCTTACTTTCATAACTGCATCATGTAAACTAGTCGTAATTCTTTCAAGATACTCTATTGTTTCATGCATTTCAGAAGTTCTTCCCTCACTATGTCGATTTCCACCATCTTCTAATCTAGTTTTAATAATAATTAATTCGCTAACAAGATTCATTAAATTATCAAGTCTTTCAATATCTACACGAACAGTTTTAGAAGCTTTTTTTGCATGTTTTTTCTTACCTTTCTCTTTTGATTTATTAGATTTTTTTTCTATTTTTTTATCTTTAGTTTCAACTATATCATTAGTGTCATCAAGTTTTTCGACTTCAAGTTTTTCATCTATTTCTTCAATAACTACCTCACGAATTTCAGAAATATTTATCAATTCATTATGAAGTGTCAATTGATCTAATTTGGTAAAATAAAGAATCTCAAAATTCAAATCAAATTTTTCATCTTCTATTAATTCAACATCTGGTTTTGAAGAAATAACTTCTCCTAAATTTTCTAATTTATTAAAAACAATAAATGATCTTGCTGCTTTAAGCATACAATTTTCATCAAGAATAACATCTATCTTAAATATATTAACATCAGATTCAATAGCTTTATTAATAACATTCCTAGTTATTTCATCAAATTCAATTGAAAATTTGTGCTCACCATCATTCTTTTCTTCAGTATCTACAGTTGACTTACTAACTGTTTTTTCAATTTCTACATCTCCGCCATTTGAAATAAAAGCAGCTAATTTATTTACTAAATCTTCAGTATCTAAAGCCCCTTCTTCTCCATTTGCGATTAAATTTTCTACATACTCTTCTAAAGCATCAAAACACTCAAACAAAACATCAACAATTTTTTCACTTATTTTAACATTGCCAGTTCTCACTTCATGCATTAAACTTTCCATTTTATGAGTTAAATTTGTAATCTTACTATAACCCATAGTTCCAGCCATACCTTTAATTGTATGTGCGATTCTAAAAATTGCATCAAGTAATTTTAAATTGTCGGGTTTATTCTCCAATTCAAGTAATATTTGATTCATTTCCTGTAAATGTTCTTTTGATTCATCGATAAAAATTTCCAGATATTGATTCATATCCATAATTACACCTCCATAGCTTTTATTATCGAATTAGCAATTTTATCTAATTCAACAACTTCTGAAACTGCCCCTATATTAATTGCACTCTTTGGCATACCAAAAACAACACAGCTTTCTTCATCTTGAGCAATTGTATAATTTTCGTTGTCTCGCAATACTTTCATTTCTTCTGCTCCATCTTTGCCCATTCCAGTCATAATTACTCCAATTACATTTTTGATATTATTTTCATTAATGGAATTAAACATCGCATCTACAGAAGGCCTATGACCAGAAACTAAATCACCATCATCTAAATAAGTAAAATATTTTCCACCAATTTTTTTTATCTTTAAATGTTTATCCCCCGGTGCAATATATACAACTCCTGCCAACAGCTCTTCATTACCTTCCGATTCTTTTACTTCTAATTCTGAAATGTTATTGAGCCTTTCAGATAAAGATTTTGTAAATCCTGGCGGCATATGTTGCACCACCAATATAGCAGCATTTATATCTCCCGGTATTTTGGGAATTACACGTTGTAAAGCTCTAGGACCACCAGTTGAAGTGCCTATAGCAATAATTTTCGAAAGTTTTCCTTTTTTTACTTTTCTAATTTTATTTGCATTTTTCAAAACTACACTTTTTTTTGTACCAGATAAATAACTATTTTTTTTAACATTTACTTTTGAAGCAATAATTATTTTATCAATAATGTCTTTTTGAATTTCATCTTCTTTAACTTTAAATATACTTCCAGGTTTAGTTATAAAATCTACCGCACCAGCATCAAGCGCTCGCATTGTAGAATCAGCACCCTCTTTAGTAACCGCGCTCAGCATTACAACTGGAAGAGGATTAGAAGACATTATTTTTTCAAGTGCAATTTGACCATTCATCACAGGCATCTCAACATCCATAGTTATAACATCTGGTTTAAGAGTTGCAATCATAGCAAGAGCTTCCTCACCATTTTTAGCTTTCCCAACAGTTTCAAGTTTGTCAGATGAATTTACTATTTCGCTGATTAATTTTCTCATAAATGCAGAATCATCAACTATTAATACTTTTATCATTATATCAACCCTTTTTGTCTCATTTGCCTCTGCTTCTCATAAATAAAATTAATAATCAAATTTCTTTTATAAGTTGTCAATTGCAAATGCTGGACTCCAATTAAATATTTTTTATTTTCACCATCCATAGTTATAACTCTTACTACTTTCCCCATAATTTCAATATCTTCTGTTCCAAGCTTTAATTTAGATACAATTATTTTTCCTATCGAAAATTTATCATTTGAGTAAAAACCAAAACCACCACCACTAATATCTTTTAACAAGTATTTTTTCTCACTGAATTTGATTTTATCAATTAATTCAATCATTTTCAATGACTCGCTATATTCTTCTTCATACGGTTCTTTAATAATGATATTTTTTATTACATCAATCCTAAAAAACTCTCTTCTTTGAATTTTCTTTAACTCACCTAGTAATTCGACTTTTAAAATATAAAGACCTTTTTCTTTAATACGATTTAATATCTTCCCATTAAATGAGTATATACCCGTTTTATTGTCAATATATCTAAAATTATAAATTTTATCTCTAGAAAGAGTATAAATTCGATTTTTATAAATCGGATTATAAATAAGAAGTCTATTATTTTCAGAATCTACTCCAATAATCGTTGATTTTAATTCAACTCTTTCACCATTTACTTCTTCTATGATTTGAATGTTTCCTCTTGGTTTTAACATCTTAATTGTATTCATAATAATCACCTTTATTTTCTAGTAAACAAATTATTTATAAAATTCGAAAATTTGCTTACCTTAGTCTCTTCATTTGCATTACTATCTAAATTATAAGATAATAGTTCTATTCCCTTGCTAGCCAAGCAATTCGGAAACTCAAGTAAAAAAGGTTTCTGCATTCTAACCGCTTTAGTTACATGATTGTCATCATATAAAAATCCTAATTTATTCAATTTCATTTTTAAAAATTTCTCACTTGCAAGTGATATTTTATTATATACAGAATGAGCTTCTGTGTTAGATGTAGCCATATTAATTAAAATACTTACATCTTTTTCATATGAAGAAATATTCTTTAATAGTGCATAAGAATCTGTAATTGAAGTAGGATCTGGTGTCACAACAACTATAACCTCACTAGAAGCTTCTATAAAAGACAACACAGATTTATTAATTCCAGCTCCAGTATCAATAATAATATAATCATGATTTTTATTAAGAAATTTGAATCCATCAATCAAATTTTTAAGTTCTTCATCTTCAAGATTAACAAAATCAATAATTCCAGAACCACCTGATAATAACGTTATCCCCATAGGTCCTTCAACAATAATATCTTTAATTTCCATATCATCTTTCAATACATGAACTAAATTATATTTAGGAATAATACCAAGAACAACATCAATATTGGCAAGTCCGAGATCAGCATCTACTATTACAACTTTTTTACCCATTTTAGCAAGTGAAATTGCAAGGTTCACAGAAATATTTGTTTTACCCACTCCACCTTTACCACTTGAAATTGCAATAATTCTTGCATCATTTGCATCATCTTCAATATCTTCAATATCTTTTTCACTTTTATTAATTAAATTTCTAAGTTTTTCAGCTTGATCCATTACTTATCACCTACAATTATATCAGCCAACACGTCAATATTCAAGAGTTCTATATCATCTGGAACACTTTGACCATTTGTAATATAAGAAAGTTTCTTATTAGCAAACATTTTAACGTTTAGAATATTTCCAAATGTAACCGCTTCATCATATTTAGTGAATATTAATTTGCAATTTTCAATAAAATCATATGATTTTATAACATTAACAAGATTCTTATAATCTGCAACCAAACTTAAAACCAAATAAACTTCTGGATCCTTAATATATTTAAGCATACCTTCTAATTCTTCTTTCAATATTTTATCTTTATAATTTCTTCCTGCAGTGTCAATAAGAATAAAATCTTTATCTTTAAAATCATTTATCGCATCATCCATTTCATCGGTTTCATAAATAACACTTAATGGTATTCCAAGAATCTCACTATAAGTTTTAAGTTGTTCAACAGCCGCGATTCTATAAGTATCCGCAGTTATTAAACCAACTTTTTTATTTTCTCTTAATGATAATTTTGCAGCTAATTTAGCTAAAGTAGTTGTTTTCCCCACTCCAGTAGGACCTACAAACATAAAAACTTTTTGTTCGTTATAATTCGATAATATTTCATCTGGTTCGCCTAAATAATCTTTTATTACAATTTTCATTGCATTTAAAATTGTTTTTTCATTATTTGAATCTACTGAAATTCTTTTATTAACTTGATTCATTATTTGTGTAGAAACTTTTTCACTCAAATCATTATCAGTTAATAATTTAATATATTTGTCAAAATTATTTTCAACTTTTTTTTGAGTTACATAATTTTCTCGTATTTCGCTATTTTCAATTGAACTTATTTTTTTCTCTAAATTTTCAACCAACATTGTCAATTTATCAATTTTGGTATCCATTTCAGTATTCTTTTTAGGCTCAACAATAGTAGTTTCATCAGTCTTTTCAGGTTCTAATTTTGTTTTTATTTTGCTTTTTTTAGAATATTTAGTTTCAATCTTATAATCCTCGTCAATTGCCGCAACTACTTCTACAACATTTTTCTTAAAAAAGCCTAAAATTCCTGGCTGTTTTATTTTTCTACTATTTAATATTACCGCATCTATGCCTAATTCTGATTTCACTTTAATAATTGCTTCATTCATATCACGTCCAACAAATCTTCGGATTTTCACTAAATTTCCACCATCCCAACTGATTCTAAATTAATATCGTTTTCAATTTCATTATAAGATAATACAATTAGATCAGGCAATGACTGCTCAGTTAACTGTTTTATATAAAATCTTACTATTGGCGCAGTAACTAAAATAGGTTCTTCTCCAATACTAACTAAGCTCCTCAGTTCCGATGCAATTGAATTAATTATCTTTTGAGAAGTCATAGGATCGATAGATAAATACCCCATTCCACTTGTCTGCTCAATAGATTCCATTAGCATATTTTCCATTTCTTGTTTAAAAGTAATTATTTTTCCTGCTTTATTCGGAAAATAAATTTCAGAAATTTGTCTACTTAATCCTTGCCTAACATATTCAGTAAGTACATTAACATCTGCTGTTTGATTACCATAATCAGCAAGAGTCTCTAATATTTTAACTAAATTTCTAATTGAAATTCTCTCTCTAAGTAAATTTTTAAGAACTTTTTGAATATCTCCAATTCCTAAAATATTTGGAATTAACTCACCAACAACTGTTGGATTCATTTCAGAAACATTATCAATCAAGCTCTTTGTTTCTTGTCTTCCTAATAATTCAAATGAATATTTTTTAATAATTTCTGTTAAATGAGTAGAAATCATAGAAGACGGATCAACAACAGTATAACCAAGAATTTCAGCATTTTCTCTATTATCACTTGAAACCCATTTTGCTGGAAGACCAAAAGCCGGTTCAACTGTATCAATGCCTTCAATTTCACCTTCAACAGTTCCTGGATTCATTGCTAAAAAATGGTCAAACATAATACTACCATTTGCAACTAAATTTCCATTTATTTTAATAATATACTCATTCGATTCAAGTTGAATATTATCTCTAAGTCTTATCATTGGAACAACAATTCCTAATTCTAGAGCTATTTGCCGTCTTATCATAACAAGTCTATCAAATAAGTCTCCACCTTGATTTGGATCGGCAAGTGGAATAACACCATATCCGAACTCAAGCTCAATAGGATCAATTTCTAGTAGTGGTAAGATGTTTTCAGGACTTTTAATTTTATCACTTTCATCTTTCTGATAATCTTCTTCAACTGCACCTTCTGATTCTTCAACCGCTTTACGAATTTCACTTCTAAACAAATATCCCAAATAAAGAAATCCAACTGACAATATTACAAATGGCAGTGTTGGAAGTGGAGTTAATCCTAAAAGGAATAACACTCCAGAAACAATAAACATAACCATCGGTTGATTAAAAAGTTGTTTAATAACATCAGTACCTAAATCTGAATCTGATGCCGCACGAGTTACAACAATACCAGTTGCAGTTGAAATCATTAATGCTGGTATTTGACTAACAAGACCATCCCCCACTGTAAGTAATGTATATTTTTGAAGTGCTTGTGCAATATCTAAATCAAATCTAATACTTCCTATTCCAAAACCCGCTAAAATATTTATTATAGTAATTATTATCCCAGCAATAGCATCACCTTTAACAAATTTAGATGCACCATCCATGGAACCATAAAAATCAGCTTCACCTTGTATATTTTTTCTTTTTTCTCTTGCTTCCGATTCAGTAATAAGTCCTGCATTTAAATCAGCATCAATTGCCATTTGTTTACCAGGCATTGCATCTAAAGTAAATCTTGCAGCAACCTCAGATACTCTTTCAGAACCTTTTGTTATAACTAAGAATTGAACAATAATAATAATTAAAAATACTATAAATCCAACAATAGCATCACCTTTAATGGCAAACTTTCCAAACGCTTCAATAACTTGACCTGCTTCACCTTCTGATAAGATATAACGTGTAGTCGTTATATTTAAAGCCAGCCTAAAAATAGTTACAATCAACAATAGTGATGGAAACACTGAAAAATCAAGTGGTCTTTTAAGAAACATAGCAATAAGCAATATTAAAAGCGCAAGTGCAATATTAATTGCTAACGCAAAATCTACCATCGGCAACGGCATAGGTACAATTATCGATATAATTATAAAAACCACTATAATTGGTACAATAGCATCTGACAGTTTCATATTTAACTCCTACTTCTTTTTTAATTCATATACATATGCTAAAACTTCAGCAACCGCATGATACAAATCGGCTGGAATCTCATCACCTATTTCTGTTATTTTATAAATTTCTCTTGCTAACGGTTTATTTTCAACTATCGGAATATCATTTTCTCTTGCAATTTTTTTGATATTATTTGCAATTAAATCTCTTCCTTTCGCAATTACAGTAGGAGCTTTTCCGGACTCTGAATCGTATTTAATTGCATTCGCAAAATGTGTCGGATTTGTAATTACGACATCTGCGTCAGGAACTTCTTGCATCATTCTACTTGCAGATAATTCTCTTTGCTTTTGCCTAATTTTCGATTTCAACATTGGATCTCCTTCAGACTCCTTATATTCATCTTTTATTTCTTTTTTTGTCATTTTCAAATCTTTATTATGTTGCCATATTTTATATGCATAATCAAGAACTGCTAAAACAACTAGCATTAGCGATATTCTAATAACTAAATTAAAAATAATATCCCAAGTTATAGCAATAAATGCTTCAATACTGTAATTAAGAGATTCAATCAAATAAACTAACCTACTTTTTAAAAATATGAAACTGTAAATAACAAGTATAGCTGATTTCGCAAGAGATTTAAAAAGTTCAACTAATGATTTTATAGAAAACAATTTTTTAAAACCTTCTATGGGATTAATTTTACTTAATTTCGGTTTAATTGGATCAACAGAAAAAAGAAATCCCACTTGTATATATGATAATATTAAACCTGTAAATAATGCAGTAAGTAAAATTGGCAAAGCAATCTTAATTCCAAAATAAATCACTTGATTAAAAAATACAAGTAAATTTCCAATTTCAAATAATTCATCCACATTTTTAATATTGCCATAGACAAATAATATCAATGAGTATAAATTTTCAGAAAAATATTTAGCAAAAAAATTTATTATAATAAATATAAACAGTAAAATAAAAGACGAACTTAAATCTTTACTAACAGGAACCTGTCCTTTTTTTCTAGCATCTCTTTTTTTCTTAGGGGTTGCCGATTCTGTTTTTTCTTCTGAAAAAAGTTGTATATCAAAATATAAAATTTTATCCATGTTTGCTCCTAAGTCCCCATAAGCTTATATATATACTCAATCATTCTTGCTAATTGCATATCGAATACATCAAAATAGTACTGAATAACTATTAAAAAAGTAACTAATCCAACAAACACTTTTAAAGGCATTCCAATAAGAAACACATTCATCCCAGGCATTGCTTTTGACAATAAACCTAATACTATATTTGTAACTAAAATAGTTAAAATAAAAGGTGCAGCAATCTGCACTCCAACAATAAACGCTTGAGTCATTATTTCAGTATAAAAATAGACAAGCCTATAATTAATTATACTTGTTCCTAAAGGTAAAATTTCATATGTTTTAACGATCGCTTCAATTAACTTCAAATGAAAATCTAATGTAAAAAAAGCTAACATTAAAAATAAAAAGTATAAATTTGCAGATACTGGAATCTGAGATTCATCTTGTGGACTTATTACACTTACCATCGCAAAACCGATATTTCTATCAACAAGGAGTCCAGCAATATAAATAAAACTAAGTGAAATTGATATTACAAATCCAAAAGCCATACCATTAGTAAATTCTATTACCATAAATTTCCCTAAATCTAAAAAATTTTCAATACTTAAATTACTATTTACAATTACAATAGGCATTATAATATAGCTCAAAAAAAATATAAATCCAATTTTAGCAATTACCGGTACATTTTTATTGTTAAAAATTGGCGTTAATATAAATAAAGCAGTCATTCGTACGAAAACAAGTATCAAAATAATCATATAATCTAAATAAATCATATAATCACCTACAATGTAATTGTATCAATTAAATTATAAACTCTAAGCGTAAATTCAATTAAAGAATTAATAATCCAATTTGAAGAAAACATTATCACTAATAATATCGCCATTATCTTTGGTACAAACGCAAGTGTTTGCTCCTGGATTTGAGTTGTCGCTTGGAAAACTGCAACAGTAAATCCAACTAAAAGCGCAATTATAAGCATAGGAGAAGAAAGCATTATAATAGTTTTTATTGCATCCACAAAAACATCTACAATTATACCTTTACTCATTTCCCACCTACCTTACACTTAAAATTAACTTCTCAACAATCAAATGCCATCCATCAACCAAAACAAACAATAATATTTTAAACGGTAATGAAATCATTACCGGTGGTAACATCATCATACCAAGAGCCATTAAGGTTGATGCGACTATCATATCAATAACAATGAACGGTATAAATAGTAAAAATCCAATTTCAAACCCTGTTGTAAGTTCACTTATGATAAAAGCTGGAATTAGCGAAGTAATAGGAACATCATCTAAAGACTCGATATCTTCCTTATTGGAAATTTTTAGAAATAAAGCTAAATCTTTTGATCTAACTTGCTTTAACATAAATTCTTTTACAGGCTTTTGTGCTCTTTCTATTGCCACTTCCTGAGAAATTTCACCATTTGAAAAAGGCTCAAACGCATTTTCCATCACATCAGTTATTACTGGCATCATTACAAATAATGTCAAAAATAATGCTAATCCAACTAACACTTGATTAGGTGGCGTAGCTTGCAAAGACATTGCTTTTCTTAAAAAAGAAAAAACAATGATAAATCTTGTAAATGAAGTCATCATAATTAAAATAGATGGTGCTAACCCTAAAATTGTCAATAATGCAATTATTTTTATACTATCAGCAACTTCTTTATTTGTATCAGGCTGATTTACTTGAATATTTATTCCAGGTATATCAAACGTTTCGCCTTCGGCAAAAGTTATAATACCCGCAGAAAAATTAATTGTTAAAATAATTATTAAACTTAATATGAGTTTCCATTTTAATGATTTCATGTTTCCCTACTTTTCTTTATTAGTTATTGTTTTTCTTATTTTACTCAGCAAAACACTATTAAATTTCTCATCAACATTTTTTTTGTTTGCATCTATTAAAGTTAAATCTTCAATTTTATCAATGAAAGAAATAGAATCTTTTGCTACTGAAATCAAATAATTATTATTATCCAATTCTATCAACATTAAAAACATATTGTTACCAATAGTTACTTTTTCAATTATTTTAATATTCTTATTTATATTGTAGTTTTTATTCATTTTGCCAACAAACGCAGTTGTTAAATAAACTATATAAAAAAAAACGATAAATAAAATTATCAACCCAAATACAGATAAAAACTCATAAGCAGTCATTATTCCACCTTATTTTTTACTACAAAAGGAAAAGCAACATTAATGTATACTTCTCCTTTAAATTTACCCTATAGCTTTTTTCACCGCTTCAATAATTCGATCAGCTTGAAATGGCTTTACAATAAAATCTTTTGCACCAGCTTGAATAGCCTCAATTACCATCGCCTGTTGTCCCATTGCAGAGCACATTATTACAGTTGCTTCTGAATCTATTTCTTTTATTTTTTTTACTGCTTCAATTCCATTAACCTCCGGCATAGTAATATCCATTATTACTAGTTTAGGATTCAATTCTTGATATTTTTCAATACCTTTTTTACCATTTTCAGCCTCACCTACAACCTCATAGTTATTTTTTGTTAACACATCTTTTATCATCATTCGCATAAAAGCCGCATCATCAACTATTAATATGCCCTCACCCATTAATTTCCTCCTTAAATCCGTTCAATAATTTTTTCTGGTTTAATAATATCAGTGATTCTAACTCCATAGTTTTCATCTACAACAACTACCTCACCTTTTGCAATCATCTTTCCATTAGCCAATATATTCAGCGATTCGCCAACTATGCTATTCAATTCAATAATCGTTCCTTCACCAACCTCTAAAATTTCACTTATTTTCTTATGAGTTCTTCCTAATTCTACAGTGATTTCTAAAGGAACCTCTTTTATTAATTCTATATCATTATTATAATACTTTGTATCTATATTGTCACTAAAATTATTCAACTCTAACGGTTGAGCATTAACTTTTCTTTCATTTTGAATAGGATTTTCTCGTGGTGTTGCCGAAACTGTCTTTGCAGGCGTTGGAGTTTCTACAATAGGTTCTAACTCCCTTTCCACAACAGGTTCATCAACTATTTCTTCCTCAGGTTGAGATAATTTTTCCACTAATTGCCTACTTACTTCTATTGGCATTATTTGCATTATTTCACTATCAATCAATTCTCCAATTTTCATTTGAAAAGATGTAACAGTAATTGTTTCGTCACTATCCAATCCAATTTCATCATAATCTATACCATCACTATTATTTCTAATCGCTTCTGGTGGTTGAATATCTATTGTTTCACCCAACATTTGTGATAACGACGTAGAAGAAGATCCTACCATCTGATTCATAGCTTCACTAATCGCACTCAAATGCATATCTGTAAGTTCATCAGAAACATTCGTCCCGTCGCCACCCATCATTAAATCTGTAATAATTTTTACATCTTCTTCTTTTATGGCTAACAAATTCATTCCTTCAATACCAGTTTTATAAGAAATTTTGATCAAAACATGTGGAACTGTAATATCATCATACATCTTTTTTAACGTAGTTACTTCAACTTTAGGAGTGGTAATAGTCACTTTTTGTCCAAGTAGAGTATACAATGTTGTTGCTGCAGTACCCATACTTATATTTCCTATTTCACCCATAGCATCAATTTCTTCAGGTGTAAGTTCATCTAATTCATCTGAACCATTTAACAGTGCATCTATTTCATCTTGAGATAATAATCCATCAGCCATTGTATGCATCTCCTTTCTGATAAATTCCTTTTATTTTAACTGCAACTTTATTTTTATTTTTACCAGGTATTCCTTTAAATTTTAGTTCATCATCAACATAAATATCAATTTCTTGATCTGCTTTTCTATCAAGAACTAAAACATCTCCTTTTCTAATATTTAAAAGCTCTTTTACACTTATATTTGTACCACCAATTACAGCTTTAACAGAAAGATTAGTTTTAGCTAGCTGTTTTATAACTTGACCTTTCTGTTCTTCAGTAATAGGCTTTTTTGAAATATCAGAGAACCACATTTTTGAACTTAAATTAGGTAAAATTGGTTCAATTACTTTATGTGGAAGGCAAATGTTCATCATGCCCTCCGAATTATTTATTTTAAGGTTTAATGTTATCAATGCAATCGATTCAGTTGGTGAAGCGATTTGCGCAAATTGAGAATTAGTTTCTATATTAATTAGTTTTGGATTCAATTCAATTATACTTTCCCATGAATCTTTCATCAATTTTAAAAATTTCTTAAGAAAAGATTTTAAAAGAGAAATTTCAATTTCAGTTAAAGTTCTAGAAACCGGATTACTACTATCTTTTTCACTTCCACCTAAAACTCGTTCAATAATTTTAAACACTATATCAGAAGATAATTCAATAATGATTTCACCTTCTAAAGGCTCTAATTTTACAATTCCTAATATAGCGGGATTTGAAACAGAATTACTAAACTCATTAAAAATCAAACTTTGAGTTGATAAAACTTCAACTTCAGTAAAAGTTCTTAAATAACCAGATAAAAAGTTATTTAAAAGTCTTGAGTAATTATCATGAATATTTTCTAAAGTCCTTAATTGTTCTTTTGCAAATTTATCCGGTCTTTTAAAGTCATATTTTCGTACTTTCTTTTCATTTTGCTCTTCTTCTATCTCTTTAACATCGACTTCGCCGGTATTTAAGGCGGTTAACAGTTCATCAATTTCATTTTGTGATAATACTTCTGACATTTAACCACCTCCATTTTTATGTCTCTAAATTTATCCTTGTATAATAAAAGTTTCAAAATAAACATTTGTAATTTTATCAGAATCGCTTTCAAGTGTTTCTATTACCATTTGCTTAATTTTTTCTCTTAATCTTTGCATACCAGTAGCTTTCGAAACGTCTTCATATTTTTCTCTTCTAAAAATTTCATTAATATTGTTAACTAAAGCTGTTTTCTTTTTAGTAATTTGTGCTAAAACTTCCTCATCTGTATATTCTATTACAATAGTTGCTTTTGCAATTTTATTTTCATCCGATAAATTAAAATAACCTTCATCAAACGAATACTCAAAATACACAATTTCAACTTCTTTTGGATCAGATTTAAATATCATAAAATAAGCTAAAATTCCACCGACTATTAAAACTACTGCTACTACACCAATTATAATAATTTTCTTCATATTTATTCCCCTTTATTATTTAATTCAGCGCTTCCCACATTAAAGAAATCTCTTAAAATTAGAATGTCAACTCTCCTATTTTTACTCCGCCCTTCTAAAGTGTCATTTGAAGCTATCGGGTAATATTCTCCATACCCTGATGCTGATAATCGTCTTGGATTAATTCCTACTTTATCTAAAAAATGACGTATTACATTAGTCGCTCTCGTTGTTGACAATTCCCAATTTGAAGGGAATTCAGTAGTATGCATTGGTACATTATCAGTATGTCCTTCAACACGAATCGCTTTTGAAGAAAAATTTTCATCAAGTAATAACTCTCCAATTATCGTTAACGCCTTTCTCGCCGACGGTTTAAGATTGGCTTCCCCTGAATCAAACAATGCATTATCTGGGAACCTTATTAATAAGCCTTCATCAACTATTTGAGATGTTACATTTATTTCGATTTCTGATTTTTCAAGTTGTTTATCTATTTCTTCCTTTAATTTTACTAAAACCAATTGATCTTTTGATTCTTCTGAAACATCATTTTCAGGCATCCCATTAAATACTAAAGGACTCTCGCTTAAAGATGTACCTCCTGATAAAACTCCAGCTGATCCTTGAAAAGATTGCATTACAGCCTCAAATTTTTGAGCATCTATTGATGAAAAAGCAAATAGCAAAACGAAAAAACACATTAGTAAAGTAACTAAATCACCATATGTAACCATCCATTCCGGTGCTCCAGCCTTACATTCTGGACATTTTTTCTCTCTACTCATCTTTTCCACCCTCACCTTCCATTTTCTTTCTTTCAGATGGTGGTAAGAATGATTTTAATTTTTCTTCAATTATCCTTGGATTTTCACCCGCTTGAATAGACAACAACCCTTCGAGCATAATTGTTCGAATTAAAATTTCTTCAGCACTTTTATAGTTTAATTTACCTGCCATAGGCAAAAAAATTAAATTTGCAAATAATGATCCATAAAAAGTAGTAAGTAACGCAACAGCCATTTTAGGACCAATCGTTGTAGGATCATCCAAACTTTGAAGCATACCAACAAGACCAATCAATGTGCCAACCATTCCAAAAGCAGGGAAATTAGCTCCAAGAGCTTCTAGCATTCCACTTCCAACACTGTGTCTTTCTTCAACGTTTGAAATTTCGCTTTCCAAAATATCTTTAACAAGTTCAGGATCTGTCCCATCAACAATTAGCATTATACCCTTTTGCAAAAAAGCATCTTTAATATCACTAGTTGCATCTTCAAGTGCGAGTAGTCCTTCTCTTCTAGCAACATTTGCTAATTCAATAATTTGTTTTATTATTGTCTTCGGGCTAAATTCACTCATTTTTATTGTTTTGGCAAATACACTGCCTATGGATAACGCTTTTGCCATTGGGTACGAAACAAAATACGCCGCTGTACCTCCACCAACTACAATAAGTATTGAAGCGGTATCAATATATGCACTAAGACTTGCATTAGTTAATATACCCCATACTACCAAAGCTAAACCCATTACTATACCGCCAATAGTTGCTATATCCATAACTTCACCTCTCTAAATATGTATCTTTCTTTTATATTTTATAATTTTTTCTATCACTTCGTCAACACCTTCTTCAATGATCAATTTTTTATCATTTGAAAGAGTAATTATCGTATCTGGTGTTTCTTCCATATATTCAATTAAATCCTCATTTAAAACAAACACACTACCATTAAATTTAGTCAGTTTTATCATATTCCCACCTTTAATAAGAATACCTAGGAAACCTAGGTATTCATACTATTTATCTTTTTAAGTTAACTAGTTCTTGCAATATTTCATCCGAAGTTGTAATAACTCTTGAATTTGCTTGAAAACCTCTTTGCGTTGTAATCATTTCAGTAAATTGTTTTGCTAAATCTACATTTGACATTTCTAATGCACCTGGATTAAGTGCTCCGAAACTACCTGTTGAAGGTTGACCATATTTAGGAGTTCCTGAGTTATTTGTATCTATAAACATATTGCTACCGATTTTTTCAAGTCCAGCAGGATTATCAAAATCAGCTAAAGTAATTACAGCTAATGTTTGTCTTTCTCCATTAGTAAATACACCAACAACTTCACCTTTAGATGAAATGTTGAATGAATTAATACTTCCTGCACTATTACCATCAAAAGCTACTGTTTTAGCATCAGTTTCTTGTGAATATTCCGTAAAAGTTCTTGATTTTGTTGTATTGCCATTTTGAAAAAACATTTTTCTATCAATAACTAAATCTAAATCATCAGCACCTTCTAAATTTAAAGTTAAAGTATCAGAAAAACTTGTAATCGAAGCTGGCGTTCCTAAAGTAGGATCAGTAGGAACTTGAATATAATCTACAACTTGTCCATCTTCATTAAAAAGCGCATATACATCTTCAGCAGCTACAAAAGTTGCATTATCTGTTCGCACACCAACTCCACCATTAGTATTTGTTGCTAAATCATTAGTTATTGAAACTCTTTTTAAGAAATAATCTTGATTTGTTGTATCATACGTAGTACTGCCATCGACATATTTAGGATCATCAGCCGGATTAGGCAAACTAGATGGTGTAAATTCAATTGGAACTGCATTCCCAATGAAATTAACATCTAAAGTATGAACATCACCCAACGAATCATATACATCTACAGTTGTTGTATAATCTCCATCACCACTATTAATATTTCCTTGAAGTAATAACTGATCTGTTTCTGTAGCTTCTTTGGTATCAGATTTATTAATTTGAACAGGTTTCATATCAGTATCTAATACTTTGTAACCATCAGTTGTAACTAAATTTCCATTTCTATCAACAGTGAAATTACCCGCTCTTGTGTAAAATTTATTTTGTGCATTAGCATCATTTGTTACTACAAAAAAACCATTTCCATCTATCATTAAATCAGTAGGATTATCTGTTCTTTGAGTAGAACCTTTTGAGTGATTAACTGAAATCGAACCCATACCTACACCTAAACCAATTTGTTGTGGATTTGTTCCACCTTTTCCAGCTGTTGGAGAACCTGCTCCTTTAACAGTCTGAGAAAATACTTCTTTAAACGTTACCGAAGAACTTTTAAATCCAACAGTATTAACATTTGCAATATTATTACCAATAACATCCATTTTTGTTTGATGTACCCTTAGCCCTGAAACAGCGGCATACAATGATCGCATCATAATAATGACCTCCTTATAATTTGTGTAATAATTGGTTTTATCAATCGGTCAAAAACCATAAGCTTCCTTAAAAGGTCCAGCTTATATAATTACAGCTCCATCAATATTCGTAAATACACTTTCTTTTAAATCAGTTCCACTTGTAGCAGTTATTACCATATTATTTTTTATACTTGTTACAAAAGCATTATCTCCCATAATAATTAAGGCATCTTTTACACCTTTTGCTTTCGCGATATTTACTGCATCTGTTATTTTGTTTATATCTTCTGAAGTGAGGTTGATATTTCTTTTTTCAAGTCTTTGCATAGCATGTTTTGAAAAATTAACTTCATCATTTTTACCTAACTGATTCATTACCTCTTTAAAACTTTTACCATTACCAATATTATTTGTTTGAATACTTTTTTTAGAATTATCAATACCATTAATTCTATTTCGATTTAATACATATTCATTTGATATTTTAGTCATATGCTCACCTTCTAAATATCAAAATCTACATTAGTCGAAGATTCAGTAAAATATGCAGATAATGAATTATTTAATTTAATCATTTCGTTTAATAATTTTTTTTGATTTTCATTAATTTCATCTAATTTATCTTCATTTACACTTCCGCTACTAACAAGACTTTTATCTAATGCATTAATTGAATTTTGTAATTCCATTAATGATAATTTAGATTCTTCACTTGAAGTTTCAATGCTTTTATTAATTTTACCTAATTGCTCAACAGATGTGAATTGCGCCATTTGTGCAATAGTATCTTTATTATCCATTGGATCCATTGGATCTTGATTTGCCATTTCAGCCATCAACAACTTTAAAAATGCATCCTGCCCCATCTCTTGGCTTTTCACTAGTTTATTATTTGTTTCATTAGTCTTAATACTATCTAAATAATCTAAATTTGCTTGCGAAAAACTACCTTGAATGTCCATATATACCTCCTATCCCATATAAGAAATCGCTCTTCTTTTCATCATATTCAATAATTTGCTTTCTTCAATCAAAGAAACAGAATCATTTTTTTCCTCATTTTGATCATCATCAAAAATACTTTCATAATACTTATCATTTTCTTGCTGCTTATCTTGATCATCTTTATCAACAGATACATTTAAGCCATCAAGCGAATAACCTTTATCACTTAAAGCATTTCTTAAATCCTGCAAATTTGATTCAATCGCTTGCTTAACCATCATGCTTTCTACTTTGAATTCAGCGATAACATTACCTTTTTCAATAGTCATTTTCAATTCAACTTTTCCTAAAGATTTTGGATTTAGCAAAACTTTCATTTCAGAAATTTTCCCATCAAATTTTGTGACAAAATTATTTTTTATTTGATTAACAACTTTATTCATTTGATTGACTTTTGATAATAATTTGAAATTAAGTTCATTCTTAAAATTCTCTTTTACTTCTTCATTTTCTTTTGAAAAATTCATTAGATTTTCTTTAAATTCATCTTTAATAGAAGATTGATTTTTAGCATTTGTTTTAACAACTTTCTTCGAAACTTTAATTTCTTTTTCATTGCTTTTATCTAAGTTGCTTTCATTTTCTAATCTTTTAACACTTAATTTGTCATTATCTTTTAAATCTATAGCTTCTTCTTCATTATCTAAAGTTATATTTCCAAGTGATTTTTCATTTGATTGAACTTTAACTTCAGAATTTTGAACTTCTTCAATATCTTTGTTAATCATAGAAATTAATTCTTTTAAATTATCTTTAATATCAGTTTTCAACTCAGAAACTTCAATTTTTTCAACTTTTCCATTAAGTTTACCTAATAAATCCGTAAATTTTAATTTAACTAATTCATTTTTATTTTCATCTAAATTTTTCTTAAAATAATCTGTAAGTTGATTCAAATCCTTTAATGAATCAAAAACATTTTCAAATTCAGGGATTTCTAAAATTTCACTATTAATAAAGCTTATCAAATCTATCATTTGATTAATACTATTCAAATCAAATTTTAATGATAATTCCATTAATATTTCATCTGTTACTTCAATTCCTAAAGATTCAAGAAGTTCTTTTAATTTATCAATTTCTTCATTATTTAATTTTGGTTCTTCATTTTCTTTAGAAAATTTAACTTTATCATTGTCATCTTTGTTATCTTTAATTTTAATCTTATCATTCGTATTAACATCATTAACCGATTCTTGTTTTTTAGGTTCATCCTGCTTCAAAAATTTATTTTTTTTGATTGGTTTACTATTATTCTTTTTTACAGATTCAAAAGTTTTCTTAAAATCATTATCTTTTTTACTAAAATCAATTTTTTTATCGAATTTGATGGTTTCAGTTTTAATATTGCAAGCATTTAAAACTTCACATCCCATATATTCACCCCCTTGTCAGTTATTAGTATTCAATAGGAATACTTAGTTTTCTGCTAACCTGAGAAGCCATGGAATCTGTCATATAACCAATAATTTCGCCTTTTTTTGCATCATTAAAATTATTTATAATTTCAATAGCAATATCTTCATCATGAATCTCTATCACTTCACCATTATCAAGCATATATACTTCTGGCAATCGAGAACTTCTCATGATACCCTCTAAAACAGACGCAACCTTATTAGTTTCCATAGTACTATAAATATCAGTTAGCTCATTTAGATTATCGTCATATTCAGAAAACAATTTAAGAGATTTTAAAATATCTTTTGTTAAAATGTCGCTTCCAGTTTTTAATATCTGATTTTCTTTTATTTTACTGGTTAATTCAATATTGAAAGCTTCATTTTTAATTTTAGAAAGCACCCTACCAGCAAGTTTCGGACCAATTTCCTCATAAATATAAACAAGTTCTTCCATATCATATTGGCCTTCTTTTATTAAAATTGTAGCAAGTTCATCTGCATTTTTTGTTTTATAAATTTGAATAATACTGCTTAAATCATTTTTTCTAGCCCTTTTACTTGAAATGATTTTCTTAATTTTAGCTTGATGATCTTTTGAAAATTTATTTATAATAAGATTAAAATCTTCATCATTTAGAACATCCAATAATTTTGCAATATTTTCATCTTCAAGATTTTTAAGGATTTCAGTCAAAAGCAAATGACCATTAACAGATGATGAAATTATTTTTTCCATCTTCTCTTTTGCAAAAGGTAAACTTAAATTTAAAAGCTCATTAGCATCTTCTTTATAATTACTATCTACCTCCTTGTTTATTTCGTCAATTGTAGCCATTATCAAATCCTTATTAATTTCATGATTTCTAATAACATCCAAGACATCCTTTGTTCTATTCGGATTACTTCTAAGCATATATTTAATAATATTTTCATAAAGCTTTGAATCTTCAGCTTTTATTTTTTCTAATTTATCTACAGCCCTTAATTCATCAATATCAAGCATATACTTTGAAATTTCCATAATTTGAGTTTGTTTTTCGCTCTCAGTTGGCATTTTTTCAAAATATTTCCCTATCGGCCCAGGAGCATCAGCAAGTACTCTATTCGCTTCTAATTTAAAATCTTCATTAAGAAAATAAATAGAACCAAATATAATTATTGGCAATACAATTATCACTATCAATAATATTATAATTCCTAATATCGTTTTTCCTTTACCTGCCATTTTTATCACCACTTAATTTAAAATTCTTATAATTTACTATTTCTTCAACAGCTTTTCTTTCACTTACATATATTTCTTCAATATATTTTTCATATTCTTTTTCTTTTAACTTCTCAAATTTCTTAGTTTCTTTAAGTGCTTCAGTAAGCTCATGTCTTCTTTCAATAATATTAATTTCCTGTTTTTCAATATTTCTTTTAATTTCTGAAATTCCTTTCGTAAAATACGATTTTTCAGCATTAAGTCTTTTTAATTGACTTGCTTTAACGCCTTCAGAAATCAAATCGTTCAAAAAAACTAAATATTTATTTTGATCCAAAATAAACTTTTCAAGTTCGATTTTAAGTCTTACTTTTTCTTGAATCGCTACAGCTAATCTATTCCTAGCTTCATTTTCAAGTTCAACTTTTACCCGCAAAATTTTTTCATATGTAAAAACAAATTTCTTCATATTTTCGCGCCCTTAATCATAATTATTCAGAGATTTCTTTCATTTTTTCAATAACCTCTTCATATATTGACTTTTCTTCAACTAATTGAGTTAAAAAATCATTATATATATCATTTTTTTCTATGGCTAAATCTATCTTGCTATTAGTTCCTTTTTCATATGCTCCAATATTAATTAAATCCTCTGAATCCCTAAATATAGAAATCTGTTCTTTCATTTTATTTACAATTTTAATATGTTCAGCATCAACAATGTCAGGCATAACACGACTTATACTATGAAGTACATCTATCGCAGGATAATATCCTTTTGCTGCCAAATCTCTTGTAAGCATAATATGTCCATCAAGTATTCCTCTCGCAGTATCTGAAATAGGTTCATTAAAATCATCACCTTCAACTAAAACAGTATATAACCCCGTAATAGAACCAACATCAGAATTTCCAGCTCTTTCAAGTAGTTTAGGCATAGCAGCAAAAACAGAAGGAGTGTAACCTCTAGATACAGGAGGTTCTCCAACAGCCAATCCAATTTCCCGCTGAGCCATTGAAAATCTTGTTAGTGAATCCATCATTAGTGCAACGTCTTTACCTTTATCTCTAAAATATTCTGCAATTGATGTAGCCAGTAGTGCTGCTTTAACCCTTACTAATGCAGGCTTATCAGAAGTTGCAACAACTAAAACAGACCTTTTCAGCCCTTCCGCCCCAAGATCTTTTTCAACAAACTCTCTAACTTCACGCCCTCTTTCACCTATAAGAGCAATTACATTTACATCAGCTTCAGTATTTCTTGCAATCATACCCATAAGGGTTGATTTTCCTACACCCGACCCCGCAAAAATTCCTATCCTTTGACCTTTTCCTACTGTAATCATTCCATCAATTGCTTTGATGCCTAAAGGCAAAACAGAATTGATTCTTTTCCTTACAAGGGGATTTGGCGGATCATTAAACGATTCATACTTTTCACTAGTAATAAGTTTTCCTTTTTCATCAATAGGATTACCTAAACCATCAAGAACTCTACCTAAAAGTTCATCTCCAACTTGTATATCTAACTGATGATTTGTCGATATCACTTTGCATCCAGGCGCAACACCTTTCATGTTCCCTAGAGGCATCATTACAACCTTATCATCAGCAAATCCAACAACTTCCGCTTCAATATAATCATTTGTCCGAAGTTTATAAATTCTACAAACCTCTCCCATTTCAACCAAAGGTCCTTGAGTTTCAATCATAACTCCAAGGACTTTTATAACTTTTCCAGTATATTTAATTAAAGTTTCATTTTTTAATCTATTGGAACATTTTTCAACAATATCCATATCGTCCTCCTTGAGGCGTCCCACAAGACATTAATTATTATTTTTCAACTAAATCACGATATATTTCTTTAAGTTTTTCAAATTTAGCATCAACACCTACATCAACATTCCCTATATCCGATTCAATAATGCAACCACCAGGATTCAACGCATAATCAATAACAAACTTAATGCTACTAATATCTTTTGAAAAAGTTAAAATTTTAGATTTTCTAAATAAAGCATTTTCATAATCGCTTTCACAAACCCTAATAACAATCGATCTTGTAAAAGTAGATTTTTCAATACCCTCTCTTACTAAGTTTTCTATTAATTCTTTATCTTCCAATACTTCTTTATTTAGTATTTTTTCAACTGAATCAAGTACTAAATCTACAACTCTTTCTTCTCTAGTCTTTAGAAAATCATCATACTTTTGAACTACTTCGTTTTTATAATTAGAAGCTTCCTCTAATACTGCTTTCTCTTTATCTTTCATAGATTTAATTGCATTTTGCAATCCTTCTTCAAATCCTTCTTTTTTTGCTTTTTCCCGAATTTTTATAGAGTCATCATATGTTTGAGCCATCATCAATTCTTTTTCTTTCAAAGCGTTTTCTAATATATAATCTGATTCTTTTTTTGCTTCCTCTAAAATTTTAGATTTCATTTCCATTAAATCTTCTATCGTCTCATTTTTTACATTTTTTTCTAATAAATCATCTTCTTTTTCTTCTTTTTTTATTTTAATTTTTTCAGTTAAAACATATTTTTTTGAATCGATTATCACTTCAGATGATCTTAATATATTAGACAATTAATTCATCTCCTCCACCTCTTGCAATAATGATTTCTCCAGCTTCTTCTAATTTTCTAATAACAGCAACAATTTTTTGTTGTGCTTCTTCTACGTCACTTAACCTTACAGGTCCCATGAATTCCATATCTTCTTCAATCATTTCAGCCATACGCGAAGACATATTACCAAGAATAATTTCTTTAACTTCTTCTGTGGAGCCTTTAAGAGCTACTGTCATTTCATCATTTTCAATTTCTCTAATAAAACGTTGTATCGAAACACTGTCAAGAGTAGTAATATCCTCAAATACAAACATTTTTTGTGAAATTTCTTCAGCTAATTCTGGATTATCAATTTCTAAAGTTTCCATAATATACTTTTCAGTACCTCTATCTACAGCGTTTAAAATTTCAACTATAGCGTCAATTCCACCTGTAGAAGCATAATCTTGAGTAGCCATTGAAGAAAATTTCTTTTCAAGAACCATTTCAACCTCTTTAATTACCTCAGGAGAAGTAGAATCCATCGTAGCTATCCTTTCAGCAACATCAGCTTGCTTACTTTGCGGCAATGACGAAATTACAGCTGAAGATAAATTTGGCGGCAAATAAGATAATACCAATGCAATAGTTTGAGAGTGTTCTTTTTGAATAAAGTTAAGAAGCTGTGAAGGATCTACTTTTCTAACAAACTCAAAAGGTTTTACTTGTAAACTAGACGTAAGTTTATTAATAACTTCCAACGCTTTCTGAGATCCCATCGCTTCTTCTAATACTGTTTTAGCATATGAAATACCACCTTCACTGACAAATTCTTGCGCTAAACATATCTGATAAAATTCTTCTAATATACTTTCTCTAATATTAGGGTCAATTTGTCTCATATTTGCTATTTCTAATGTTAATTCTTCTATTTCCATATCATCTAAATTTTTAAATATTTCAGCTGATTTTTCCGGTCCGATGGCAATTAATAAAATAGCAGCTTTTTCTTTGCCCGACATCCCGCTTGATTTAGCCATTTTTCCTCCTAATTTTCATTCAACCATGATTTTAACAATTGAGCAACAGCCGCTGGGTTCTTATCAATAAACTTATTGATTTGATACTTAGGACTTGATGCATCATCTTCTTGAGTTTTAATTTCATCAAGTACCTCTTGCTGTTCTTCAACTTTTTGAACCAATTCATCTTCTCTAATTTTTGATTTTTTCTTCATAAAGACTACTACTAATCCCACTACTATAACAAACATTAAAATAATACCAATAATTAAAACGATATTAAATGTTTTGGATTTATCTGTTGATGATACTAAATCAAAATTATCTAATTCGTCAACAAATTCCATTCCTGACACTTCAACTACTTTGGCATTTAATCCAGCAGAAGCAGAAACTAATTTTTCAATTTCATTTTTATGTTCTTCAGTTAAAATTCCATCTTTTAATACTTTAGTATTAATAATAACAGCTAAAGAAATATTTGAAATAGTTCCTTGAGCTTTAATTATTTTAGTATTTATTTTATTAAGTTCATAATTCAAATTTTCACTTGATTTTTTATATGTTGAATTTTCATCATTTGTTTCATTATATTGTGTGTTAGAACCGTTACTATCTGTACCTGGAGCTCCTCCAGAAGATCCGCCTATTACATCTTCAGAAACCGTTGACATACTCCTAATTAAACCTTTGCTTTCTTTTTCATTTGGAGCTTGAAATACTTCCGAAACAGTTTCCTGACTATCAAAATCCAATTCAACTGAAGGCATAACTTTTACATTTTTGACTCCATAAATATTTTCCAAAAATTCAACCAAATCATTTTTTAATTTATTTTCAATTTCATTTTTTAATTCATACTGTGAATTCGCTTGATATTTTTCATCATAAGAGTCCGAGTTTGTAAGTTCTTTTCCGGTACTATCAACAATCGAAATGTTTTTTTCAACCAATCCTTTTACTGAATTTAATAATATCATCTTAATACCATTTACTTGAACAGGCGAAAGTTCAACTCCACCTTTTGTTCTAATAACACACGAAACTCTAGATTCCATATTGTCATTTATCAAATAAGAGCTGTCATCAGGTACATAAAGATTTACTATCGCTTCGTCAACTGCATCGATTGTTTCAATTGTAGAAGCTAAAGTACTCGCTTGTGCAAGTAAATACATTTTACTTTTTTCAGCCGAACCCATTGTAATACTAGTTTTGTCAAGAGCTTCTGTCCAAGTGAAATCCTTTTTATTATATACACCTGCAATTGATAAAGCCATTTTAGCTTTACTTAAATCTTCTTTCGCCACTAATATTTCAGTTGTATTATTATCTTTATGACTTATTCCAAGTTCAGTTAATTTCGAATCAATTTCAGCTGCTTCAGAAAGAGATAAATTACTTGCTAAAGGTACATATTCTGTAGAAGTTAATAATAGAATACTTACGGTAATTACAATAACAAATAGCAAACTTAGACTAGCAAATAGAATTTTCTTTTTTGAATCTAAGTTTCCAAATGGTTCCAATATTTTCTCTTTTATTTTACTTATTAAGTCCCCCATTTAATACTCCTTAAACTAAATTTGTAATCTCATAATCTCTTTATAGGCTTCCAGTATTTTGCTTTTTATTTCAATAGCTAAATTCAATGTCAACTCCGCTTTTTGTGAAGCAATCATTACTTCATGAACATTATCCACTTTTCCTTCAGCAAGAAGTTCTCCCATTTTATCTGCATTTATTTGCTCATCATTCACTTTATTTATAGCATCGTTTAACATTTCTGCAAAATTAATAGATTTTGTTTTATTATTTGAACTTTCCGAAAAAGAATCAATTTTAGCATTTGAAAAAACATTCGAAATATTGTTAATATCCATATTTTACACCTATATCCCTATTTTCCTATTTCCAAAGCTTTCATCATCATTGACTTTGTACTATTTACTGCAGTTACATTAGCTTCATATGCCTTTGATGCTGATACCATATTAATCATCTCAGTTACAATATTTACGTTCGGAAGTAATACATACCCTTCTTCATTAGCATCGGGATGATTAGGATCATATTTTTTTATAAATGGTGACATATCATCTTTAACACCAACAACTTCTACTCCATCACCAGAATTATTATTTAAAGCATTACTAAATACGCTTTCAAAATCATTTGTTTGAAGCTCCTTATAAATTGGTATTTTCCTTCTATAAGGTCCACCACTTGCGGTTCTAGTAGTTTCAGCATTCGCAATATTTTCAGAAATAATATCCATCCTAAGTCTTTCAGCTGTTAAACCCGTTGCACTAACATTGATAGAATTAAATAAACCCATTTGTTTTACCTCCCACTATCTATAGCTTTTTTCAATCTAGAAAGTTTACTGTTTAATTGCTCAGTAATAATGTTAAATTTCAATTGATTTTTTGAAAGTTCAGCCATTTCGGTATCTATATCAACATTATTATCATCTTTTCTAAATGAAGTATTTGTGACTTTTTCAATTCTCGGTTCACTATTAGTTGTAGAAATATGCTTTTCATTTGTTTTTACTAATTCAATTGCTCCATTCAATACATCATCAAATTTAACTACCTCTTTTTTATATCCAGGGGTATCAACATTTGCAATATTATTACTAATAGCCTTATTTTTCAGCCATGACACATTTAAACTTCTTTTAAAAACATCAATTTGTGAAAATGATTTATTCAACATATTATCACCTCTTTGATATATTATCGTCATTTTTTAAAATTCCTTGATATTGATATCACATTAAACTCAAGTTCGTTTTTTTCTCATTTATTTGATTATATCATATTTCACAAGTATAAAAAACATTAATCACAGTAATATACAAGAAAAAAGTACGTTTATCTCAGTTTTTTAACTAAAACAAACGTACTATTATTATATTTTATATGAATTCGAAACTTTTCTAAACTCTTCTAGTAATTTATTATTTAATATCTTAATAAATGTACCTTTCATTCCAAGTGATCGCGATTCAATTACACCTGCAGATTCAAATTTTCTTAAGGCGTTTACTATAACCGATCTTGTGATTCCAACTCTATCAGCAACTTTACTTGCAATAATAAGCCCTTCCGAACCTTCCAATTCGTTAAAAATATGTTCCATAGCTTCAATTTCAGAATAAGATAATGTTCCAATTGCCATTTTTACAACATCTATCCTTCTTCTTTCATCATCGCTCGCTTTTCTATCAGATCTTACAATTTCAAGACCAATAACAGTTGCTGCGTATTCTGATAATACTAAATCATCATCAGTAAAAGTTGCATCTTTAGAAACAATAAACGTACCAAGTCTTTTACCATTTCCTAAAATAGGTACTATTGTTGCAAATTTTTCATAACTACTTACATCGTCTTTAAAAATTTCTAATAAATCATCTTTTGTAATATTAAAAAGAGTTGAATCAATTTTAAGTAATTGTGAATTATCTTTCTGTTTAAACGTCTTTTCCTCATTTTCATCATAAATTACATTACTATTTTTAATATCTACTAATGAATAACCTAAAACTTTTCCTTTTTTTGAAAGTACATATACATTACCATCAAATATATCCATCATTATTTCACTCATACTCTGAAATGAAATATTTTCACTTTCAGAATGTTGAATAATTTTATTTAACCTTCTCATTTTTTCAACTAAAATTTTTGACATAGCTCACGCTGATTACCAGCGAAACACCTCCTAATTTTTTTCTTCTCTTGAATACGTACAGTCTTCATTTGTACACATTATCTTTTTTCCTTTTTTATTTTGTTTCTCAGTTAATAAACTTTGACATTCAGGACATTTCTCTGCAATTGGTTTTGCCCATGAAGTGAATTCACATTCAGGATAATTACTGCATCCATAAAATATTCTTTTTTTCTTAGTCTTTTTAATAACAATTTCACCGTCACAATTTGGACATTTAACACCAATCTTTTTAACAATAGCTTTTGTATTTTTACATTCAGGATAATTTGAACATGCCATAAACTTCCCAAATCTTCCATACTTTATTACCATAGGGCTTCCACATTTTTCGCAAATTTCGTCTGTTTCTTCAGTCATATCAATTTTTTCAATATTTTTATCAGCTTCGATCATAGCAATTTCAAAAGGTTTATAAAAATTCTCAATTATTCTTTTCCAATGAATTTTCCCTTCTTCTATTTCATCAAATTCATCTTCAATCATTGAAGTAAAGCCTAAATCTACTATTTTAGCAAAATGTTTCACCATAATATCATTTATCATTACACCAAGTTCAGTAGGCTTAAAATATCTTGCTTCTTTTTCTATATAACCTCTTTTTAGTATTGTAGAGATTGTTGGAGCATAAGTTGATGGTCTTCCAATATTTTTTTCTTCCATCAATTTAACAAGCGAAGCTTCTGAATAACGTGCTGGCGGCTTTGTTTCGTGCCTTTCGGGATTATATTTAATAAGCTCTAAAGTTTCACCTTCAGTAACTTTTGGCATTCTCACTTCTTTTGTTTCAACATATGAATATACTTTCAAAAACCCATCAAATTTAAGAACTTGTCCTGAAGCATTAAAAGAATATTCACCATTCACAACATTAATTTTAAGTCTATCAAATTCAGCGTTTTTCATATATGACGCAATAAATCTTTTCCATATTAATCGGTACAACTTATACTGATCATCATTTAACGAATCTTTTATTTTGTATGGAGATCTAAAAGCAGAAGTTGGTCTTATAGCCTCATGAGCATCTTGAACATTTTTTTTCTTTTTCTTCTCACCTTTTTCTTCTCCAAGATAATCTTTACTAAATTCGTTTTCAATATATTCTCTTGCTTCAGCTATTGCATCATCAGAAATTCTTGTTGAATCAGTTCTCATATATGTAATTAAACCTATAGTTCCTTCATTAAGAACTTTTACCCCTTCATATAACCCTTGAGCAACAGCCATAGTTTTTCTAGTTGTAAAACCCAGTTTATTTGCAGCTTCTTGTTGTAATGTAGAAGTTTTAAACGGTAAATACGGTTGCCTTTTTGTAACAGTAGTTTTTACACTATCAACTTTCAAATCACCTTTATTTAATTCATCAAGTATATTATTACTTTCTTCATTTGATGAAATTTTAAGTTTTTTACTTAATTTTTTATTAAGTTGAATTTTAAATTTTTCTTTTGGATCTCCACCTGCAACATCTGCGTCAATTTCCCAATACTCTTCAGGTATAAAATCATTAATTTCTTTTTCTCTATCACATATTATTCTCGATGCAACTGACTGAACTCTTCCAGCAGAAAGTCCTCTTCTTATTTTATCCCATAAAAGAGGGCTAATACTATAGCCAACTAATCTATCAAGAATTCTTCTCGCTTGCTGCGCGTCCACTAAATCACGATCTATTTTCCTAGGATTTTTAATAGCTTCTTTTACAGTCTTTTTAGTAATCTCTCTAAAAATCACTCTACATTCTGAATCTAAATCCATTTTTAAAGCAATAGCTAAATGCCATGCAATAGCTTCTCCCTCTCTATCTGGATCGGTAGCAAGATAAATTTTATCTGCTTTTTTAGCTTCTTTTTTCAATTCTTTTAATACAGGACCTTTACCTCTTATAGTAATATATTTAGGTTCAAAATTGTCTTCAATGTCTATGCCCATTTTACTTTTAGGCAAATCTCTGACATGTCCAACTGATGCTTTTACCCTGTAATTTTTACCTAAGTATTTCTCAATTGTTTTTGCTTTTGCTGGTGATTCAACAATCACTAGAATTTTTGGCATATATTTCCTCCAAATTCATTATATTTTCATCATTAAAATATCGACAATATATGTTGTATAATAATTTATGATAATTGTCAACGAGAAAATATTAATAATTCTTTAAATTATCTAAATATTCACACAAATCCTCAAGTGAAATGAGCGGATATGCTCCGTCCCTAATAAGCAAATTTGTTCCTTCTGACGTTTTTGAAAATATTTCTCCCGGAACAGCAAATACATCTTTTCCTTGTTTAAGTGCATAATTAACAGTTAACATACTTCCACTTTTTTTAGTTGCTTCAATAACAATTAAAAAATCAGCTAAACCACTAATTATTCTATTTCTTCTTGGAAAATTATAACTAACAGGTTTAACACCTAAAAAAAATTCACTTATAACAAGCCCTTTTTTAACAATATCCATATATAATTTTACATTCTTTTTAGGATAAACATAATCAAGTCCTGAACCAACTACAGCAATTGTTGAACCTTTGCCTGCAAGAGCACCTAAATGCGCTGATGTATCAATTCCTTCCGCCATTCCACTAATTACAGTATAACCTCTTTCAGAAAGAATTTTTGCTATTTTATAGGCCGCTTCATTGCCATACTCAGAGGATTTCCTTGAACCTACTATTGCTACTGATTTATTTTTTAATAATTCATTATCACCCCTTAAATGCAAACTAAAAGGTAATTTTTCAATGCATTTCAATTTATCAGGAAATTTTTCTTCACTAATATTAATTAAATCAATATCCATTTTATTAATTGCTTCTTTGTATTTTTCAAAATCTTCTGAATTTTTCATAGAATAAATTTCATTAAATACCGTTTTATTAATCTTATTAATTTTAAGTATTTCTTCTTCATTTTCTAAAAGCTCATTAAAATTACTAGATACATTTAATATCTTATTAATAGTAGTTATTCCAATTCCTTTTGCTTTTTCAAGCGCAAAAATAAAATCATTCTTCATATTGCCTCCAAACCATACTTTACTATATGTTACCAAATATATGTTCGGTTGTCAAATATTTGCAATTCCTTTAAAATATTCTTTGACCAATAGATTTCTTCGCTAATACCATAAGATTCAATAAAATCTTTCACAAATTGAATATCTTCCTTATAAATAATTTCATATAAGTTAGTCTCCATTAATTCTACACTGTTTTTTATACTCTTTCCAGAAATTATAATACTAGTTTAAACTTCACAACAGTCTCTAAAATCTGTGTATGAGAAAACATTTTGATTTTATAACTATACCCACTTTTGATTATATACATCCCATATGCCATCCATTAATTCATCGTTCAATAAACTATCTATAACTGGATTTAATAATTTAGTACCCATTCCAATACATTCTTCAATTTCAAGAGTAATTTTCATTTTTCTTTTATAAGCATCCCACCTATCTAAAATTATCGAATTTTTAGCCAATCCTTTTATTCTATCAAAGCTATCATCTTCAATGACTGTACCTCTCTCTATTTAAAAAAGTATCTTTAATTACAGTTGAAAGTAATCTCCCATCAAAATTAAAAGTCATAGAAATATACCAAATATCATAAAAATCTTTCATCCTACTAGTAAGTTCAAATCTTTGAAGAATTGCATCTAGTTTTTCAGCTACAGTACTTTCTAATGAATAAGTATGAACCTTTACATCTTCAAACCCATCCAACTGAGCTTTCATATTTCTTATTTCTGTCTTTGGGACAACAACATCACCTACACCAAAACCTATATTTACAGGTGTTCTTGTATTATTTATTTTCCCCATCATTTGAATTGATACTCCAGGATATTTCTTCTCAACCGAAATTGCTTTTATTTTAATAATCTCAAAAACAATAAATTCATTCTCCGTTTCAATACTGATAATATCTTTGACATCATTAATAACATTATCAATCTCAGTTGACTGATTTCTTAACAGAAAATCCATATCTACAGTTGTACGACTTTCAAAATTAGATAATATATAAATAAATAGTCCACCTTTTAAAACAAAATTTTCCATATACTTTGACATTGAAAGCCTTCTTAAGAACTCTTCTTAACATAGTATTTGTAACAACTGCCCAAAAGCAATTCCTGTCATCTTGCTTTTATTCTTTAATCTATCTAATGTTGATTTTGCTTTATCTTTCATAGCCACGTTCCAATCTTATCATATACTTTTTTTTCAACTCTCCTAATTTTTGCATATTCCATAAGCTTCGAAATGTTTTTTTTAGGATCTTTTATATAACTTGTAATAGCTTTGTTAAATAATTCAATTTCCATTTTCTTTTCATATTTTAAACAATCACAAATTAATCGGTCTCTTGAGTATATTTTTACTTCAGTGTCATCAATTTTAGTTTTTTCAACACCTAAGGAAAGCAAATATGGTTCTACATAATATGGCTTTACAAACGGATAATTAAATTTCACTTTAGCTTTAGATATATCTTTATCTACTGCAATGTGTATTTCAAATGGCGTTCTATCACTATAACCATAAAAAAACAAAGCAGTATCAAAACAGATCACTGCATCAGGAAGTCTTCTCATTACAATTCCAATATCACTGATATCTTGACTTGTAAGTTTATAATAACCTTTTGATATCCTTTCTAATATTCTCATATGAATCAACTTTTTAACTTCATACTTTGAAATACCATTCGCATATAATTCAGAAGTCTTCATTATCCCTTTATATTCTTTAAATATTTTTCTTAAATATTTTTTATTCATTACTATCCCTCTCATCCATTTCTCCGCGTCAAAAGAACTGGAGCGGTATTATGGATAAATTATAACATATACAACCTCCTTTGTCTAGAACAGCAAATACATCTTTTCCTTGCTTAAGCGCATAATTAACAGTTAACATACTTCCGCTTTTTTAGTTGCTTCAATAACAATTAAAAAAATCAGCTAAACCACTACAGCAATTGTTGAACCTTTGCCTTCAAGAGCGCCTAAATGCGTGATTTATCAATCCCCTCTACCATTCCACTAACAACTGTATATCCTTTATTTGAAAGAAATTTTGCTATTTTAAATGCAAACTAAAAGGTAATTTTTCAATGCATTTTAATTTATTAGGAAATTTTTCTTCATTATAATTAATTAAATCAATATCCATTTTACTAATTGCTTCTTTGTAATTTTCAAAATCTTCTGAATTTTTCATAGAATAAATTTCATTAAATACAGTTTCATTAATCTTATTGATTTTAAGTATTTCTTCTTCGTTTTCTAAAAACTCATTAAAATCACAAGATACATTTAATGTTAACTTCCTGAAATTTTACGACTCAAAGCCTCATTTTTATAATAATTTGAATGGAAATGAGGTTTTCGTGAGTTAATCATATTATAATTGTTGGCTAATAATATCTGCCATTTTCTTCACTGT
>JAMOQG010000043.1 GCA_027064135.1 Peptostreptococcaceae bacterium | reverse complement strand
ATTAATTATACTTCCACCTTTTTCTTGCATTAATGGAATAAAGAATTTTGACATTAAGAATAATCCTTTTAAACCAACATCAATTACAAAATCCCATTCTTTTTCAGTTAATTCAACTACTGTTTTTCTTACAGTAACTCCTGCATTATTAAATAAAACATCTACAGTTCCAAATTCATCTTTAACTAAATTTGCTACTTTTTTTACATTTTCAATATCTGTTACATCACAGAAATAAAATTTCGCATTTTTTATTTCATTTGCGATTTTTTCTCCTTCTTTTGAAACATCCAACATGATTACTTGTGCTCCTACTTCTGAAAATAATTTTGATGTTGCTAAACCTATTCCAGAAGCTGCTCCAGTTACTACTGCTACTTTACCTTTTAACGATATGTTCATATCCACCCTCCATTATTTTTTTCTTATACTATACATATTGCAAGTCTTATACCAAAAAAAGGTAGCTTTAAATATATTTTTCAACATTTTTTTGTCAAATTTGTCATTTCAATTGACAAACTTGCAATTTATTCATAAAATCTATAAAAAGGAGAATTTTATGCTTAATAATTATCTCAGTCAATTAAAAATAATACTTGATGCGATTTGTACAAGCAATAATCTAGAAGGAGCAATTTTTGATAAAAATGCTAATCTCATTTTGTATTCGGATAGATATCTAGAAAAAAAAGGTAAAAATGTTCATAAACCATTTATAGACTATGTAATTGAAAACGAAAAAATATTAGTAAATAAACCTGGTGAAATGAGTTTATGCTCTGAATGTAGATTTAAAGGAAACTGTCCTGCTACAATAGAAATTCTAGATTGCATTAAATATAAAAATAAACCTGTTGGTGTTATTTCATTAACCTCTTTTAATAAAGAGGGCCATAATAGAATTGAAGCACATATTAATAAATATTTTAGAATTCTTGAACAAACTTCAAAATTGATTTCACAAACACTTGATGGAGAATATATAAGCCATCTTTTAAGAGAAAAAGATATATTAATAAATGAATTAATTGAAGATAGTGACTATGGTATAATTATTGCTGATAGAAATTTGAATGTATTAAACTTTAACAAACATGCTGAAAATGACTTATCTTTATTTTGCTTATATAATAATTCATTAACGCAAGTTTTTAAAAATGAAATTATTACTAAAATTAATACTAACGATTTTTTTACTACAAAAACAAAAATACTTAATTCAAGTTATAATATTGAATGTAGAACTGTTGACGATATGCATATAATTAAATTAATAAGAACAAATTGCTCACTTACAGATAAAAAAGAAAATAAAAATGAGAAAAAAAATCAAGTTTCAATTATAACAAATAATGAAAAAATGAATATTTTACTTAAAAAAGCAGAAAAACTTAAGGGAAGTCCTTCAAATATTCTTATAACAGGTGATACTGGAACAGGAAAAAGTTTACTTGCAAAACATATTCATTCAATCAGTAATAGAAAATATGGTCCTTTTGTTGAGTTAAATTGTGCAAACATTCCAGACTCATTAATAGAAAGCGAATTGTTTGGCTATAAATATGGTGCTTTTACAGGTTCAAATAAATCTGGAAAAATCGGACTTTTTGAGCACGCTTCTAGCGGAACTATATTTCTTGATGAAATTTCTGAAATTCCATTATCCACTCAAGCAAAATTGCTTAGAGCTGTTCAAGAAAAAAGAATCTATAAGTTAGGTAGTACTGAAGAAATACCAGTAGATGTGCGAATAATATGTGCAACTAATAAAAATCTTAAAGAGATGATTAAAAATAACACTTTCAGATCAGATCTTTATTATAGAATCAATGTAATTTCATTTAATATTCCATCATTAAATAAAAGAAGTGAAGATATTGAAAAATTATGTTATCATTTTATAGAGAAATATAATAAAATATTAAATAAAAATATATCATTAATTTCAAATGACACAATTAAATATTTCAATTCATATAATTGGCCTGGAAATATAAGAGAACTTGAAAATGCAATTGAGTGTGCTGTAAACTTAGAAGAGACTTCCACTCTTACTTTAGAAAATATACCAGATGAAATTAAAGAAATTTTTAATTCTAAAGTAGAAACATCATCCGAAAAAATAGAATTAATTAATTTATTAAATGATTATGGAAATAGTGTTGATGCTAAGAAAAAAATAGCAAAAATACTAGATATCAGTTTAAGAACACTTTATAGAAAAATAGAAAAATACAGTTTATAAGCAAACGAAAGCGAGGTTCAAATGACACTAGTTATAAGTTTAGTTTTAGGAATGACTATAGGTTTTTTTCTAAAACTTAATAAAAACATTTTGAAAATCAATTCAAAAATCCAAATTGTTATTTTATTTGGTCTTTTATTTTCAATGGGAATGTCACTTGGAGTAAATCCAGATATAGTTTCAAATTTGAAAACAATAGGAATAACATCACTTATTTTTTCATCATTAACAGTTTTTTTTAGTATAATTTTTGTATTTTTATTTCACAAATTCATTGTAAAGGAGTCATAAATATGTTATTCACTTTAATTATAGTAATTGCAGTATTTCTAGGAATTTTAACAGGACATTTTTTTATTTCGCCTTCTGAAATAGATAATTTAAATTTAATATCATCTTATTTTTTAACAATTCTTCTTTTTTCAGTTGGACTTGATCTTGGAAGTAGTAAAGATACATTTAAAGATATTTCAAAAAAAGGAAAGCTATTATTTGTTTTAACAAGTGCAGTAATCCTTGGCACTTTTACAGGAGGATTAATTGCAGGAGCTATTTCAAATATGCATTATAATGCTTCTTTAGCCATTGCTGCAGGATTTGGTTGGTATTCATTAGCACCAGTTATTTTAAATAAAATTGCTACTGCAGAAATTGCAGCAATAGCTTTTTTAACAAATATTTTAAGAGAAGTTTTTGCAATAATACTTATTCCAATTTTAGCAAAATATGTTAATTATTTTACTGCATTAGCTCCAGGTGGTGCCACTTCAATGGACACAACATTACCTATTGTATCAAGAGCAACTGATCCTAATCATTCAGTAATAAGTTTTTTAAACGGTGCTATATTAACATTACTCGTTCCATTCTTGGTTAATTTTTTATATTCACTCTAAAAAAAATATACCTTTTAGTCATAAAGGCATATTTTTATTATTTATTTATTTTTATAATTTGATTTATAAACTCTTCTACGATCTAATGTCCATATCGGATTAGAAAATTCACCATTATCCAG
>JAMOQG010000042.1 GCA_027064135.1 Peptostreptococcaceae bacterium | reverse complement strand
CTTTGTTTCTTTGTTTCTTTTTTTTTAGACATACTGTTTAATTTTCAAAGACCATTTATTTGTTTTTCACAACTATCATATCTTACCAATAATCGTGCCCGCTGTCAAATGTTTTTTAAAATTATTTTTAATTACATGTTTTAGCGACATCTATCATATTACCTCTTTTCAATGAATTTGTCAAATGTTTTTTTATATTTTTTCAACTTCATTTCAGTGGCAACTCACTAATAATAGCATTTTCAAATTCATTGGTCAAATGTTTTTATAAAGTAAAACTGTTCTGAATATTCACATTAGTTTATTTACTTTTTAAAAAAACAAAGTACATTATATAACATATACTTTGTCTTATTCTTTACTAAAATTCTGTAATAAAACCAACTTTATTTTTTACATCATTTAATATTTCTTTAGATATTTTATTAGCTCTTATTGCACCTTCTTTTAATATTTCATTTATTTCACCACTATTTATTATTTCATTATATTTATCTTTCACTGGCTCTAATTCATTAATAACTACTTCTACTAAGTCCTTTTTAAATTGACCATATCCAATACCTTCATATTTTTTCTCAAGTTCCTCAATTGAATAATTACTAAATAATGAATATATTGTAAGTAAGTTACTAATTCCTTTTTTATTCACTTCATCATATCTTATAATCATATCACTATCAGTTTGAGCTCTCATAATTTTCTTTTTAATTTCTTTTGATGTATCAAGAACAGTAATTGAAGAAAATTTTTCGCTATCACTTTTACTCATCTTATTTTCAGGATTTGATAGTGACATTACTCTTGCGCCTTTTTTTCTTATTAATGGTTCAGGTACAGTAAATGTTTTTCCATATTTATTATTAAATCTAATAGCAATATCTCTTGTTAATTCTAAATGCTGTTTTTGATCACTTCCAACAGGTACATAATCTGTATTATATAATAATATATCTGCAGCCATTAAAATTGGATAACCAAATAGCCCATTTGTAACAGATTCTTTTTTACTTGACTTTTCTTTAAATTGAGTCATTCTATTTAATTCACCCATATACGAATTACATTGTAATATCCAAGCTAACTCAGCATGAGCTGAAACTTGGGATTGAATAAATAAAGTTACTTTTTTAGGATCTAATCCTATTGCTATATAAAGAGCAGCTAATTCAATTGATTTTTTTCTTAATTCCTCTGGATCTTGATCAACCGTTATTGCATGCAAATCAACTATACAATAAAAGCAATCTTTATCATCTTGATGATTTACAAAATTTTTCATTGTAATATAATTTCCTAAATGAATTCTTCCTGACGGTTGTACTCCTGAAAATATTCTTTTCATATTTAGTCCTTTCTCTTTAAACAAGATTATTGTAAATTTTAAAATATCACTAGTTATTTATTATTTTCAAATTTTTGTCTTAAAATGTTTTTTTAACTCTTTGATTATTAAATTTAATCTACAAAAAAACCTCTACATTATAATGCAGAGGGTGAATTTACACGGTGCCACCTCAAATTTAACTTGAAATCTCTATAACGGGAGAACCCGGGTTGCCTACTATTATTTCAACTCCCACTCATAAATCCATTCAGTTTATTTCAAAATATTAAACTTCCAGCAAATGTTTAACTCTCTTAAAATCTCCATAAACTTACTACTTTTAATCATAGTTTTAATTATTAATATAATAATACTAACATGTAATTAAAAAATGTCAACGTCATTCTAAATATCATATATTTTATCATATTCTTTTTTAAATTTTGAAATTATCTTTTTTTCCATTCTTGATATTGTCATTTGTGATACATTTAATTCGTTTGCAACTGTAATTTGAGTTTTATTATTAAAATATCTATCAGTAATTATTCTTGCTTCTACTTTATTTAATTTTTCAAACATTCTATTAATAAAATCTCTATTTTCAAATAATAAATAATATTTATCATCAACACCAATTAAATCTTTTAATTGAACGTTATTATCATCTTTTGAATTATTAAAAAAAACATCAAGTGATTTTGGAGAATATACTTGCGATGCTTCCATTGCCTCTAATACTTCTTCTTGACTACATTTTAAATAATTAGCAATATCTTCAATAGTTGGAACTCTTTGTAATTCTTGATTTAATTTTTCTTTTGTTATATTTATTTTTTTAGATAAAACTTGTACCCTTCTTGGTACTCTAAGAGCCCATCCTTTATCTCTAAAATATTTTTTTATTTCTCCAATTATAGTTGGTGTTGCAAATGATGAAAATTTAAAACCTCTAGTAATATCATATCTTTCAATTGCATATATTAATCCTAAAGAAGCAACTTGAAATAAATCATCATATTCAATACCTCTATTTGCATATTTTTTTGATAATATTTCAGCAATATATATATATCTTTCAATCAATTCGTTCCGGATATATATATTTTTTTCATTGCTATAACTTTTAAAAAGTTCATTATTATCATATTTTTCAATATTTTCTAATATTTCGTCTATTTTAATGTTTTCATGAAGTTTATTTAATTCATTCATAAATTAATCACCTCATTAAACATTTTTAATCATTCTAATTTTTGTTCCATTTCCATTTTTTGTTTCAATTTCAAATTCATCCATTAAACTATCAATTATAAAAAGTCCAAGTCCACTTTCTTTTGGATTTTCCAAATCTGGTTCATTATAATTTCCAAAATCAAAACCATTTCCAAAATCATTTATTTCTACTACAAGTTTTTCTCTTTTAACAATGAAATCAATTTCATAATGAGATTCACTATCACTATGTATTATAACATTATTACAAGCTTCACTAATTGCAACTTTTAAATCTTGTATAACTTCATAATCCATTTTCATATTATTAGCAATAACAGAAATATTCATTCTTGCCACATTAATAAATTCTGGTTTACATGGTAATTTCAAATTTATTTTTTCATTCATTCTTTACCTACCTTTATTTTATTACAAATATTTTATCTAAACCTGTAATATTAAATAATCTTTTAATATTGTTCTTAGCATTAACTATTGAAATCTGCTTTTCTTCTTTTTTTATTTTTTTCAAAATACCTATTAAAACTCCAATTCCAGTTGAATCAATATAAGATAAATTTTCACAATTAATTTCAATGTTAACAATTTTATTCTCTAAAATTTCATCTAGTTTTTCTTTAACAATTAGATAAGAATTAATATCCATTTCACCAACTATTGATATTTTACATATATCATCTTTTTCTATTATTTCTGTAATTTCTAATGACATATTATCCCCCCTTTAGTTTTCCTTATTCCATTATATTAATATTTTGAAAATTAAACA
>JAMOQG010000041.1 GCA_027064135.1 Peptostreptococcaceae bacterium | reverse complement strand
TGTTTATAACTTTTTTCTTATTTCTTTAATTTTTCCTTTATTTCCAATTTATTGCCTAGTTTTCCACAGAAATATCAGTTTTTAGATTATAAATTAACAGCTATTTCAAAATGGGGAAACTTAAAATCTCATAATATTGCGCAACATATTTATGCAAAAAGCTTAACATAAGAAAAGACCTAAAGATCAACGATTACAGGTGTTTTAAATTCATTATTACTGCAGAATGCGAAAATAATGTCTATGATAGATAGTAAGATTTAATAGACGTTGTTAATATTTTATAATATAATAGATGTTAAGTAAACTTAATATATTATAATTTGAAAACTCTTTAAAATTATTTAATTCGTACAAAAAAACTGATTATCTGTCAAAATATGATAAGTTATATTGCAAATGAAATGGGTTTTTATCAGCTTCAATTATAGATATAAATGGTTTGAAAAAAATTAATAACAATTTTGGCCATTTAACAGAAAATGAACTTATTAAATCAGTCTCGAAAATTTAAAGTTAATTATTAAAGATACAGTACAGATTTATTAACTAGATTAGATGGAGATGAATTATTATTATATTTTGCTACAAATTCTATTAAGCATAACAAAATTAGTTTTAATTGTTCATTTAGTTATGGAATAGATTCGTACAATAAAAGTAAATTGATGAAAATTACGGACGTTAGAATGTATAACCGCAAATCAAATTATCATAAAAAAACTGCTGTTTTATAAAATATATTTATATAGTGAGGATATCAAATGAAAACTTTAATTATTAAAACTAAAAAAAATTTATTTATCATTATTTTGTGCTTTATATTATTTTTAACCACCAATATATCTATTAGCTATTCGGAAGATACCGAAGCTAAAAACGTATTAGTAATTAATTCGTATAATATAGGATTTGAATGGACCGACCATGAAATGAAAGCAATAATCGATGGTTTTAAACAAAATGAATTTAGAACTAATGTTTTTGTTGAATATTTAGATTATAAAAGAAATAATAGTAATAAAGATTTAGAAATTCAAAAAACATTATTTAAACATAAATATCTTAATAAAAACATTGATGTTATTATAGCAAACGATGATGCAGCTTTAGAATTTGCTTTGGATAATCGTAGTGCCAATAAAAAAGATATTCCAATTGTTTTTACAGGAATATTTAAAGAATCAGCCAATAGAATAATAAATAATGAATCTAATATAACTGGAATATATGAATCAACTGATATAGAAGGTACAATTGATATAATGCTTAAAATAAACAAAAATCTTGATACAATTTATATAATTACAGAAAATTGTAAAAGCGGAAAATTAGTAGATAAGAATCTTACAGAGCATATTAAAAATGAATATAATCTAAATTGCGAAGTGTTAAGTGATTTAGATTACAATTCAATAAAAGATAAGATTTCAAAAATCAATGGAAACTGTGCTATTTTATTAGGCAGTTCTATGATTATAACCGATGGTGAAAAACTAATAGAAAACACTCAATTTATAAACACAATAGCCACTTTAGCAAAAGTTCCTATTTATTCACTTTATGCATTTTCTTTAGGTAAGGGTATAACTGGCGGAAGTCTTTTAAGTGGTAAATTACAAGGAGAAGCAGCAGTTGAATTGGCTAATAGAATTATGAATGGTGAAATGGCTAGTGATATACCAATTATAGATGAAAAAAGTGTATATGATGGTTTTGATTATAAATATTTAGTAAAAAATAATATATCATTAAATAATTTGCCCGAAGGAAGTATTATAATAAATAAACCTAGCTCTTACTATGAAGAAAATAAATTGAAAATATGGTTTGTTATAATTAGTTTTATAGCTCTGCTGTTAGCAGTGATTATAGCAATAATTAAATTGTTTATAGTGAATAAAATAAAAAATGATCTTTGCGAAAAAAATTCAATCTTAAGAAATACTATTAAGGAAGTTGAAAAACAAAAAGAAAATGTTGAATTTGTAGCTTATCACGATACTTTAACTAAATTACCCAATAGACTTAGAATTAATATGATGGCTCATAAATATATTGAAATAGCCAAAAAAGAAAATTTAAATGTAATTTTCACTTATATTGATATTGACGATTTTAGTTTTGTTAATAGTATTTATGGACATCATATTGGTGATGAAATATTAATTGAATTATCAAACTCTAGATTAGAATGTAGAGAAGAAAATTCTATACTTGGGAGAATTGGTGGCGATGAGTTCATTTGTTTAAAATTAGTTGATAAAGATTTTGATTATAAATCGTATATAGAACAAATATCAATAATATTTAATAGAACCATGAAAATAAAAGAACATGTAATGACATCAAGTGCTAGCATGAGTTATGCTGTGTATCCTGATGATGGAGATAGCTATGAAGATTTATTATTAAAATTAAATTTAACTATGAATGATTTAAAAAGTAATGATAAAGGAAATTTTTCAAGAGTTAATTCTAGTATAACTGATAAAATTAAAGAAAACTTAGAAATAACAAATGCATTAAAATATGCTTTAAAGTATAATGAATTTCATTTGGTTTATCAGCCACAATATAATTATAAACAAAAGAAAATTATTGGTTATGAAGCTTTAATAAGATGGGAAAATAAAATTTTTTCAAATATAGGACCAAATGTATTTATACCAAAACTTGAATCTATGAATGAAATGATAGATGTAGGCTACTGGATAATTAAAGAAGCTTTGGAATTTACTAAGAAAATTTCAAAATTAACAGATGATGAACTTAGAATATCTATTAATATTTCAGTTATGCAATTATTAAAAGATGATTTTGTTGACAATGTAAAAAAAATAGTGCAAGAAATGGACGTTGACACAAAATATATAGAATTTGAAGTAACAGAGTCTGTATTAATTGAATCATTTGATTTTATTGCTAATCAGCTAAGCAAATTAAATCGGAATTTCTATTGCACTTGATGATTTTGGAACTGTGTATTCATCATTAACACATTTAAATAAATTGCCGCTTGATACTATTAAAATTGACGAAAGTTTTATAGATGAAAAATATAAAAATCTAGATATGTAAAACAATAAAAAGGACATAATTCACAACGTTTAAAAAAAATAAAAAAACTAGCTGAAACGTAATAACATAAACGTTAACGGCTAGTTTTTCTCTTTTTAACTTCTAAACACAAGTTATATTCTACCAATGTGTTTTAATATCTTTTTTTATTTTTACTCTATCATAATACGTTTTGTTGTATCAATCTCTTCCTTCTTAGGTATAATGATTGTTAACACACCTTCATCTAATTTTGCTTTTATTTCATCATCATT
>JAMOQG010000040.1 GCA_027064135.1 Peptostreptococcaceae bacterium | reverse complement strand
TATTAGGACTCTCTTATCCTCCTAGTAAAGGGTGGGAAATAACAGTTATTAATAAAAATATATCCCAAGATAAAGCTAATTTATTTATTTTACTTAAGGGCAAATTAGCATTAAAAGCTCAAACACAAATTATAAAAAATTATCAATTAATGCTTGAATTTAACAATGAAATTCAAGATAATAAAAAAGAAATTCAAATAAATGCATTTGATATAATAAAAATTTATTGTGATGGTGCTTGTATAAATAATCCAGGTAATGCAGGGAGTGGTTTATGTATATATAAAAATAATAATAATCCTGTATTACTGTATGGAGCATATACAGAGTTAGGAACTAATAATACAGCTGAACTTAATGCTTTTTATAAAGCTCTTTTGATTGCTTCTGAAAGTAAAGCTTCTAAAATTACTATTTTTTCTGATTCACAATATAGTATTGATTGTATTACCAAGTGGTCTTATGGGTGGAAAAATAAAGGATGGACTAAAAAAGGTGGAGAAATAAAAAATTTGGAAATAATAAAAGTTTCACATGAATTATATAATATGATTAAAGATAAAATAAATATAGAACATGTTAAAGCTCATATAGGCATCGAAGGCAATGAACTTGCAGATCGTATGGGTATGGTAGCAATTAGGTCAAAGAATAAAGAATTTAAGGAATTTTCATACAGTAAAATTGAAGAAATATTAAACTTAACAGCAGGATAAAATTATATAATACGACCCTTTTTAATCATAAATTTAATTGGTTTTGAAAGAATACTATGTTCTAAGAATTTAATATTTTTTTGATAAAAATTTACACTTTTCTCTTTTAATTTAACTTCTGGTTCACTTAGTATTGTATAACTATTTTGTTGAAATTTACCTCCATCAAAATAAGCCTTTAAATACCTGTTAAAATTATTGCCATTAGTAAGCAATAAATCAAAAAACACATGACCCGAATATTGTTTTTTTAAAAGTTCTTGTTCAATACTTAATATATAATCAGTAGGATTACTTTCTGAAATTGAGAAAACCATATAACCTATGTCAGGATATTTTTTAACTTGATACTCTTTCATTGTATGTCTCCTCTATTAATTTAAAAATATTTTCAATGATACAAATAGCATCATTTTTATTTGCTAAAATTCGAGTCGTTGAACTTATTCCAGCTGTATGAAACAATGTATGTCTATTAGCATTATAGTAATTATAACATTGTTCTATTCCGTTTATAGTTTTACTACAATCTACCTGTTCTTTATATTCCTGTTTTAAATAATATTTTCCTGAACTTTTATCAAATTGATTAAAATTATTTCCCTCAAATATTATACCTGTTTCAGTCATTGTTTTTTTCATATAAGCTTCTATTGCTCTCAATGCAGGAAATGCAAAACTAGAATAATCCTCTAGCTCAATATTTAATTTTTTTAAAGTTAGTGCTGAACTAAGCATCTTTTTTGTTGTTGCACAAAGAAAAGAGTTACTCTTTGATAAAATTAAATTTAATTCTTCTTGTATATCGTCAACATTGATATTTACTTTATAAACTTCATTTTCAATATCTATAATATCTTTAATATCTAAAATATCAATCAAAAAATTTCTTATTTCTAAAAACACATGTAATGGTTTTCCTTGAAATTGAGTATTCCCATTATTGTATCTTGTAATTGTCATAGTGTCTTTATATTTACTTGTAAATTTAATTTTTTCACCATTTATTTTATTAATTAACTCTTCTGTTATTTGACAATCATTTAAATATTCTTTAAGTAGTAAAAAATCTTCATTAGAAATATTTCTAATACTAAATGAAGCTTGTGAAATATTAGTAATAGTTAAGTTGTCTTTTAAATAATTTGCTATATTTTCCCCTAATTCTTGTTCTTTACCCGTAGGTGTTATAGTGGTTGTTCCACTTTTATTAAAATATACATTTAGTAAAGCTATTTTTCCATTGATATTAATATTATATTGTACTAATTGTTTTTTCTCATTTTTTTTAAAATCAACAAAATTAGGACAACTTTTTAAAACTTCATCAAAATTAGCTTGATTTAGATACATATTTTTAAATGACATATATTTCCTTTTTTATATAACTTAATATTTTAGCATTAAATTATTAATATACTAATTTTAAGTTATATTTGTAATGTTTAAGACAACGACTAAGTTGAGAAATATTTGAACCGCAGGGTCAAATATTTCTCTCCAATGATTTGTTATCATGTTTAATCAATTTTTTGTATATATCTTAAAAAAACTTTTTTCATATTTTCTGCATTTTCAAACAACCATCTATAGTATTCATTCCAATTATCTATATTTGAAAGATCAAAATTATTGTTTTGTATTAATATTCTGCTTGCTTTTTTATTTGGTAATTCTCTCCAATCAAGTTCAAAACCTAGCTCTTGCTCTATTTCATTTTTTAGATTATAGAGTTTGTGAAATAATTTTTTTGAATCTCTAATAAATAAACCACAAGTAATAAAATTTTTTTGAGTATCCATAGCAAGAGAAACGAAAGCTTTTGAATTACCAATAGCTATATCATACCAGTGTTGTGGATTTGCTTTTCTCGGACTAATCGTTGAATTATTATTACTAATATATTCATTAAAACCTTCCCAAAAATCAAATTGTTTCATTTTTAAATCACTTGTATTATTTGGGGTTTGTGAAGAAGTAGATTTTTTTAAAGCTTTTGCCCAATTGTTTGGTTTTGAAATAATATTAAACTTTGGAGCAAAAGGAGAATTTTCAATTCTCCATAATTCAATATTGATTGCAAAAAAGTTGATTTTTTCATTTGTATTTTCATTTAACCAATCAATAGCTTGTTTGTGTTCATCTCGTACATCTTTAACTATCCAAATAATAATTTCTGCATTAAATCCTGATGCATAAGTTATTATTTTCCCCAAATGGTCATGATCTGTTGATTCAAGTTGATTTTCAATTACAATTTTACGATTTGTATTTTCTTCTTCAGCTAAAATATCTACACTAAATTTTCCAACACTTGCTTCAGTTTGAATAAATGCGATATCTATTCCTATTTCATCACTTAATAATTGTAAATTTTCTTCTTGTGCTAACCAATTTGTAAAATTTAAAGCTTCATGTTTCCAAGCTTCTCTTAGCGGTACTTTTTCTAATTTTCCAAGTTGCATTTAAATTCCTTATTGTAATGATAACGGTTAAGTACAAAAATATGTTACCTGCTTTTGAGTTTTAAAATACTTAAATTGCTTTAAAGTTTCTAAGTAATTTTAAACTCTTTTCGGCAGAGGTAACATATTTTTGTTGCTACGATTTGTTATGTGGCTT
>JAMOQG010000039.1 GCA_027064135.1 Peptostreptococcaceae bacterium | reverse complement strand
AAAAAGTGAGGGATAAGGGGTACCAAGAATATCCTATTAGACTGAAAGTAGTTTAAGTTGCCATTGTACTTTAAAGTTGAAAAACCTCTTAGAGTAGAATGGAATGTGACGAAGTCACAATTTCTTGATAGTGCTTTAATATCAAGCTCAATAATCAATACAGCTGTGACAATTAGAAATCCTCCGAATATCATTATAGTTGTTAGTACTTCATTTAAAAATACTATTCCAAATATTGCAGCAAACACTGATTCAAGCGACATTATAATAGATGCATGTGAAGAATTTGTATATTTTTGTGCAATTGTTTGTGTAGAAAAACAAAATAGCGTTGCAATTACTGCTAAATAAATTATTGAATACCATGTGTTAGATGGAAAATCAAAAGAAAGTTGTTTTGTAAAAATAACAAGAATTATACTTAAAATTGCGCAAATAAAAAACTGTAAAAATGCTAATTTATAGATATTCATATTTTTTGCAAAATATTCAATAGAAATAATATGCATTGCAAAGAAAATTGCACTTATTAAAGTTAATGAATCCCCAAATGAAAGGGAAAAACCGTTCTGTAGTGTAATTAAACCAATTCCAAATATAGTTAATAGGCTACCGATAAAAAATTTTATTTGAGGCATTTTCTTATAAATAATCCAATGCATAAGTGGAACAATAACAACATAAGTAGCAACTAAAAAGCCTTGTTTTGAAGCTTCTGTGTAAATAAGCCCGTAATTTATAAATAAAAATCCAGAAAACAAGATTACACCAACAATTGAACCTTTTTTTAAATCACTAAAAGTTATTTTACCTATTTTTCTTTTAAATAGTATATACATCAAAGTAGAAGCGATAACAAATCTAAATGTCAATAGTAATGGCAAATTAATTGAATTCAATGCATTTTTTGTCACAACATAAGTACTACCCCATAGCATTGCAACAATAAGTAATGATAAATCAGCAAAATACATTTCCTCTTTTTTCATATTATCACCACTTTCAATTAATATCTTTATTATTAAATCGAATCATTAATTTATTTTTATTAAATTCTTTTAAATCTAATTCTATTATTAATATTGCAACGAATATTAAAGCACTTCCAAATATCATTAAAGGTGTCATAACTTCATTTAATAAAAGAATTCCAAAGACAGCAGCAAAAACTGATTCTAATGACATTAATATAGATGCATGAGATGACGAGGTATATTTTTGAGCAATTGTTTGAACTGTAAAGCATCCAAAAGTTGAAAATACTGCTAAAAACATAATTGAATACCATGCTCTATTTGTTAGCTCTAATGTAATAGGTTCTGTTAAAATAGCAGAAACAGTAGAAAAAATAGCCGCAACTGCTATTTGAATAAATGCTAATTTATATACGTCCATGTCCTTAGCAAAATATTCAACTGAAATAATATGCATTGCAAAGAATAAAGCACATATTAATGTTAGTGAATCGCCAATATTAATATCTAACCCTCCATGTAAGCTGATTAGACCAATTCCAATTATTGTAAGAAAACTTCCGACAAAAACTTTGATTTTAGGTCTTTTTCTATAAATGATCCAATATAGAAATGGAACTATTGCAACATACACAGCAGTTAAAAAACCTTGTTTTGATGCCGTTGTAAATTGAAGACCATAAGTTTGTGTTGCAAAAGCTAAATATAAAACAATCCCAACTACACTGCCCTTTTTCATATCTCGTTTTGAAATTTTGCCGATTTTTTTATAAAAAATCAAATACATTACTATTGAAGCAATAATAAATCTTAATGCTATTAATAACATAGGAGTAACAGTTGACAAAGTATCCTTTATAATGACAAAACCGCCACCCCATACAATTGCAACGAAAAACAGACTAATATCAGAAATGTTTTTCTTAAATTTATTTTTCATAAATACCTCTTTTTCTATAATATCCCATTAATCATACATATAGATTTTATAATTTTACCATATTTTAATTTGAAATTATAATATATTTAAAATATTTTAGACGTAATTCATAATTTGTAATATAATAGCATAAATATTTTAGTAGGAGGATGATTATGACTATTAATAAAAATTTGGAAAAACTTTTCTCTCTTTCATATAAAATTCAAAAAATTCAGCCTTGGAATATAATCGATGATACTAAAATTTTTGCCGTTTGTTTTCCTATAGATAATGAAACTTCATATATTACTCTTTCTGGAAAAACAGATGAATTTTGTGAAGTTAATATTTTTCATGGAAACGACGGTCTTAATAATCTATATGATTTGTATAATGAAATACCTGAAATTGATTTTTATAGAAATATAAACGGATTTTCGATTTATTATGAAGAAATTGAAGAATTATACGATAAAGATATATTGCTTTTAGATGAATATGGTTATTTTGATAATGAAGAAATTTTTAAAATTAAATTCGAAAAATATATGCCAGGCTATTTGCCTGAAATCCCAAATGAAGATAAATATATAAAAAAAATAACCACTATATTAGAACAATTCATTGAACTTTACGATGAATTTAAAACTACAGTCAATATACTTAATATTAATAATGGAAAAATATTAACAAGAAAATTTATTGACAATGAATGGATTACTATCAAAGAAAATATAAATGATGAACATTTATTTGAAGTATTAGATGTTAATCCTTTTGATGTTAGAAGATTAATGAGAGATTTAAAGAAAATTGATAATACTTGGGAAATGGACATGTTTTATTCTCCAAATATTATTAAAGATGAGGATAAGGGAAATCTATATTATCCATTAGTATTTATTTTAGCTGATTTAGATAAAACTAAAATAATACAATATACACTAATTGATCATAGAAACGCCAATATACTCAGTGAATACTTTGACTTTTTATTTGATGCTTATAATAATAATGGAAATTATCCTAGTAAAATAAAAATAAAATGCAATAATTTATATTATGGATTTGAAGATATATTTAAAGCTATGAAAATAAAAATTGAATTTGTAGATTTTCTTGAAATAATTGATGATTTTAAAGAAGATATGTACTTTGATAAAAGCAATTACGATATCGAAATTTTAGAAGATAAACTATTATCACTTTTAGAATCAGGTGAAATTACTGAAGAAGATATTGATGACGACTTTATTAATGAATTACTTAAAAATTTAGAGTTAGATGAATAAAGAGTTGCAATTAGCAACTCTTTATTCTGTTTTGTTATTAATAAATTTATTAATTTGAAAGAAATTTTCTATTAATAAAGCTGTTCTCATTGAAATTTCTTCGTTTTTTAAAATATTAATTGCCCTATCTCTATCAATTATTTCAATTTCAGCATCTTCACTTGCCTCTTGAAATTCTTTTGAAGGTGTTCCGCTAAAATATCCATATGCAACACTTACTTTTTCATTAATAATACCTACACTTGTATATCTTTCTTTTTCTATTGATACAATTTCAATATCCAATCCGCTTTCTTCTTTAAATTCTCGTATGGCTGCAACTTCTATTTCTTCATCATTGTCAACAAGTCCAGCTGGTAAAGTATATAAGTATTTACCAGCTGAAACTCTAAATTCTTTCAATATAACAAGCTTAGTTCTTTCTCTATTGCAAGCAAAAATCATAACACCATCCGAATAAGATTTATTATTAAAAATCTCATTTTCTAATCTATCAATTTTACTTCGTGATACAAGTTCCCAATTTCTTATAGCATTATCTTTCCCAGTATACTCAATAATAAAACTATTTAAATACTCTAGTTTTTCTATTTTTCTAATTTTTTCTACTTTTATTTTTGATTTTTCCATCTTTCCCTCCAATAATACCTATAGATATATTATCACTAATGAATTATTTATTCTATAATTCGTGAAAATAATTTTAATAGCAAGAATATGTTTTACTGTCTATATTGTTTTTTTACAAAAAAATAATTTATTAAGGAATATATCATTGCACTTTTTAGATGATTATTATAAAATAAGATAAATTCACAATATATAAAGATTGGAGATTTATGAAATTATTAAAAGAAAAAATCATTAAAGAAGGAAGAGTTACTGGTGAAGAAATTTTAAAAGTGGATTCTTTTTTAAATCATCAAATTGATCCTTTGCTTCTAAATGAAATTGGTAAAGAATTTCAAAAAAGATTCAGTAATGTAAAAGTAACAAAAATTTTAACAATTGAAGCATCTGGTATTGCAATTGCAGCAATTGCAGGTTTGCATTTCAATGTTCCTGTTGTTTTTGCAAAAAAAGTAGCATCTAAAAATCTTGATAAGGAGACTTATAAAACACAAGTTTATTCTTTTACAAAGGGTAAAACCTATGATATTCAAGTTTCTAAACGCTATTTAAATAGTGAAGATTATATTTTAATATTAGATGATTTTTTAGCAAATGGTAGAGCTTCTATTGGTTTAATTGAGTTAGTTAAACAAGCAAATGCTACTTTAGCAGGCGTTGGTATTGTAATTGAAAAAGGTTTTCAAGAAGGCGGTGAGATTCTAAGAAATAATAATGTAAATCTACAATCGTTAACAGTTGTTAATAAGTTTAAAAACGGGGAAATTACTTTTAAAAATTAGGAGGAAAAATGAAAAAAAATCTTATTTTATTATTGGCATTAAGTTTAATAATTGGTTCTTTAGCTGGATGTTCTAAATCTGAAGATGCTCAAACTGATAATCAAATGGTAGTAGGTTTTATATATGTTGGACCAATTGGTGATGGCGGTTATACTTATGCTCATGATCAAGGAAGATTATATTTAGAAGAAAATTTAGATGTTAAAACTATATATAAAGAATCAGTTCCTGAAACGCAAGAAGTTGAACAAGAAATTAGAAACATGGTTGATCAAGGAGCAAAAGCGATTTTTGCTACAAGTTTTGGATTTATGGATTATGTAGAAAAAATGTCAAATGAATTTCCAGATGTTGCTTTTTTCCATTGTTCAGGTTATAAATCTACAGATAATATGTCAAATTACTTTGGAAGAATGTATGAACCAAGATATTTGTCAGGTATAGTTGCAGGTTTAAAAACAGAATCAAATAAATTAGGTTACGTTGCAGCATTCCCTATTCCTGAAGTAGTTAGAGGAATAAATGCATTTACTTTAGGAGCTCAATCAGTAAATCCAGATGTAACTGTTGAGGTTGTTTGGACTTCTACATGGTATGATCCAGCTAAAGAAAAAGAAGCTGCAATTTCACTTCTTGATAAAGGTATAGATGTAATAGCGCAACATCAAGATACAGCAGGTCCTCAGCAAGCTGCTGAAGAAAAAAATGCTTTTTCTATTGGATATAATACAGATATGAAAGATATGGCTCCTAAAGCTTATATGACAGCACCAGTTTGGAATTGGGGACCATATTACGTTAAACAAGTACAAAATGTAATAGACGGCACTTTTGAATCTCATTCATATTGGGGCGGAATGGCTGACGATGTTGTACAATTAGCACCTCTTACTGAAAATGCTCCAGAAAATGCTCAAGCTAAAGTTGATGAAGCCAAAGCAAAAATACTTGATGGATCTTTAGTAATATTTGCAGGACCTATAAAAGATCAATCTGGAGATATAAAAGTAGCTAAAGGTACAAGTTTAACTGATGGCGAAATGTTAAGTATTGATTGGTTTGTACAAGGTGTTATAGGAAAAATCAAATAATACAGGGGAGATATTATGAATCAAAAAGTTTTTGTTAAAATGAAAGATATTTGCAAATCTTTTGGATCGGTTAAAGCTAATAATTTAGTTAATTTTGAAGTGAATAAAGGTGAAGTTCATGCCCTTCTTGGTGAAAATGGTGCAGGCAAAAGCACATTAATGAATATGCTATCAGGTTTTTATAAGCCTGATAGCGGTTCTGTTTTTATTCGCGGAAAAGAAATTAAATTTAACTCCCCAAAAGATGCAATAAACGAAAAAATCGGAATGATTCATCAACATTACAAACTTGTTGATGTGCAAACTGCCAAAGAAAATATTATATTAGGTCAAAAAGGCAATTTATTTGTGAATAATAAAAAACTTTCAAAAAAAATTTATGATATAGCAAATGAATACGGTTTACCAATTAATCCTGATAAAAAAATATATGATATGTCAATTGGCGAAAAGCAATCAGTTGAAATATTGAAAGTTTTATATGAGGGAAATGATATTTTAATAATGGATGAACCAACAGCAGTATTAACTCCTCAAGAAACTAAAAAATTATTTCAAATAATTAAAAACATGGCTTCAAAAGGTTGCGCAATTATAATTATTACTCATAAATTAAATGAAGTAATGGAAGTTTCTGATAGAGTTACTATACTTAGAAAAGGAAAAACAATAACAACTGTAATCACAAAAGAAACCACTCCTGAACTTTTAACTAATCTTATGGTTGGAAAATCAGTTAATCTCTCTATAAAACGTCCTGAAGTTATAAAATCTGAAGAAATTTTAAAAGTTGAGAATTTATTTGCTAAAAATAAAAACGGAGTAAAAGTTTTAAATAACATTTCCTTTAGTCTATACGGTGGTGAAATATTAGGAGTAGCCGGAGTTGCGAATAGCGGACAAAAGGAAATTTGTGAGTCTATCGCAGGACTTTATCCAATAGAAAGTGGCAAAATAATTTATGAAAATGATGATATCGTTGGTAAAACTCCTGGTGAAATAATAAATAAAGGTATTAGTATGAGCTTCATTCCTGAAGATAGATTAGGTATGGGTTTAGTTGCGTCAATGGATATGATTGATAATTATTTACTTAAAGAATTTCATAATCAAAAAAGCATTTTTCTAGATAGAAATCCGATATTAAAAATATGTAATAAAATGATTGAGGATCTTCAGATTGTAACTCCTGGTGTAAATCACCCTGTTAAACAACTTTCAGGTGGAAATATTCAAAAAGTTCTTATTGGCAGAGAAATTAACACAAATCCTAAAATTTTAATAACCGCTTATGCTGTCAGAGGCTTAGATATTGGATCATGCCACACAATATATGATTTAATAAATGAGCAAAAAGGAAAAGGTGTTGCAATAATGTTTATAGGAGAAGATCTTGATATATTATTACAACTTTGTGATAAAATTTTAGTATTGTCAGAAGGAACAGTCATGGGGATTGTTGATGCCAGAACTACTACTAAAGAGACTATCGGACATATGATGGCAGGCGGATTGAATAGTAAGGAGGCCTATTAATGTTTCAAATGATAAAACGGGCTAAAATTTCAAAAAAGGAATCAGCATTAATTAGATTATCTGCTATTGTACTCGCATTTCTTTTTTCTGGATTATTTATCCTTTTATTAGGACATAATCCAATAAACGTATATATCTCAATGTTTGATGGAGCTTTCGGATCACTTTACAGATTGAAAGAAACTATTACAATTACTATTCCTTTGGTCATAACATCTATAGGCATAATGATTGCATTTAAAATGAAATTTTGGAATATAGGTGGTGAAGGACAAATTCTAATGGGGGCCTTTGGTGCTACAATATTTGCTCTTAATATGCCAGAATTACCTAAATTTATTTTATTATCATTAATGTTAGTTTCCGGTTTTATTAGTGGTGGATTATGGGCACTTATTCCAGCAATTTTTAAAGTTAAATTTGGAACAAACGAAACAATAATCACTTTAATGCTTAATTATATTGCAATAAAATGGATAACTTATCTTCAATACGGACCTATGAGAGATCCTAGTGCACTTGGTTTTCCTAAAATCGCAAATTTTTCTGATAACGCAATACTCCCCTCTTTGTTCGGAATTCATATTGGGTGGATATTTGCTGTTATTATTGTAATTACTGTTTCTATATTTATGAAAAAATCTAAATGGGGATATAAAATTTCAGTAATTGGAGAAAGCTTTGATACCGCACGATATGCTGGTATAAATATTAATAGAGTGGTGTTGTTTTCAATGTTTTTAAGTGGTGGTATTTGCGGAATCGCCGGAATGATTGAAGCATCAGCTGTTAATCAAACATTAAACTATTCGATTTCAGCGGGTTATGGTTTTACTGCAATTATTACCACATGGCTTTCAGGATTAATGCCAAGTATTATTATACCAGTTTCATTGCTATTTGGAGGTCTTGTAAAAGGTGGTAACTTTATTCAAACAGCTTTTCTAATTCCAAAAGCAGCTGCACAAATTTTACAAAGTATGATACTTTTCTTTGCAATAGGAAGCGAATTTTTTGTGAATTATAAATTAAAATATAAAAAAAGAAATTATACTACAACTAATGAAAAGGAGAGTGTTTAGATGATAGAAAGTTTTTTATATTCAGTAATTATTTCAGGCACTCCTCTATTATTCGCTACACTTGGCGAAATTCTAACAGAGAAATCAGGACATCTTAATTTAGGAGTTGAAGGATTAATGTTGTTAGGAGCTGTTGGTGGATTTGGTATTGGTTTTGTAACTGCAAATCCAATATTAGCTATTTTTGGCGGAGCTTTAGTAGGAATGTTAGGAGCATTAATTTACGCTTTTTTAACTGTTTCTTTAAGAGCAAATCAAGTTGTTTCAGGATTGGCATTAACAATTTTCGGGACTGGAATATCAAGCTATGTTGGAACAATATTTGTAGGTAAAAAAATGCCTGAAGTTATAATTAATTTTTTTAAGCCATTTAAAATTCCACTATTAAATAAAATTCCTTTTATTGGAAATATATTATTTAATCAAGATTTTTTTATATATTTAAGCTATATTAGTGCAATCTCTTTAGGAATATACTTATATAATACTAGATTTGGATTAAATTTAATTGCTGTTGGAGAAAATCCTTCTGCAGCTGACAGTACCGGAATAAACGTTACACTTTACAAATATGTACATATTGCTATTGGAGGTGCTCTTTGCGGCTTAGGGGGAGCATATCTTTCAATAGTAGAAGTTCCACAATGGCAAGATAATATTACCGCTGGTCGTGGTTGGATAGCAATTGCACTTGTTATTTTTGCATCATGGAACCCGTATAAAGCAATGTACGCTGCATATATTTTTGGCGGATTGAATATTATTGGATTTAGAATGCAAAATTTGAATTTTTCCCAAAATCTACTTGATATGCTACCATATATTGTAACAATAATCGTCTTAGTTGGAAGTTCTATAAAAAAATCTAAAAACAATGCACCACCAAAAGGATTATCTGTTCCATATTTCAGAGAAGAAAGGTGAACAAAACCCCTGATATTTTATTATATATCAGGGGTTTTATATAGAAAATCTTTAATTGTGATATATTTATCTACAAGCATCACTACCCACCCTTCAATTGAATTTGGAGGAATTACAGTTAGCGGAAACATATGCTTTAAAATAATATCTGCTTCTTTTTTATTTATTATAAAATTTTCTTTAGAATTAAGTAATGCAGTTTTTGGATGGGTAAAGCCATGTTTTTGAAATAATTTCTTTTTATTCTCTCTACCCTCTTTTCTCCAATCATATAAGAAAAAATCATGTAATAATGCTGCTCTTGTAGCAGATTTATAATCTAATTTCATTTTTTTTGATATTTTATATGTTAAATATGAAACTTTTAAAGAGTGATTATAAATACTTTCTCTATGATGAAGAAACTGTTTTGCTTTCAAAAAATTATCATTAGTAATAATTTCTTCTATTATACTATTAAATTCGTCTTTATACATAAAATCAACTCCATGATAATTACATTTCTCTTTCTTTTGGAGATTGTTTTCCAACCATCTCAATCACTTCTATTTTCAAAACATAGATCATATCTACAGCTCGTTCAGCATATTTGAACCCATTCATGTCAGTATAATGCTTCATAATAATATTTAACCCTTTAATTTTTTCTTTTTTATCCTCAATAATCGTAGCTATTCCTGAACCTATGATACTTCTATAATTCATTGTAAATTTACAACTTACTTCGTTTTTAACTAATTCATTATCAATATCAATTTCAAATGCAACTTTATTATTTTTTTTGATAATATCAATTTTTTTACCTTCTTTTGCACCATGAAAATAAAAAACATTATTTTTATAACCAAAATTTACTGGCACAATATATGGAACATTGTTTAATGCCATAGCAACTCTTAATACTTGCGCTTCTTCAATTATTTTTTCTAAATTTACTAATGAATGAATTTTCTTTTCTTTTCTACGCATAATTTCTCCTTTTTATTATAATATTAACATAAAAAACAAATAATAAGTTTGAATAATTGATTTTTTTTTGTATAATGAAGATATATTGTGAAAAAGATGTTTAAGGAGAGAAAAAATGTCAATTATTGATAAAAAAAACCTTGGTTTACTTATAGATTTCTATGAATTAACAATGGCACAATCATTTTTGGAAAAAGGTATGAAAGATACAATAGCTGGATTTGACTTATTTTACAGAAAAAATCCCGATAATGCTAATTTTTCAATAATGGGTGGAATAGAAGAGGTAATAGATTTAATTTTAAATTTTAGCTTTTCTGATGAAGATTTAAATTATCTAAAAAGTTTAAATACATTTAATGATCAATTTATTGATTATTTAAAGAATTTTAAATTTACTGGTGATATTTGGGCAATTGAAGAAGGTACTGTTATATTTCCAAATGAACCTTTGATAAAAGTTAAAGCTCCAATAATAGAAGCGCAATTAATAGAAACATTCTTAATACTTTTAATTAATAGAGCTTGTTTATTTACAACCAAAGCTAATAGAATAGCTCGTCAAGTAGCTTCTGATGATATTTTACTTGAATTTGGGGCTAGACGTGCTCAAGGCATTGATGTTGCTATGTTAGCTCCAAGATACGCTTATATCGGAGGTTTTCACGGAACAAGTTCTACGATTGCTGGTAAACTTTATAATATCCCAGTTTCAGGGACTATGGCCCATTCATATGTTATGACATTTGACAGTGAATATATTGCATTTAAAAATTATTGCTTGTCATATCCTGACAACGTTACATTATTAGTTGATACTTATGACACTTTAGAATCGGGAATTCCAAATGCAATTAAAGCTTTTGATAATGTTTTAAAACCTCTTGGGAAAAGACCAAAAGCAATAAGATTAGATAGCGGAGATTTATCTGATCTATCTAAAAAATCAAGAAAACTTCTTGATGATGCAGGTTATTCTGATTGTAAAATATTTGTATCAAATTCACTCGATGAAGATCTGATTCAAAGTTTAAGATTTCAGAATTCTAAAATTAATGGTTATGGTGTTGGAGAAAGATTTGCAACTTCGAAATCATCACCTGTATTTGGAGTAGTATATAAATTAGCTTATTTAATAGATAAAAATGGTAATTTATCAAATAAAATAAAATTAAGTGATAACCCTGCAAAATTAACAAATCCAGGCGATAAAAAAATATATCGTATATATGATACAAGTAATAAAGCATACGGAGATATTATTACTCTTAACGATGAAGTTCTTGATAACTCAAAAGATACAACATTTTATAGCGAATTATATCCTACTAAAAGGACCACTTTTAAAGCAAATTGTTATAATGCAAAAGAGTTACTTATTCCTCTATTCATTAATGGTGAATTAGTATATGAAATGCCTTCTTTAGAACAAATTAGAGAACATTGTAAAGAAGAAGTAGATTCATTATATGAAGGAGTAAAACGTTTAATTAATCCACATAAATATTATATCGACTTATCTGATAAACTTCTAAATTTAAAAAGAAATCTAATTAAAGAAATGCAGAATGAATTTTAACATTCTGCATTTTCAATATTTAACCATTTTTTCAATATTTTTTTCATTGATTCAATTGTAATAGGTTTTTGCATATAATCGTTCATTCCAATATCATAACAATATGTTTTTTCAGTCATTAAAGAAGAAGCTGTTAAAGCAACAATAGTTACATCCTTATTTAATTTCCTAATTTGTTTAGTTGCATTATATCCATCAACAATGGGCATTTGAATATCCATAAATATCAATTTAATGTCGTTATTTTTAAATTTTTCTACCGCTTCTCTTCCGTTAACCGCCTCTATTATTTCAACATTATTTAAAATCTTTTTAATAATTACTTTTAATATTTTCATATTAATAATATTATCTTCCGCAATTAAAATTTTGTAATTATATTTTAAAGTAATATTATCATTGCTATTTACCAAATATTCTTTTTCGAGACTATTTTTATAAACTTCTAATAATTCATTAGTTTTTATCGGTATTAATAACGTTAGAATATCATCCTTAGTAGTATTAATTTTTGTATCTAAATGTTTTGTTAAGATTATGATTTTACAATTATAATTCATTTTTTTTAACTCTTCAAATAATTTAAAATCATCATTTGCTAAAGATTCATTTATTATAATATAGTTATAATTATAATTTTTCATCATTTGAAATGCAGAAATTGCATTTTTTGCAAAATCAGGTAAAATTCCAATTCTTTTAAGCTTATTTTCAATATTTTTTATTATTATATCGTTATCCTCAACAATCAAAGTTCTTGCTGATTTTTTATTAAAGTTTTTACTTATATCAATAATTTCATTTTCAATATTTAAATCAAAGGTGAAATTACTTCCTTTATCAATTTCGCTTTCAATTTTTAATTCTGATTTCATTAAATTCAAGATGCTATTTGATATTGATAAACCAAGTCCTGTGCCACCAAATTTTCTTGTAATAGTTGGATCAGCTTGTGAAAACGAATCTAAAACTTTTTTTTGATTTTCACTGTCAATGCCAATACCTGTATCTTTAATAGAAAATTTATAAATTCTTTTTGAAACATCATATTCTACATCCAAAATTACATATCCTTTATCAGTAAATTTTATAGCATTCCCAAGTATATTTATTATTACTTGTTTTAATTTAGATGAATCAGTATATATCATTTCATGTTGTTTGATATCTAAATTAAAAAGTAAAGTAAGTTCTTTTTCATATGCTTTAAATTTTACTGTATCGATTGCACTTTCAACCAAATCATATAAATTTATTTTATTTACATCTAATTCCATTTTACCAGCTTCTATTTTAGAAAAATCTAGAATGTTTGTTATTACATCTAATAATACTTCACCTGATTCTTTAATAGCTTTCATAAAATCATACTGAATAGGAAGGAGATCTGTTTTCATTAGAATATCAGTAAATCCAATTATTCCATTTAAAGGAGTTCTAATTTCATGACTCATATTTGCTAAAAATTCATCCTTTGCTTTGCTTGCAAATTTTAATCTTTCAGATTCGATTTTCAATTCTCTTTCCATTTTTTTCCGTTCGCTAATATTTACGAATGTTTCAAGAATAACTTCTTCTCCTTCATAATCGATATATGTGGCAGCTTTTAAAATTTCAATTTCTTTATTATTAATTTTTTTTAAATTGCATTCTATTTTATTTATTGGTTCATTTCCATCTAAAATAGGACAAAAACCATTATTATCTGTACAAACAATATCACTACAGTATTTTCCTTTAATTTGATCTAAATTATTAATACCCAACATTTCTAAAGTTGCACTATTAGCCCATTTTATTTTTCTTTTTTTATCAACTATCATTACTCCAAAAGTAGAAGTTGATAATATTTTACTCAAGTTTTCATTCAATTTTTTTATTTTTTCTTGATGCAAATAATTATCAGTTATATCTCGTGAAATATATCCAACACCTTTTCCCATTTTAAATAAACTAATATCAATATATCTGACTTCATTTTTTAAATTTATAGTTTTTTTAACTGTATTAAATGGTTTTCCAGTTTTAATAACATCATAATATTGTTCTATCCCATTTTTTTTAACATAAGGATAGAATTCAGGGAAAGATTTTCCTATAATAAATTCTTTTTCAATATTATTTGGGACCATATTTAATGCTGCTTTATTAACTTCAATTATATTTAAATTTTCATCTAAAATCATAAAAATTTCATCAGAAGAATCTAAAAACAAACGAAATCTTTCTTCAATTTGTTTTTGTTTTGTTATATCAATATGAACTCCAAATATTTTTTTAGGTTCTCCATCTTTTGAATATTCAATTATTTTTCCTTTATCAAGAATCCAAACCCAATCTCCATTTTTTGTTTTCATCCTAAATTCTTGTTCGTAAAATTCATTATCACTATAAAAATTCTTAAAAAAATCTGTTTTAGCTTCTCTATAATCATCTGGATGACATAATTTTTTTATTGTATTAAAAGTAGTGTCTTTAAATTCGTTTTTACTATAACCAAGCATATTATACCATTTATCATTTCTATCTACGATATTAGTTTCAGCATTCCAACTCCATATCCCAATATTTGCAGCTTCAATAATATTTTTACTTTCACTTTCTTTTAATTTAAACTCGTTCTCTGTTTCAATTCGTTTTGTAATATCCATAATATAATGATAATAATTTATAATTTTATTATCATTATATTTTTCAATAATCATTTTATCTGAAACCCATATAATTTTATTATCACCAGTAATTATTCTGAAAGGTGTAAATAAAAGTTCAGACATATCTTCTTTTATAGCATTTTCTTTTTCAATTAAAAATCTATTTAAATCATTTTTGTGTATTATATCACTAAATTTCATTTTATTATTCATTATAATTTCATATGAATAACCAATTATTTTAGAGATATTCGCGCTAATATATTCAAAATTACTTTCATTTTTTATTTTATTATATTTTACTGTTATTACCGGGCAATTCTTAATAATAGAATTTTTACCTAAAATATATTGAAAGGAATAGATTATCTTAATACTATTCTTATAAACAATCTCACTCAATTTATAATTATTTATATTGTTGATATTAAAAATCATATTGATATTCGATTTAATTTCTATAGTCATATTTAAATTTAATGCATCTATTGCATAATCATTGAAATATTCTATCTTATTTGTGATTTTATCAATAATAACAATGCCCATACATAAATCTTTATAAGCTATATTGTAGAAATCCATTTTATTCATATACTTTCCTCTCCAAAATTAAAATTTAATTAAATATACATAAATTTTTTTCTTTTGTTAATAGCTTTAACATTTCTATTCCAACAATACTATTACCCTTTTCATCCAATGAAGGTCCTAATACACCAATTCCCATTTTATTAGGAACTGCACAGAATATTCCACCACTAACTCCACTTTTAGCTGGTATGCCTACTTCAACAGCAAATTCACCCGAATCATCATACATGCCGCAAGTAAACATAAACGCTTTCGCTATAGTTGCATATTTAGATGGAATAATTCTTTTATTTGTAATAGTACTAATTCCATCATTTGCAAGTGTAGCGCCAATATTTGCAAGGTCAAAACAATCTATTTCAATTGAACACTGTTTAAAATATGTATCAAGCACATCACAAACTTCGCATTCAATTATATTTTTATCTTTTAAGAAATATGCAATTGAACGATTTTTATCTCCTGTTTTTAATTCGCTATTATAAACATCCATATTTATTTCAATATTATCATTGCCAGTTAAATCTTTAATAAGATTAATTATTCTTGCAATTCTTTCCTCTTTATTATCCGCTTTTATCATAGATGTTATAGTAATTGAACCTGCATTTATCATCGGGTTATAAGGTTTATCTGTATTTTTATTTGTTAAGCGTTTCAAAGAATTAAAAGGATCTCCACTAGGTTCTTTGCCAACTTTATCAAAAACTTTTTCACCATGATCCATCAATGCCAATAGTAAAGTTACGATATTTGACATACTTTGAATAGTAAATTTAATATCAGTATCTCCTGCACTATAAATATTATTATTCATATCTATAGTAACAATGCCTGAAATATTTTTATTCATTTTACTAAGTTCTGGAATATAAGTAGCTACTTTGCCTTGATTTGCGAATGTTTTAGTATCATTAATTATTTTCTTTAATATTTTATTCATCTTAACTCCATTCAATAAACTAACTAAAAAGCGATAATTTTTTTTCACTAACTATTTCACTTAATATTTTTATTCCAACAATGCTGTTTCCTTTTTTATCTAGAGATGGTCCTATGACACCAATCCCCATTTTATTTGGAATTGCGCTAAATACTCCTCCGCTAACTCCGCTTTTAGATGGAATGCCAACTTCTAATGCGAATTTTCCTGAGTCGTCATACATCCCGCAAGTAAACATTAAAGCTTTTGCAATAGTTGCATATCTAGAAGGAACAATTCTTTCGTTAGTAATTACACTAACACCATCATTAGCAAGAGTAGCTCCTAAATACGCAAGATCCGTACATGTAACTTCAATAGAACATTGCTTAAAATAATTTTCCAGTGAATCGTTAACATCCTCCTCAATAATATTATTCTCTTTTAAGAAATATCCAATTGAACGATTTTTATCACCTGTTTTTAACTCACTATTAAATACATCCATATTTACACTTAAATCACTATTTTCTGTCATTTTCTTAAAAAAATTAAGAATTCTATTAAATTTTTCTTCTTTTGAATTACCTTTTATCATAGAAGTAACTACTATTGCTCCAGCATTTACCATAGGATTAAATGGTATTTCTGTATTATGAGTTGCGAGTCTTTTTAAAGAATTAAACGAATCTCCACTTGGTTCTTTGCCAACTTTATCAAAGACTTTTTCCCCATTATCCATTAATGCAAGCAAAAGAGCAATAGGTTTTGACATACTTTGAATAGTAAATTTTACATCAGTATCACCAGCACTGTAAATATTGTTATTCATATCTACAATCGAAACGCCTGAAATATTCCTATCCATTCTTCCAAGTTCTGGTATATAAGTAGCAACATTACCCTCTTTTGTATATTTTTTAGTTTCAGCAATTATTTTTTTTAATAATAAGTTCATATCTGCTCCATTTCTAATATTACGTTAGTGACAAGTTTTATAAAACTGTTGACTTTCTTTATTTTTAATTAAAATCATTACATCACCAATAATATTATACCTTAAATTTAAAATAATGACCACCCGTAAAACGGGTGGTTTTCTCTCCCCCTATAAGGGGATATTACCGGCTAGCGCCTAAAGACGCTAGCTTTCACTTCCCGTTCAAGCTACAAAGCCGTTGCCTCTTTAGCTACCTCTGAAGGGGTTTTACTTTTTTACCTTAAATGGATCTTCATATTCTTTTACATTTAGTATATCTTCATTCTCTTGCTCTCTTATATATTTCTTTATCGTAGCTTCATTTAATCCTACAGTACTTACATAATACCCTTCTGCCCAAAAATGCCGATTCCCAAATTTATATTTTAAATTTG
>JAMOQG010000038.1 GCA_027064135.1 Peptostreptococcaceae bacterium | reverse complement strand
GAAATATATAAGAGAGCAAGAGAATGAAGATATACTAAAAGATAAGTTAAGTGTAAAAGAATATGAAGATCCATTTAAGGTGAAAAAGTAAAACCCCTTCAGGGGTAGCTAAAGTGGTAACGGCTTTGTAGCTTGAACGGGAAGTGAAAGCTAGCGTCTTTAGGCGCTAGCCGGTAATATCCCCTTATAGGGGTAGAGAAAACCACCCGTTTTACGGGTGGTCATTATTTTAATGAAAAAATCATTATGATGGGAGTTTATATGAAAGAAAAACTTAAAAATTTAATTAATTTATATATTGAAAATTATAAAGTTAATCAAGATGAAATTAAGTGGAAAGAGGCAATTGTGAAAATTGCATCGGCTTCTGATAAAGAATTTGAAAAACTAAAAAATGAAGTTGTTCCTAATCATTTCATGCCATCTGAACTTTTAAATAATGGTAAGTCAGTAATAGTTTATTTTTTACCTTTCGATGAAGAAATTGCTATTTCAAATATTGAAGGTAGAATTAGTTCGAAATTATGGGCAAGAGCATATATTGAAACTAATGAATTAATATTAAAAATTAATGATATGCTTGTTGATTATTTTGTAAATGAAGGTTATGATGCTGTTTCAACTAAAGCTACTCATAATTTTGATGAAAAAACTTTAATGAGTAGATGGTCACATAGACATATTGCGGTCATTGCAGGTATGGGAACTTTTGGCATTAATAATATGTTTATTACCGATAAAGGTTGTGCTGGAAGAATCGGAAGCATTGTTGTTAGTAAAGAAATGAAATATGATATTAAAATAAATGAGGAATATTGTTTATATAAAAAAGATAAAAGTTGTGATAAATGTGTAAAAAGGTGTATAACAGGAGCTTTGACAGTAAATGAATTTGATAGAGAATTATGTTATCAAATGTGTCTTGCAAATGATAATTATCATAAAATGGAAAATATTACTGATGTATGTGGAAAATGTGTTGTGGATTTGCCATGTTCATTTGTAAATCCTACTAAAATTTACAAAAAAATATAAAATAATTTATATTTTAATAATATTTTTAAGTTATAATTAAATAAATGGTTTGTGGAGGTTTTTATGAGTATCAGAAAAAAATTGTTTATTATGATTATTTCAACTATTGTAATTGTATCAGGGGCATATTATCATAGTTTGTCAAAAGCTGTCGAGTTTGCATTAAATGGACCTGAAGATACACTTGCAACTAAAATGGAAGAGGATAAAGAATATGCTAAAATAAATTCTGATGTTGAAAACCTTTCTATAAAATTTAGTAAAATGATATTTAAAAATCCAAATTATATTTATGATGAGAATAAAATGTTTGAATTAGAAAAGGGGATAGAAAGCGATATAGTTGGATTTGATATAAGAAAAAACAATGAAATAATTTGGAAGTCAAATTTGCAGAAATATGATTATGATATAGCGGATTATCCTGAATTTGGTATAAATACATTAATTCGACTTAGAAAACAAAGTGGATTAAATGCTAAAGAGGATATAAAAATAATAAAACAAATCGATTTTTATTTTCCAAGTGGTGATGTTGGAATTATCTATATTTTTATAAAAAGAGATTTAGTTTCCGTAATAAGAACGAATTTGTTTTTTGGAACAGTATTTATGTCACTTTTTTTAGTAATTATATTAAGTATAATAAACTCGCTTTTTATATATAGATCAATTTCTTTGCCTTTAACTAAATTAATTGAAGGTGTTAAAAAAATGAAAAATTCACAATATGATTTTGAATTTGATATAAATAAAAAAGATGAAATATCTGAAGTTGCAAAATCATTTGAAGAATTAAGAGTTGAACTTCTTGAAAGCAGAAAAATAAGAAATGAATATGAAAAAGATAGAAAAGAATTTATTGATAATATTACTCATGATATTAATACACCGATAACATCGGCTTCAATGAATATAGATGCAATACTTGATGGAATGATTAATGATGAAAAAAAGGAAACAAGATATTTAAAAAATATTAAAGAAAAAATAGGAGTTATAAGCACTCTTGTTGATGAACTATCATTAATTTCAGAAATGGATTTAAATGAAAATGTAGCTGAATTTACTCTTGTCAATATGGAAGATTTTTTTAATGATATTATAGATGAAATGAAATATGAAAAGAAATATGATAAAGTGGAAATTGAATATAGAAATGAAATTCAAAGTTTTTTTAAAGAAATTGATGTGCAGAAATTTAGAAGAGTTATTCTAAATATTGTTGAAAATTCAATTAAATATTCTGATAAAGATGAAATAAGGATACGCATTGAATCAAAATTAATGAATAATAAAGCCGTTATTTCAATTGAAGATAATGGTCCGGGTATTCAAAATGGATATGTAGATATCTTTAAACGATTTTATAGAGAAGATAAAAGTAGGAATAGCGAAATTTCTGGTTCGGGATTGGGTTTATCAATAGTTAAGAAAATAATTGAAATGCATAAAGGCAAAATTTATTCTGAAAAAGCAACAAATTTTGAAAATGGACTTAAGATAAATATAATTTTGTAGGTGGTGAAAAATGAAAAAAATATTGATAATTGAAGATGATAGGAGTATTGCAGAAGTTGAAAAAGATTATTTAACAATTAATAATTTTTCAGTTGATGTATCATTCGATGGGAATGAAGGATTGAAAAAAGCACTTGAAAACAATTATAGTTTAATAATTATTGATTTAATGCTTCCAGGACTTGATGGTTTTAAAATATGTAAGGCGATTAGAAAGGTAAAAGACATCCCTTTAGTGATGGTAACGGCTAAGAAAAGTGATATTGATAAAGTTAGAGGATTTGGTTTAGGGTTAGATGATTATTTAACAAAACCGTTTAGTCCGCATGAATTAGTGGCAAGGGTAAAAGCACACATTTCAAGATATGAAGCATTATCAATGAAAAAAATTAGCGATAATGACATAATAGAGGCAAAAGGTATTGTAATAAATTTAACAGAACATATTGTTACAGTGAATGGAAAAGAAACAGTTTTAACTTCAAAAGAGTTTGAATTATTAAGACTTTTAATGGAAAATAAAGGAAAAGTATTTTCAAAACAAGAAATATTTAAAAGAATATGGGGGTATGATTCAGAGGAAAATATTCCTACTATTACTGTTCATATTAGAAAATTAAGAGAAAAAATAGAATTTAATCCAGCCGAACCTGAATATGTAAAAACAGTATGGGGTGTAGGATATAAATTTGATAGAACCTGATTGCACACTTTTGACTTCAGTCATGAGTTAAGTCAGAAAAAAAGTTTCTTTTTTTAAAATATTATAAAATAAAACCTTTACAAAAACCAGTTCTGAACTGGTTTTTTAAGCATATCCATGATATAATA
>JAMOQG010000037.1 GCA_027064135.1 Peptostreptococcaceae bacterium | reverse complement strand
TATTCCTACTATAATTATATCACATGATTTTCACAAAAACAAGGAAAAAAGCCTATTTTTCAAGACTTTTTTCAATATATTTTCATTATTTTTTATTTGAGTCGTATTATATTAGGAAGTTAACATTCTAATTATTTTTATTATTTTTCCTTCTTCATCAATACTATATACTAATCGATACTGAATATTAATTCTTCTTGAGTAAGCTCCATTCAAATCACCAACAAGCTTTTCATATGTAGGTGGTGTAGAATAAGGATTTGATTTGATTTGATTTAATCAATTCAACTAACTGTTTTGCTTTTTTTGAAAGTCCTGCTGATTTTAGTTTCAAAATGTCCTTTTGAGCTTTTTTTGTAAATACGACTCTATACATTTACCATTGCACCTCATCTTCCTCAATGCATTCTTCAACAGGCGTATTAAGCCCATCAACAATACTCTTTTTCACTTCAGGCATATTCGACAAGTATAAAGTTTCAATTAAGCCATTATAATCTTCTTCACTAAGAACGATAGCATTCCCATCTTTTGTATTGATATTAACCGGTTCATTAAACTTAATAGTTTGGCTCAATATATTATATATATTCTTCCTAAAATTAGTAACACTTGTATTAATCATAAAAGCACCTCCTATAATTATTACAACGTACTTTATTGCGTACGTCAAATTATATATATAAAAGGAGTTGATTATTTAATATCAACCCCTTAAGAAAAACAATTCCTATATTATTTAGATGATTTTAATATTTTTACCCTCAGGATATTTTTCTAATATTTCTAAAACACTTTCCATATTTTTTATTAGCAAATCTACAACTTCTGGTTCAAATGATTTACCCTTTTCTTCTATCATATAATCTTTAATTTTATCAATACTCCATGCATCCTTATAACATCTTTTATGCGATAAAGCATCAAAAACATCTGCAACTGATACAATTCTTGAATATTTCGATATATCATTACCTGAAAGTCCATCCGGATAACCTTTACCATTCCATTTTTCATGATGATGATGAGCTATCTCAGCTGCTACAGAAAATACACATTCAAAATCTTGCTTCGTTTTTGTATTAGTTAGCATCTTATAACCATATGTTGAATGATCCTTAATAGTTTCAAATTCTTCTAAAGTTAATTTGCCCGGCTTTAACAATATTTCATCGTTTATGCTAATTTTTCCAATATCATGAAGTGTTGAACAAATTTTTATTAATTCAATTTCTTTTTTAGAAAATCCATATTCTTTCGCAATTATTGCTGATATCTCACTTACTCTATATATATGATTATGATTGTCACGTAGCCTAGTTTCAATTACATCACCAAGTTTAAAAATCATTTCAAGTTGTGTTTCTTTCATTTCCTCATTTAAAGAAAAATTATTTAGCGCCAAAGAAAAATTATTAATTACAAGTTTTATTAATTTTTTATCAGTTTCATTTAATTCTTTATTTGTCTCAAAATAAATATAATTTCTAATATTCGCTTTTTTTATTACCCAGCAGCCTATATAATAATCCTCATAAAATCTAAGTTTATTTGGTTTTTGATTTCTAATTTCTATTATTTGCTCTTCTGAAAATATATCTTTAAATTTAATACCTAAATTATTTTCAAATCTACCTATTCCTGCTAATATATTCTCTTGATTATCTTGAAAATCAATAATTGCTGCATTTTTTTTATACTTTTCTGATGCTATAAATGCATTATCATTAAATTCTAATAATTTTGATAGTTGCAATAATATACCTTCATAAAATTTAATAATAGATCCATATTCATATACTTTTGTTGAAGCTTCTACAACTTTTTCTAACCCAACTTTAGTATAATATAATTTAACTAAATCATTGTATGCTCTAATTGCAGTATAAAGTGCAGTATATATTTTTTGCACTGATCCTTCAGTCTTAGCAATATAATTATTGATATCATAATTTTTAATTACTTCGTCTTCTGGTGCTTTACCAGGTTGCCCTGTTCTTAAAATAATTCTAACAAACTCATTTTTAAGTTCATCTCTAATATATTTAACTACATCGAGTCCTGCAGTATCTGTTTCCATTACAACATCAAGTAACATTACTGCAATATTGTTATTGTTCTTCATAATTTCTTTAACTTCTTCTCCACTATAAGCATGCGAAACAGTAAATACATAATCTTTATAATTAAAATCCATTAAAATTAATTCTGTAATTTTATGAACATCTTCATTATCATCTACAATTAAAATTTCAATTGATTTATAATTATGTTTTTCTTTTTTATCATCCGCTAAAAAATCTAAGCTACCAAGAAAATCTTTCATAAATACCTCCAACAAATTATTTGTATTCTATCATAATATTATATATCTCATCATTTTAATTTTACAAAACTACTATTTACTTATATTTATGAATTCAAACTTATCAACATCAAATAAACCTCTTGTAGTTAACTTCAAAGACGGAATTACTGGAAGCGACATAAAGCTTAAAGTCATAAAAGGATTAATTTCTTTATTTACTTCAAGTTCCTCAAATGAATATGTAAGCATTTTTGATAATTTGCTTTCTACTTCTTTTAATGATTTATCTGTAATTAATCCTGCAATATTAAGTTGAAGTTCATGTTTAATTTCCTGATTTCTCACAATAACTATTCCGCCATTTAATTCTTTTATTCTATTTATTGCTACAAGCATATCTTCATCATTATCACCAATAACAACAAGATTATGAGAATCGTGACTTATTGTTGTTGCTATAGCACCGTTTTTCAAGCTGAAATTTTCTACAAGTCCTAATCCAACTTTGCCAGTAGCATGATGTCTTTCAATAACTGCCATTTTACAAATATCTAGATATTCATTATTTATATATTCTCCACTATCATTTATACTAACTTTTCTAACTGATTTTTTTGTTATAAGAGAAAACGGTTCAACACCTATTACATAAGCAATATCTGAATTAAGTTTTAATACTAAATCTTTTAATTCTACTTTTTTCATATTCACAGTATTTAATACATTTTCATCAACAATATTTTCTGTTTTAAATAAAATTTTTCCGTTTTCATAAACTAAATCGCCTTTTTTATATACTTTATCAATTTTGAAATTCTCTAAATCACTAAGTATTAATAAATCCGCATCATATCCCGGTGCAATTCCACCAATATCTCTTAATCTATAACACTCAGATGCATTAATTGTTGCCATTTGAATTGCAGTAATTGGATCAATACCTGCTTTTATTGCAAGTTTTACATTATGATTAATATGTCCTTTATTTACTAAATCTTCTGGATTTTTATCATCAGCACAAAATAAACATCTTCTATAATTATATTCATTAACACCACTAATTAATTTATTTAAATCTTTTGATGCAGATCCTTCTCTTATTGAAACATACATTCCACGATTTAATCTTGCTTTCATTTCATCTATAGTTGAACATTCATGATCTGTTTTTACTCCATTTATCATATATGCATTAAGTTCTTTATTCATTAAGCCTGGAGCATGTCCATCTACTATTTTTCGTTTTGCTAAATCCATTTTATTTAATATTTCAATATTTCCATTTATTACACTAGGATAATCCATTAATTCACCAAGACCTAATACACAGTCATCTTTAAGAAGCTCTTTTATATCTTCGTAATCAATAGAAGATCCTGTATCTTCAAATGATGTTGCTGGAACGCATGATGGTATCATAAAAAATATATTTAATGGAATATTCTTTGATGATTTAATTAAATAATTAATTCCTTTAACTCCAACTACATTAGCTATTTCATGTGGATCAGCAATTATAGTTGTAGTACCATTTGCTACTGCAACTTCTGAAAGGCGTTGTGGCGTTACTAACGATGATTCTAAATGCATATGGCTATCTATTAGTCCAGGTGCAACATATTTATTTTCAACATCAATATATTTTTTTGCTTTATAATTGCCAAATCCAATTATTTTTCCATTATTAATTGCAATATCATTTTCATGAATTTCATGAGTAAAAACATTTATAATTTTACAATTTTTAAGAACTAATTCAACTTCCTCTTCACCTCTAGCCAGTTTTGCTCTCATTTCCATTTTAGATATCTTATCCATTAGTTGCCTCCTTAATATTTTTAGCAATACTTTTAATTGCAATATTAATTTTATTTACATTTTTATTTTCTGATTCATAATTCTCATTATATTTAAAGCTTTTTTCTGAATTTTCCAATAATTTCACTTGCTCTTTTAAAATATTTATCACATTTTCAATATCATTCCCATTAATAATTTCATCATTTAATATAATATCCATTAAATAATGATTAATATTTCTTAAGCGTAAAATGGTTTCATTATATTTTTTTAAAACATTTGAATTTTTATTTTCTTTTTGTAAATCTATTATATTATTTCGTATTAAATCAGCATCAATAAATGTGTCAGTAATAGACGTTTTTAATAAATCAATTTCTACATTTTTATCTAAAAATCTTGAAAAATTGCTAATCAGTTTTTCAAACAAATAAATAGTACGTTTTTTTGCAAGTTTTTTATAAAAAAGTTTTGAAAAAATATAATTATAACTAACAGCAACAATTACACCACTAATAACTGCCATCATTCTTAATCGAAACGTTAACCAAACACTAATTTCATTCATCTGATTTAATTGAACAAATTGTGTCATATATATAGACGTGAATATTGCAATTATTGATAAATTTTTAAAATCCATTGTTAATGTAATATATATCGTTAATGCTACAGCAAGAGGAACAGTAATATAATTAATTCCTCCAAAATAAATAATAATAGCTGAAACAGATCCACCTATAATACTAGCTTCAATCTGCCCTAAACCACTTTTAAATCCTGATACACTAACCGGTTCTAAACTTAACATTATTCCAAATAATACTGAAATCATATCTTTCCCAATAATAGAATGATTATGAAATAAAACATAACCCGTTAGAATAGATACAAATACTTTAAAAATAAATAACTCTGAATCAAATAATTTCGCTTCTCTTGATAATAATAATCTCACAATATCACCTCTCTCTAATGATACCAAATTTTAAATATAAAAAACATATTTTTCGATTGTTAACCATTTTTATTTTTAGGTTGACAAGCAAATTGAATTATTTTATTATTAAATAGCATTAACAATAAAATTATATGGAGGATAAACATTGAAAAATTCAAAAACATCTAGAATGATTAAAATTGCTTTATTTGCTTCACTAGTATCAGTATTAAGTTATGTAACAATACCAATTCCACCAGTTCCGTTTACTGCACAAACTCTTGGAGTTATGCTTGTTGGCCTTGTTTTAGCTCCAATCGACGCACTTATTTCAATAATAATATTTATTTTACTTGGAGTTATTGGAATACCAGTGTTTTCTGGAGGATCAAGTGGTATAGGAGTTTTATTTGGACCAACTGGAGGATATATATTTGGATTCCTAGCTTCCGCTGGATTTATTAGTTACTTTAAAGGAAATGGAAAAGATTTTAAAAGAAATTTAATTGTTACTTTTTTAGGTGGTATCGGAATAGTCTATTTAATTGGTGTACCATGGCTTTCTTTCTCATTAAACATGGATATAATAAAAGCAATGAAAATTGGTGCATTACCATTTTTAATTGGCGATTCAATTAAAGTAATATTAGCATCAATTATTGGTGTAAAATTAAATAAAGCATTAAAATAGGCAAAAAAATAAGCCATACGTTAATATGGCAAAATCTATATATATAAATATTAGGGACGAATTGTTTATATATTTAGTATAAACTATTATTTAAAAATAGTATTAACAAAAGAGTAACATTATTAACTTTTTTTACAATTATTAATAATGTTACTCTTTATTTTTCTATTTACTTATATTTATTTCTTTAGTCATTTCTTTTAACCATTCTTTTTCAGCATTTCCTAAATATTTTCCAAGCTTTTCATATACTTCTTTATGATATTCATTTAACCAATCAATTTGAGTTTTAGTCATCATTTTTTCATCAATTGCTCTTATATCAATAGGACATAATGTTAAAGTATCAAATTTCATAAATTTACCAAATTCAGTTTCTTTATAATCATCAACAAGAACTAAACTTTCTATTCGTATACCATGTTTCCCAGCTCTATACATTCCAGGTTCATTTGATGTAAGCATTCCTTTTTTAAGTGTTACTGGAATTAAATATCTTGATATACTTTGAGGTCCTTCATGAACATTTAAATAAAATCCTACTCCATGACCGGTTCCATGTTTATAATCAAGTCCTCTATCCCAAAAAGGTTTTCTTGCTAAAATATCTAAATTAGCTCCATAAGTTCCTTCTAAGAATTTTGCACTAGCTAAATCTATATGACCCATTAATGTAATTGTAAAGTCACTAATTTGTTCTTCAGTAATTTCACCAAGTACAACAGTTCTTGTAATATCAGTAGTTCCATCATAATACTGACCACCTGAATCAATTAAATAAAGTCCTTTTGCTTTTAATGTAGCACAAGTTTCTTTCTTTGCAAAATAATGAATAATTGCACCGTTTTTTTCATATCCTGATATATAATCAAAACTATCTTGTTGATATAAATCCTGCTCTTTTCTAAATGATTGAAGTTTATCTGCAGCACTAACCTCTGTTATAATTTCATTTCCAACACTTTTATCAAGCCAATATAAAAACTTAACCATTGCAACTCCATCTTTAACAAATACATTTCTTAAATTATTTATTTCAACATCATTTTTTATAGCTTTTAATTCAGTAGTAATATCTATTTCATCTATTACATCATTACTTTCATCAATTTTTTCTAACATATAGTAACTTGTTTTTTTACTTGAAAGTAAAATTTTTGAAATCGAGATTTCTTGAACATAATCAAAGACTTCTGAATATTCACGTATAATAATATTGTTATCTTCTAATTGCTTATTTGCTTCCTTATTAAGTTTTTTTGCATCTACATATAAAATTGCTTCATCTTTAGTAATTACAGTATATGCTAAAAATACTGGATTATTATGCACATCACTTCCTCTTAAGTTATAAAGCCAAGCAATATCATCTAATGAGGATAAAATAAATGTATCAGCAAATTTCTCTTCCATTTCATTTCTAACTTCTTCAAGTTTTTCTATTATTGTTTTTCCAGCATATTTAATATCATGAACAAATATTTCATCATCTGGAAGAGATGGTCTATCTTCCCAAATTTCATCAATTAAATCCATCGATGAATCAATCTCAATAAATTTTTCTTCTAAAACTTCTTCAAATTCCATAACTTTTTCTATTGAGAATAATCTGCCATCAATTCCAATTACTGAGTCCTCTTTTAAATTATCAAAAAGCCACTTTTCATATGTTTTTACTCCAGGCATATGCATTTTAAAAAGATCAATTCCTGATCCTTCAAGTTCTTTTTCAGCTTGTAAAAAATATCTTCCATCTGTCCAAAGACCGTGTTTTCCAGTTTTTGTAATTACTACTGTTCCGGCTGATCCAGTAAATCCAGAAATAAATTCTCTTGATTTAAAATAGTCTGCTACATACTCACTTTGATGAAAATCTGAACTTGGAATAATATAAGCATCAAAATTATTTTCTTCCATTAATTTTACTAACTTTGCTATTCTTTCTTTAATCATTTATATCCCCCTTTATTTCATATCTTGATTACATTCTATATATTATGAATCTCATTTGCAAAAGAAAAATATTAATTTTTAGTAATATTTTAAATCAAAAAAACTGGTTTTTAAACCAGTTAATTATTATTTATTATTTCAACAGAATCTTTTAAATATTCATCAATAACATTTTGAATATTTGAATCTTTTAATATTACAGAGACTTCAATTCTTCTATTTTTACTATATGCAGTTTCATTATTTCTTTTATCAATTGGTCTAAATTCAGAATATCCACTTGCTACAAAATATGATCCATATTTATATTCTAAATTACTATTTACACTTAATAAATAATCAACTACTGCTGTTGCTCTTTTAGAAGATAATTCTCTATTTTCTTCAGCGCTACCTCTTTTATCAGTATGTCCTTGAATACTTATTGCATCAATGTTTTGTCTTACCTCTTCATTATCTAATACTTTTTCAAATGATAAAGCAAGATTATTTAACAGACTTTTACCTTCTTCTTTTATTGCATATGAATTGAAATCAAATACTAAACCTTCATTAATAACAATATTGCCGTTATCTGCTATTAATACTAATTCTTCATCTTTTTCTTTAGCATTTAAATTTTCTTCTATTGACTCTTTTACTTTTTGAAGTACATTAAGTCTTAAAACTGCAACACCTTCTAATTTAGCTCGTAAATTTCCAAGCTCTCTATTACTTTGTGCAATAATTTCTTTTTGTTTATCAATTTCTTCTTCAGATAATTTCAAATCAATTTGTCCTTTTTTTACTTCGGCAGCAGTGTTTTCTAATTCATCCTGCAACAGTCTTAATCTATCTTCAGATTTCGAAATTTCCGCTCTAGAAGCATCAAGATTTCTTTCAGTATCAGCCAATTCTTTTTTTGCAAATTCTAAATTTTTACCTGTAATTACATTATTTATGAATACTATAAGCATTAAAAAGAAAATTATTAATGCAATAGTTGAAATCATATCTGTAAAAGCAGGCCAAAAATTTTCTTCCGTAGTTTCTCCAAAACTTCTTCTCACTCTTCTAGACATAATACCACTACTTAACTTTCTCATTAAGCTTATTAATAGACTCAGCTAATGAAAGAATATGCGATTTATCATTATGTTCTTTCAAATTTTCTGTTAAATCTTCAAAAGCAATACTCATTCTTTCAATATTTGTTTTTAAATGATGGTTAAATTCAGAAAAATCTCTTACATTATCATTGAATTTATCAAGTGATATATCAAATTTATCAATTGAATCTTTAATAATTTCAGCTGACTCCGCCATTTTTACACTTGAATTTGTTAATCTATAACTTAATTCAGATGTAACATCTTTAAGATTAGTTTCAATTGATGAACCAAATTTATCAAAAGCAACTTCTAAATTTGTTTTACCATCTTCGTTCATAGTTTCTAGATTTTTACCTTTTTTAGCAAGTTGATTATCTAAATATTCTTCAGCAATTACCATTACTTTTTCTCTGTAATCTTGAACATTAAATAAAACATTAATAATAGTTACTATTATTGATGCAGTTATTCCAAATAAAGAAGTTACAAATGCAACAGACATACTTCTTACAGCCGATATCAATCCATCAGTAATTGAATTTACATCGCCAATTATTGCTTCTGAAGTATTTGTAAGTAAATTTACTAATTCTCCAATTGATAATGTTAAACCATAAAATGTACCTACAAGACCTAAAATAATCATAAGTGATACTGATTTCTTTAAAAATCTTTCACCTAATAAAGTTCTTTTCAAATATCCATGAATATGTTTTTCAATTATTGCTAAAGTGTTAATTTCTTCTATATTTCTATTTTGAGCCTTTTTATAATCTTTAATCATTGAATTAAAAAGTTCATATTCAAATATCTTATTCTCTTGATTTTCAGTGTCTTCAATATCCGCTATCAAAGTTTTATATTTCTTCCTTATACTAAATGAAACAACAATATTTATAAATAATATTAAAAGTATTACTCCTACAATTAAAAGTGCAAGTGGATTTAGCTTTAAAATCAATTCTAACATATCAAGCCTCCTATATACTATGTCTAATGTTGTTAAATATTATATAACTTTTAGTATAAAAATGCATAACAAAAAAGTTACAAAGTTTTAAACATAAAAAGTCTTCCATAAAAGTAATTAACTTATTAATTACTTTTATGGAAGACTATTGTTATTTTACACTTTTAATTATTATTTATATCTCCTATTAATACTTCTTTACTATTAAACCCTATTACTTTATCGTCGCCTCCTGGG
>JAMOQG010000036.1 GCA_027064135.1 Peptostreptococcaceae bacterium | reverse complement strand
ATTATAAACTTTGGGCAGTTGATGGTGTCATATTCTCTATTTCAAAACCTGGTTTGTGGATAATAACTTTTTGAATTTTTCCAATTTCTGAATTAATTCTTATAGCTCCCATAAATTCTCCTGAGTATTTTTTAAACACAACTTAAATATATACCTTCGGTGTCAATGATTTTGATAAAACTCCGGCATCCCCCCGAAATTTCACAAAATAGGATAAACCTCTTCTTTCCGTTAAAGCTTCTTGAGCGATAATAACAGATTATAGTAAAGTTCTTGACTAAAAAAGTAATTGGAATTATTAAAAATTATCGGTAAATCTTGGAAAATGGTAAATGATAAATATATCCAATTGTTGTTATCCCACCTAATAATAGGGATAATAATGATACACAAATCTTTGCCAAAATGAAATAAATGATTGAAGAAGTTAACTAAAAAATTCATCAATAAATATGACGGATTTTTATTGTATAAAATTAGGAAGGTAAGAATGACAGAATTATTATCAATAAAAGAAGCAAGTAAATGGGCTAGTGAACATTTGAAAAAGAATGTTACTACTTCTAATATCTCATATCTAATTCAATACGGAAAAGTTAAAAAATATGGGAATAATGGTACAACTTCTGTTAACAAATATGATTTAATTAGTTATTATAAAAGTTATAACTGGCAAAGAGAGAACGAATGGAAAAAAAAACTTGGTAAAGATTTAAATTGGGCTTTATCATTTGATAACTTAAAAGAAAAAGATACCACAAAACATATTCATAGATTACATCCATATAAAGGTAAATTTATTCCACAACTTGTTGAATACTTCCTTGATAACCATACAGATAATTTCAAAAAGGAAACATATTTTAAAAAAGGTGATATAATTTTGGATCCATTTTCAGGAAGCGGGACTACACTTGTTCAAGCAAACGAACTTGGTATGCACGCTATTGGTATCGATATTTCGGCATTTAATTCACTTATTTCAAATGTTAAAATTGCTAAAGTTGATTTTGTTGATTTGCAAAAGGAATTGAATAAAATTACTGCAAAATTGAAAGAATTTATTTCTCACTCAAATAACACTCTGTTTGAACAAGAATTAATTGGAAAATTAAACATTTATAATAAAAAGTATTTTCCTTCGCCTGAATATAAAATAAAAGTAAGGCAGAAAGAAATTGATGAAAAAAGTTATACAAAGGTAAAAGAAAAGGAATTTAGATCAATATTTAATAATTTAATTGAAAAATATAAACTTGAAATAAAGCAAGAAACAGCAAATAATTTTCTTGAAAAATGGTATTTAAAACCTGTTAAAGATGAAATTGATTTTGTTTTTGAGCAAATAAAAAATACCGAGAATAATAATACAAAAAAAATATTAGCCATAATTTTAAGCAGAACAATGCGTTCTTGCAGAGCAACAACTCACGCCGATCTTGGGACCCTGAAAAATCCTGTGATGCAAACTTACTATTGCCGAAAACACGGTAAAATTTGCAAACCATTGTTTTCAATTTTATCATGGTGGGAACGCTACAGCAAAGATACAGTAAAACGATTAAAAGAATTCGATAAATTACGCAATGATACTTTTCAAATCGCTTTACAAGGCGATTCAAGAAATATTGATATTCTCAAGAAATTAGAGAAAAAAAACAAAGCGTTTGCCGAATTAGTTAAAAAACAAAAAATCAAAGGAATATTTTCAAGTCCGCCTTATGTGGGATTAATAAACTATCACGAACAACACGCCTATGCTTACGATTTGTTCGGTTTTAAAAGAAACGATGAACTTGAAATAGGCCCACTTTATAAAGGGCAAGGCCGAGAAGCAAAAAATTCATACATTGACGGAATAGTAAAGGTTTTAAATAATTCCAAAAAATATTTACAAAAGGACTATGATATTTTTCTTGTAGCAAATGACAAATATAATATGTATCCAAGTATTGCAGAAAAATCCGGAATGAAAATCGTTAACCAATATAAACGCCCTGTTCTGAATAGAACAGAAAAAAATAAATCGGCTTATGCTGAAATAATATTTCATTTTAAGGAAAAGTAATATGGCAATTTCTAAAAATAAAAAAGAATTAATTTCACTTGAAGTGATAAAAACCCTATATTCACGATTTGAAAGTTTCCCTGAAAATTCGGGTAATAACAGAAATGCACCTTTTCATAAAGCATTTTTAAATGCTTTTTCTGACAAATTAGAAGGGAAAGTTTCGGATATTCCTTTTTTCATATCATTAAGTAGTTGGTTACACGGACTCAACACCACATTAGGTCAATCGTTTTTTGAAGGAGTAGCACATATTTTATCAGATGGACAAAAAAAAAGTTTCACAAAGAATGATAATACCTTATTAAAAATTACAAAAGAACAGAAAAATAATATTGCCGATATTATAACTGATTTAAAAAACGGAAATGAATTACCGAATCTTGAACGAGAGAGTAGTTTGATTTTTATCAATAACGGAGTTGAAATTGAAGCTAATAATTTCACGGCAGATGTTTTTTTTGAAGAGGATGATAAAATTATCTGTCTTGAATTAAAATCCGTAAAACCAAATGCCGGAGAAATGCGTGGTGAAAAACAAAAAATTCTGGAAGCAAAAGCAGCACTTTTTCATTCTTTCTCAGGAAAAGAAATAGAGTTTTATATAGGGTTCCCATTTGATCCTACAAGTACAGAGAAAACTAATTCTGATAAAAACAGGTTTCTTTCTCAAATAATTGATGGTAAAAAATATTATGATTTTTCGGAAGTTAAATTGGCAAATGAATTATGGGATTTTCTTTCTTCCGATACTAATACTATGAACCAAATTTTAGACATAATTAATTCAATATCTAAGCCTGATTTTAAAATAAAATATACGAATTTAATAAATAAAACTACAAATTTAGAGGGAAAGAAAAAGATATTAACTGATTGGAATATCTTTTCTGAAGTTAAATTGATCGAAAATAACGAAGCAATAATTTCTAAAATAAATGAAGACAAAAAATTAAAAAGAATTTATAATCAAGATATTTTTATTAATGGGAAATATAATCACAAAAGACATAACGTTTTATCAAGTTTAATAAATTAAATGTACTCAACACATACAAAACTTATGCGATCAACGCCTTGACGTTAACCACACAATCGAAAGTTTAACTTAGCACAGGTTTAAGATTCTAAATTGGAATTTAATAAACTTAATTTCGTGATAATTTAAGTTAATTTTCCTTTTTGCAAATTTCAGACTTCTTGTGATAAATTTTTCTTTTCATCCCCTAAACATTCTTAAACATCCTAACCGTCCAAAATTCAGGAAACCACTATTCAGAATGTCCGATCTGAAAATAAGCAATTTATACCGGGTTTTAAAATATTTAAAGAATGC
>JAMOQG010000035.1 GCA_027064135.1 Peptostreptococcaceae bacterium | reverse complement strand
TCGTAAATTATTATAACATTTGGAAGTTTGATTCAGCTTTTTTAACAATTATAAAATTAAATTAGTTGCTTTTGTGGGAATATGCAAGTGGCTCTTATTTAAAAAATAAATTTCATAATCAGATTCAAGAAGCTTATTCAGATGATTTAATTAACAAGTCAATATTAGAAGATAAATTTTTATATTTTAAAAATGAGTTTAATGAATTTAATAATACTTACGATACAACATTTAAATACTTTTTTATAAATTTATATCAAATTTTAAAATATATTGATACTTATGCTGAGAATAAAGAATCTGGAAAAGAATATGCGAATATGCTAAGAGCCCAATTAACAAAAAATGAATTAGTTTTATTAGCATACAATGCTATTGGAGTACAAAACTTTACAACAAAGAACTACCAAAAGCTAGTCGAAAAATATGAATTTTTTGAACATTTAAGGTACGAGGATTTCTGTGATAATCCAAACCTTATTGCAATCAATACTTCTGTTTTACAAAAATATCAAGCTTCTGCATTTGGAAGTAATGTTAAATTAATTGAAGAGATAACAAAACAGAGTAGCGAATAAGTTACCCAAGGGCAACTTATTCGCTATCTTCAACCGTTATATTCCAAAAAGGTAAATAATTTTTAATTATATTCACTCCATTAAGAAAAGGAAGTAGTTGCGTATCGTAATCTCTTTTATACTCACAATTATGATTTCAGGTTGTGTTGGCATATCAAATATAAAATCTGTAAATAAAGAGGATATGACACAGCTTTATTCAACAAAAGGATACGTGTCATATTTTAGTGATAATAATTATACAAGCTCAGAAATTATTTCTTTATGGGGAAAACCCGATAAGGTATTTATAAAAAATAATAGTGAATACTGGATTTATAACCGTGAAGTTGCCGTGAGAGGTATTTTAATTTGGGTTATTATAATACCTATTCCACTTATTATACCAAATGGGTACAGAACAACAACCTTAGTTTTCGACAAAGAAACTGTATCAAAAGTTATATATGAAGACACACGGTTGCCAACTGCATCTTGTGGTCTTTTAAATTTATATTTTAATCAGTCCATTTGTGGAGTAATGGATTAATACATAGATTATACAAAAAAGGATATTGATGTTTCCATATACATTTCCAAATTTAATAGTAGCTTGGGCTTTCTTATTTTTCTTTATACAAGATTTTTTTCAATCTGATAGTATACATACCAATGGAATAATAATAGATTTAATTTTTATAGCAATTTTTATTTTTATAGCTATAAGATATTATAAAAAAACACCTAATTCACTCAAAGAAAGTGCTTATATAATATCATATAATATATCTATACTTCCATTGTTGGTAATTAACATAGGTACTCTTCCTTATTTTTTTAAAAGTATTGGATCAGCTGGGTTAATTTACTTAATACCTATAATATACTCACCAATTATATTTATAATATCTTTTGTTATTGTTTATTTAATTAAAAAATACAAACAAAAATATAACAAATACGAGGAGACCAATAATTTACCCTAGCGGGAAAATTATTGCTCACGACAGTCGTTGCCTCGGACGCTTCGCTTACCGAGGCAACGGGGGCGCGGGCTAAACACCCGCTTGTTACCCGGCGCATTAGCGCCAGGCAACAAGCGGGAGGAGTGAGCAACAACATCTGAAACCAAACTTTCAAATGTCGTCGTCACTCACCCGCGCCCCCGTTGGTCTAACATAAGGAATATAAAATTGAAAAAAATTTATTATTGTATATCACAAATTAAAACTACTCAAAATTTGCTAAACATAATTGATTCTGATTTCTTTGCAAGAGTAATATCAAGACTAGTTATTATTAGAGTTTATGATTTTATTACCTTAACAAGACAATACAATAATTCTTTTGTCATAGATTCAATTCTTAAAAGAGAACTAAAAAATAAGTTAAATTTATTATCTGATACTTTTGAAGATAAGCTAAAAATTCAAAGACATAAATTAAGTGCACATTTTCAAGATTTAGAATTTGCCAATAGAGTTAATTCTTGGTCAAATATTACAAAAAATGAAATTGATATTTTTTATATCAAAATATTAGAAATTTATAACTTGTTAGAAAATCAAAATGACTATCAAGAAATATTAGAAAGTAACTATGAATTATCACAACAGGACATCATAAATATACAAAATGTAGTTAGTGAAAAAGATATTGAAAGTACTCCGCATTTTTCAAATGATATTTTGTCAATAACTAGAACTAATACAGGAGCCATAATACCTTGTCATCCGATACAAGATAAAATCTTATCATTAAATAGTATTCATCTTATGATAGATTTTGAAATATTATTATATAAAAACTTAGAAGCTGAAATCTATAAGCAATTAATTAAAACTATTTTAATAAATGATATAGTAAGCTTTATAGATAACTTAATAACAAGAACAGATTCACAATATATTGGACTTGACAATATAATTGATTTACAAATTCATCCTTGGAATAAATTTACATATACAATAAATAAACCAAATAACTTTTATCTTATTAAACAAAGTAAATATGATTTTAAACCAGATAATCAGATAGAAGTTGCACAAAATATTCTAAATACTTTTTTGTTGTCTTTTAAATTAAATTCGATAGTGCAAATTAGGAATCTTAGAAATAAACTAGGTTCTCATATCGATACTAACGATAGTATTGAAGATATAGTAATATTATTAAATGATTTAAATACTGAGTATTTAATAAAGATATATTCAAATTTTTATCATTTATTTTTAAAAATATGTAATTCTGTTAGATACTTACAAATGTTAATTATGCCTCCAACAAAAATGAATGGCATATCTGCAATGTCTCCACAACCAGAAAAAATGTTTTTTGATAATACAAATGTTCAAACTGAATTTGATAGAGAAGATATTAATGATACAGGACTATATGAGTTAAAATTACAAAACTTGTTAAATAATAATATAAGTTTTGAAGATTCAGAATATTATTTTAGAGAAGCTCTATCACATTCAGATGTACTTAAAAATATAGCTTTTGAAGATAAAAATATTGATTTAAATAAATGCCATATTTATTGTCTAAATAAACTCAACAGTGAAATTAATATAGATGAAAAAAGATTGATTTTGCTATTATTAAAAAATTCATCGGGATGGTCTTCAAAGCAAATAACATATATCTTAACTGAAACATATAAAATAAATCAGTTTAATTTGAATTATGAATATTTAGTTCACTTAGGAGACATAACAAAAGAAAATAGTACAACAGTATTCAATATTTTATTACGCCAATTCTAAAATCAAGTGCAATTTTCACCTAATCTAACTAGCTAACTTTTTACTCATTTCGCTAAAAAATACTTCATATGGGGTTTTGAAGTTTAGTGCTTTTCTAGGTCTGTGGTTAAGTCT
>JAMOQG010000034.1 GCA_027064135.1 Peptostreptococcaceae bacterium | reverse complement strand
GCTTTGTAGCTTGAACGGGAAGTGAAAGCTAGCGTCTTTAGGCGCTAGCCGGTAATATCCCCTTATAGGGGTAGAGAAAACCACCCGTTTTACGGGTGGTCATTATTTTGCATATTAATACATGGATTTGACAAACGAATATATGTTTGATATAATTTTGTGATTAAAGGGGGCTTGTAATGAATAAATTTAAGCTAGTATCTGAATATTCGCCTACTGGTGATCAACCTGATGCTATTAAGCAATTAACAGAAGGAATTAATAATAATGAAAAATATCAAACACTTTTAGGAGTTACAGGTTCAGGAAAAACGTTTACTATTGCTAATGTAATTGAAAATGTTCAAAAACCTACTCTTGTAATTGCACATAATAAAACTTTGGCTGCACAATTATATAATGAATTTAAGGAATTTTTTCCGAATAACGCTGTTGAATATTTTGTAAGCTATTATGATTATTATCAACCTGAAGCATATATAGCAGCAACAGATTCATTTATAGAAAAAGATTCATCAATTAATGAAGAAATTGATAAATTAAGGCATTCAGCAACTGCTTCTCTTTATGAAAGAAATGATGTAATTATTGTTGCTTCTGTTTCATGTATTTATGGTTTAGGAAATCCTATTGATTATAAAAATTTAGTTCTTTCATTACGGCCGGGTATGATTAAAAGCAGAGATGAAATAATTGAAAAACTTGTAAATATTCAATATGATAGAAATGATATTGATTTTAGACGTGGTACTTTCAGAGTTAGGGGAGATGTTATTGATATATTTCCTGCAGCTCAAAATGAAATATCAATAAGAATTGAACTTTTTGGTGATGAAATTGAGAAAATAATTGAAATTAAAGCACTAACTGGAGAAATAATTGGTTATAGAAAACATATTTCTATATTTCCTACTTCTCATTATGCTACAAGTAAAGAAAAAATTGAAAAAGCAATTAAGGATATAGAAATTGAACTTAAAGAAAGAGAAATATATTTTAAAAACAATGATAAATTAATTGAAGCCCAAAGAATTTCACAAAGAACAAATTACGATATTGAAATGTTAAGAGAAGTTGGATTTTGCCAAGGAATAGAGAATTATTCAAGAATACTTGCTGGAAGAGAACCTGGAAGTAGAGCGTTTACTTTAATGGATTATTTCCCAGATGATTTTTTAGTTGTAATAGATGAATCACATGTAACCATACCGCAAATAGGTGGTATGTTTTTTGGAGATAAGTCTAGAAAAACAAATTTAATTGAATATGGTTTTAGATTGCCCTCAGCTATTGATAATAGACCACTTAATTTTAATGAATTTGAAAGCCTTCTAAATCAAGCAGTTTTAGTTTCGGCAACTCCTGGTGATTATGAAATAGAGCATTCTGAAAAAGTAGTAGAACAAATTATAAGACCAACTGGACTTGTTGATCCTGAAATTTATATTAGGCCAATAAAAGGACAAGTTGATGATTTATATAGTGAGATTTTAAAAAGAATAGAGAAAAACGAAAGGGTTTTAATTACAACATTGACTAAAAAGATGGCTGAAGATTTAACTGAATATTTTCTAAAAATGGAATTAAAAGTTAATTACCTTCATTCTGACATTGATACTCTTGAAAGAGTAGAAATAATTCAAAATTTAAGATTAGGTGTATTTGATGTTTTAATTGGAATAAATCTTTTAAGAGAAGGGCTAGATATTCCAGAAGTTTCTTTGGTTGCAATTTTAGATGCAGATAAACAAGGATTCTTAAGGTCTAAACGTTCATTAATTCAAACTATTGGGCGAGCTTCTAGAAATGTGAATGGTGAAGTTATTTTATATGCTGATAAAATGACAAAAGCAATGAATGAAGCTATTGATGAAACAAATAGAAGAAGAAATATTCAAGAAAAACATAATGAACGTAACAATATTGTTCCAAAAACAATTAAAAGAAATATTAAGGAATTAATAAGAATAACTGAAGTAGCTGAGGAAAAAGCTAAATATAATATTGATTTATCGAAAGAAGAAATTGATAATTATATAAGTTTATTAGAAAGTAAAATGTATGCTTATAGTGAAAACCTTGAATTTGAAAAAGCAGCAGAAATTAGAGATAGAATTAAAACTATCAAGGAAGGTAAAGATGAGTAAAAAATTTATCGAAATAAAAGGTGCAAAGGAACATAATTTAAAAAATATTGATATTAAAATTCCGAGGGATAAATTTGTTGTAATTACAGGATTAAGCGGTTCTGGAAAATCATCATTGGCTTTTGATACGATTTATGCTGAAGGGCAAAGAAGATATGTTGAAAGTTTATCTTCTTATGCTAGACAATTCCTTGGTCAAATGGAAAAACCGCATGTTGAATATATTGAGGGGTTATCACCAGCAATTTCAATTGATCAAAAAACAACTAATAATAACCCAAGATCAACTGTTGGTACTGTTACAGAAATTTATGATTATTTAAGACTTTTATTTGCAAGAATTGGAGTGCCACATTGTACAGAATGTGGAAGAGAAATTTCATCTCAAAGTATTGATCAAATAGTTGACAATATTATGGAATTTAAAGAGAAAACAAGAATCCAAATAATTTCGCCTGTAATAATAGGTAGAAAAGGGCAACATATAAATGAACTTAATTTACTACGAAAAGAAGGTTATGTTCGTGTAAGGATAAATGGTGAAATATTTGATTTAAATGAAGAAATTGAACTTGATAAAAACATAAAGCATAATATTGATGTAGTGGTAGATAGATTAATAATAAAAGATGGCATTAGAAATAGGCTTGCTGATTCAGTAGAAACTGCACTTAATTTAACTGATGGAAGGCTTGTTGTAAATGTTATTGATGGTGAAGATAAACTTTATAATACGAATTTTGCTTGTCCGATTCATGGAGCAGGAATAACTGAAATGGAACCAAGAATGTTTTCATTTAATACGCCGTATGGATCATGTCCTGAATGTAGTGGTTTAGGTTTTAAATTGAAAGTTGATCCGGATTTAATTGTTCCAAATGATGAATTATCTGTTAAGGAAGGTGCAATTGATCCGTATAAAAATAGTCAGGATAATACTTATTATAGATCTATAGTAAAAAGTATAGTTGAATTTCATGGTTTTGATGAAAATACACCTTTTAAAAAATTATCTAAAAAAGCAAAAAAAGAAATATTTTATGGTACAAAAAGAAAATTTAAATTTACTTTTAATAGTCATTTTGCTGAAGGCGAGCAAGAAAGAGAATCTAGTTTTGAGGGAATTGTAAATAACTTTGAAAGAAGATATATTGAAACAAATTCAGATTATTCTAGAGATAGAATAAAGAAATATATGTCGTTAAATGAATGCAAAGTTTGTGGAGGTAAGAAATTAATACCTGAAGTACTTGCTGTGACGTTTAATAATAAAAATATTAGCGAAATTGTTGAAATGTCAATTAAAGATTTATATGAGTTTTTTAATAATGTAGCTCTTTCTAAAAATGAAATGATTATTGGTGAAGAAATATTAAAAGAAATAAAAGGAAGATTAAAGTTTTTAATTGATGTTGGATTAAATTATCTTACACTTGCAAGACGTGCTGGAACGTTATCAGGTGGTGAATCTCAAAGAATTAGATTGGCTACGCAAATAGGATCAGGACTTGTTGGTGTTCTTTATATTCTCGATGAACCTAGTATTGGACTTCATCAAAAAGATAATAGAATGCTTTTAAAATCTTTAAGAAATTTAACAGATGTTGGAAATACATTAATTGTTGTAGAACATGATGAAGAAACAATTACAGATGCAGATTTTGTTGTTGATATGGGGCCCTATGCTGGAGAACATGGTGGTGAAATAATTGCTATTGGAAGTCCTGAAGATATTATTAATAATGAAGCTTCAATTACAGGTAAGTATTTATCAGGAAAATTAAAAGTTAAAGTTCCTGAAAAAAGAAGGAAATTTGATAAAGTATTAAAATTAAAAGGTGCAAGACAGAATAATTTAAAAAATGTAAATGTTGATATTCCGCTTGGAATTTTCACATGCATAACAGGTGTTTCTGGATCAGGCAAATCTTCATTGATTAATCAAACACTTTATAAAATTATAGCTAAAGAGATTGGAAGATCAACTGTTAGGCCGGGGGAATATGATTCGATTAAAGGGCTTGAATTTCTTGATAAAGTAATTGATATTGATCAATCTCCAATCGGAAGAACGCCAAGATCAAACCCTGCAACTTATACAAAATTATTTGATGATATTAGAGATATTTTTGCAATGGTTACTGAAGCGAAAAAACGCGGTTATAAAAAAGGAAGATTTAGTTTTAATGTAAAAGGTGGACGTTGTGAAGCATGTAGAGGAGATGGACTTTTAAAGATTGAAATGCATTTTTTAGCTGATGTATATGTAGAATGTGATGTTTGCAAAGGAAAAAGATATAATAAAGAAACATTGCAAGTGAAATATAAAAATAAAAATATTGCCGAAGTTTTAGATATGACGGTTGAAGAGGCTTTGGAATTCTTTAAAAATATTCCTAAAATCAAAGTGAAACTTCAAACATTATTTGATGTTGGACTAGGATATATTAAATTAGGGCAACCTTCAACACAACTTTCTGGTGGAGAAGCTCAAAGAATTAAATTAGCAAGAGAATTATCAAAACGTTCAACAGGAAAAACATTATATATTTTAGATGAACCAACTACTGGGCTCCATATGGCTGATGTACATATGCTAATAGAAGTGCTTGATCGTCTTGTTAGTGAAGGTAATTCTATTGTGGTTATTGAACATAATTTAGATGTAATTAAATCTGCTGATTATATTATTGACTTAGGACCAGATGGTGGAGATAATGGAGGGAAAATTATAGCTAAAGGAACACCGGAGGAAGTAGCGGAAAACAAAAATTCATATACAGGAATGTATTTGAAAAAATGTCTTATGAAATAGAATTTATATACTTAAAAAGATAGTCAAAATAGACTATCTTTTTGCATTAATTTTTTTATTTTCAAGAAATGCAATTACTTGAGGTTTTAAATTATCTGGCAGTTTTGCTTTAATTTTATCGTTTTCGCTAAGATATAATGTTAAAATATTTTTATTAAAAGAATAATTTTCAAATTCATTATAGAAATAAATTCCAGAATTTGATTTTATTGGATTACCCATTGGCAAATCCATTCTGAAATCAGAACCTAAAATTAATATATTATCTTTCATAAAATTAATATGTATTTTAGAAAATGAAAAATAAAGCATAATTTCAGATAGTACTAAAAATATTAAAGTAACAATTATATTTGTAGAAGTTAAATTTTTAAAATTGAATTCTCTGCCTACTATAGGATAAATTAATACAAGTATTACTAACAAATAATAAAGTACTCTTTGAAAAGTTTTTGTTTCACCTATTTTTAAAGAAAAATAAAAATTACTTTTTATTAAGTATTTTTTATAATAAACATATCTTATTATTCCTTGCATTAGTGGGAATATAATTATAATTAAAAATACTAAAAGAGAAAAAAATAAAACTCCGTTTTCTATTCCAGGTATAAATGGAACTATAAAAGTAATTAATAAAATTATTGTTAAAAATGGTATAATAAAAGAAATTGATCTAAATGAATTTTTCATGTGTATCACTCCTCGTGAGTAATTTTACCAAAAAAAATATAATAATACTATATTTTTAATAAAAAAATCTATAGGAAGATGATAAAATGTTTGATATTGAAAAGCAAATTGCAAAACTCCCAAAATCTCCTGGAGTATATATTATGAAGGATAAGGAAGGAACAATTATATATATTGGGAAATCAAAGGATTTATCTAAAAGAGTAAAATCATATTTTAGGAGTTTTAATTCAAAACGATTAAAAGTCCAAACAATGATTAAAAACATATATGAATTTGAGTATTTCATAACAGATACTGAAATGGAAGCTTTAATTTTAGAAGCAAATTTAATTAAAAAACATTTGCCTAAATTTAACATTCTTTTAAGAGATGATAAATCATATCCATATATTTCGATTACTTTAAAAGAAAAATTTCCTAGGGTAATTATGACGAGAAAGTTCAAAAAGGATGGTTCCCTCTATTTTGGACCGTATACAAGTGTTTATGCAGTCAATACTACTCTAGAGGCAATTCATAATATTTTTAAAATAAGAAAATGTAATAAAGATTTATCTAAAAAACTTGATAGAGCTTGCCTAAATAGTCATATTGGAAAATGTTTAGCGCCATGTATTAGAAATATTGATGAAAAAGAATATATGAAAAAAATAGAAAAAATAATTGAAATTTTAAATGGAAATCAAAATATATTAATTGAAAAAATTGAAAAAAACATGAAAGAAGCTGCAATTAATTTAAATTTTGAATTGGCAGCTGAATATAGAGATAAACTTAAAGCAATGAAAGAATTGAAGGAAAAACAAAAAATCAATTCCGTTAAAGGTGAAATTTACGATGTTATTTCATTTTATGAAAGTGAAAATAAAATTTGTGTAATGGTATTTTTTATTAGAGGCGGAAATTTAATTGGAAGAGATAAGTTTACATTTGATAAAGACAAAGCAGATGATATTTTAAGTTCTTTTATAATACAATTTTATTCTGGCGCAACATTTATACCTAAAAAAATATTTATTAAAGAAGAAATTGAAGATAAAGTTACAATTGAAGAATGGCTTTCAATGAATAAAGGAAAAAAAGTTTCATTAATAATACCTAAAATTGGAGAGAAGAAAAAGCAAATTGATCTTGTAACAAAAAATGCTAAAGAATATCTTATTAAATTTGAAGAAAAAGTTAATTTTGAAAAGAAATTTACAAATAATGCTTTAAAAGAACTTAAGAATTTATTAAGTTTAAAAAATATTAAAAGAATGGAAGCTTATGATATTTCCAATATTTATGGCGTTTATTCTGTGGGTTCAATGGTTGTGTATGAAAATGGAATTAAAAAAACTAATGCATATCGTAGATTTAAAATTAAAACTGTCGAAGGAAGCGATGATTATACTTCCATGCAAGAAGTTTTATTTAGGCGATTTAGCAGAGGATTAAATGAAATAAAAAATGGAGATAATGAAAATGGTAAATTCAATGTATTTCCAGATTTATTATTAATAGATGGTGGAAAAGGCCATGTTAATGTAGTAAAAAAAGTATTATATGCTTTAAACATTGATATACCAGTCTGTGGAATGGTAAAAGATGATTTTCACAAAACAAGAAGTCTTTATTTTGATAATGAAGAAATTTATTTTAATAAAAATAATTATGCATATAAACTTATATATCAAATACAAGAAGAAGTGCATAGATTTGCAATCAATTATCATAAAAGTCTTAGAAGAGGAAATATGACCAAATCTGTATTAGATGAAATTAATGGTATTGGTGAAACAAGAAAAATAATGATTATGAAATATTTTAAAAATATTGAAAATGTTAAAAAAGCAACAGTAGAAGAAATATGTGAAGTAGAAGGAATAAATAAAAAAACTGCAAAAAATGTCTATAATTTTTTTAATAGTTAAGGAGTGGATATGCAATCAGTAAAAATTAAGAAATATATTGAAGTAATTAAATTAGAAGAGATAGTAACTAATACAAAAAATGTAAAAATTGTTACAAGTGAGGTGAATAGAATTGGTCTTCAACTTGTTGAATATTATGAACATTTTTCTGAACAACGAATTCAAGTTGTTGGAAATTCTGAATGGTCTTATTTAGAAAAATTAGATTCAGATAGAAGAAGAAGTATTGCAAAGAAACTTATGAGTTATAAAATACCATGCTTAATATTTACAAGGAATTTAAAAGTATTTGATGAATTTATTGAAGAAGCTAAAGAAAAGGATGTTGTAATATTGAAATCAAAATATACAACTACTAAATTTATTTCAAAATCATCTGAATTTCTTGATAAAGCATTAGCTAAGACAGTAACAGTACATGGTGTATTACTTGATGTTTATGGAATTGGTATTTTAATATTTGGGAAAAGTGGAATAGGTAAATCTGAAACGGCGCTTGAATTAATAAAAAGAGGTCATAGATTTATAGCAGATGATGCAATAACAATTAGAAAAATCGGTGAAGAACATATAATAGGAGAAGCGCCACAGATAATAAGAAATTTATTAGAATTAAGAGGTATAGGTATTATTGATATTTCTAGGTTATATGGTATTGGTTCTGTTAGAGAAGAAAAACAGATTGATTTAGTTATTGAATTTGAAGAATGGGATAAAAAGAAAAATTATGATCGATTAGGATTAGATGATAAACATACTTCATTATTAGATATCAAAATTTCAAAACTTAATATACCTGTTAAACCAGGAAGAAATCTTGCAATGATTGTAGAAGCTGCAGCAATAAATCATAGACAGAAAAGCATGGGCTTTAATGCAGCTGTTGAACTTGAAAAAAGACTTCTTAATGAATAATATTAAAAAAAGAATGAAATTTTATAAAAGGTAATTTGATATAAAATTTGTTAAAAGTATATCAAAAAATATTTTATAAAAATTAAGTATATGTTTAATTTACAAGAAAAGCAGGTTAAAATATTTAAATAAGTAAATATTTGTGAAAAAAATATCAAATATAGTTGACTTTTTTGTCATAATATGTGAAAATTACTACAAGGAAAGATATTATTTAAACATAAATAATTAGTTATAGAGGAGGAAGCAAATTATGTCTAAAGAATTAATTGAAAGTATCTTGACAGAAGAGAACTTTGAAAAGCTTTATGAGGTGATTGAAGCCAATAAAGGAAGAAAAGGGCCTTTGATGCCAACGTTACACGCTGCACAAAACATATTTGGAGCCATTCCATATGAAGTGCAAAAGGTTATTTCAGAAAAAATGAATGTACCTCTTGCTGAAATTTATGGTGTTGTAACATTTTATTCTAGATTTACACTTGTTCCAAAAGGTAAATTCGTAGTTAGTGTTTGTTTAGGAACAGCTTGTTATGTTAAAGGTTCTCAAAATATTATTGATGAAATTGAAAAAATTATTGATGTAAAAGTAGGAAACACTTCACCTGATGGGAAATTCACTTTAGAAGCAACAAGATGTATAGGGGCATGTGGTTTAGCGCCTGTAATGACAATTGGTGAAGAAGTTTTTGGAAGAGTTGAACTTTCAGACGTTAGTACAATAATGGCAAAATACTTATAATAGGAGGTTTATATGAAATCTTTAGATGAATTGGCAAAAATAAGAGAAAAAGCGCTTAAAAAAGTATCAACAAGAAATTCTGATAAAAAAGTTAGAATTGTTGTTGGAATGGCAACATGTGGAATTTCTGCAGGTGCTAGGCCGGTGTTAAATGCATTAGTTGAGGAAGTAAATAAAAGAGAATTAGTTGATGTTGAAGTTACTCAAACTGGTTGTATAGGAATATGTAGATTAGAACCAATATTTGAAGTATATCAAAATGGTGAAAAAGTAACTTATGTTAATATGACTGCTGAAAAAGCTAGAGAGGTAGTTGCAAATCATATAGTTAATGGAAATGTTGTGTCAAAGTATACTATTGGTGCTTACGAAAAGTAATTGAACAGAGGAGGCAAATATGAGTTTAGTAAGATCACATGTTTTGATTTGTGGTGGAACTGGTTGTACTTCATCAGGTTCAATATCAATACATGAAAAATTTGAGGAATGCATTAAAAAATTTGGATTAGATAAAGAAGTAAAAGTAGTTAAAACAGGCTGTTTTGGTTTATGTGAAGCCGGTCCAATTGTTGTAGTTTACCCTGAAGGTGCTTTTTACAGTCATGTAAAAGTTGAGGATATAGAAAGAATAACGGAAGAACATTTATATAAAGGTAGAATTGTAAAAGATTTACTATTTAAACAAGCACTTGAGGGAGATGTTATAAAATCAGTAAATGAAGTACAATTTTATAAAAAACAAAAAAGAGTTGTTTTAAAAAATTGTGGTGTTATTAATCCAGAAGTAATTGAAGAATATATTGCTTTTGATGGATATAAAGCATTAGGTAAAGTTGTAACAGAAATGACACAACAAGAAGTTGTTGATGAAATTAAGAAATCAGGATTAAGAGGTCGTGGTGGCGGTGGATTTCCAACAGGACTTAAATGGCAATTTACTCTTGATGCTATCGGTAAAGAAAAATATGTTGCATGTAATGCTGATGAGGGTGACCCTGGTGCATTTATGGATAGATCAGTTTTAGAAGGAGATCCTCATTCTGTAATAGAAGCTATGGCAATTGCTGGATATGCAATTGGAGCTTCAAAAGGATTTATTTATATTAGAGCAGAATATCCAATAGCAGTAGAAAGACTTGAAATAGCATTAGCACAAGCTAAGGAACTTGGAGTAATTGGTGATAATATATTTAGTACTGATTTTTCATTTGATTTAGAAATAAGATTAGGAGCTGGAGCATTTGTATGTGGAGAAGAAACAGCGCTTATTGAATCAATAGAAGGAAGAAGAGGAATGCCAAGACCAAGACCACCATTCCCAGCTAATAAAGGTATTTTCCAAATGCCAACGTTATTAAATAATGTTGAAACATATGCAAATATTACTCAAATAATATTAAATGGAGCAGAATGGTTTAGATCTATTGGTACAGAAAAATCACCTGGAACAAAAGTATTTGCTCTTGGTGGAAAAATTAATAATACAGGTTTAGTTGAAATACCAATGGGGATGACTTTAAGAGAAGTTATTTACGATATTGGTGGTGGAATTCCAAATGGTAAAGCTTTTAAAGCTGTTCAAACTGGCGGACCATCTGGTGGATGTTTAACTTATAAACATCTTGATGAGCAAATCACTTATGATAATTTAGTAAGACTTGGTTCTATGATGGGATCAGGTGGAATGATAGTTTTAGATGAAGATAACTGTATGGTAGACGTAGCAAGATTCTTTTTAGATTTTACAGTTGATGAATCATGTGGCAAATGTACACCTTGTAGAGAAGGTACAAAAAGAATGCTCGAACTTTTAAATAAAATTTGTGATGGTAAAGGAGAAATTGAAGATATTGCTAGATTGGAAAATTTAGCTGTTAATATAAAAGATTCATCTCTTTGTGGACTGGGTCAAACAGCGCCAAATCCAGTATTATCAACAATTAAGAATTTTAGGCATGAATATATTTCTCATATTGAAGATAAAAAATGTGAAGCAGGAGTTTGTAAAGCGTTATTAAAGGTTACTATTACAGATAAATGTATTGGATGTACAGCTTGTACAAAAGTTTGTCCTGTTGATTGTATTTCTGGAAGTAGAAAAGAAATGCATGTAATTGATCAAAATCTATGTATTAAGTGTGGAGCTTGTATTGAAAAATGTCCTGTAAATGCAATTATTTTAAAATAATTAAGCATTTTCTAGCCAGATAAACTAATAAAGAGGTGAATGTTTGTGAAAAAAATAGAAATTTCTATAAATGGTAATAAAATTGAAGTACCAAGCAATTATACTATTTTAGAAGCTGCAAGAGAAAATGGTTATAGAATACCAACTCTTTGCCATGATGATAGATTAAAACCATCTGGAGCTTGTAGAATGTGTGTGGTTGAAGTTGAAGGAGCAAGAAGTCTTGTTACATCATGTAGTACTCCTGTAAGAGCAGGGATGGTAGTAAAAACGAATTCTGATCGTGTTGTTAATTCGCGTAAAACAACTTTAGAGTTATTATGGGCAGATCATAATTATGATTGTTTAACTTGTAATAAAGCTGGTAATTGTGATTTACAAGATTTATGTTATGAACATGATATAGATCCATTAGATGGTCCATATATCAAATATTCTTCAAATCATGTAGATAAAACAAATGAATTTTATATATTTGATGAAGATAAATGTATTTTATGTGGCAAATGTGTTAGAGCATGTAGTGAATTAGAAGGCGTTGGAGCAATCACATTTAGTGGACGTGGACATCACACACATATATCACATCCTTTTGAAAAAGAAATGCTTCTTTCTGATTGTGTATCATGTGGAACTTGTGTATCTGTATGTCCGACAGGCGCATTAATGGAAAAAACTAATGCTAAATTTAGAAATTGGGATATTGATAAAAAAGTTAAAACTACTTGTACTTACTGCGGAGTTGGATGTCAATTAGAATTAGTTGTTCATGATAACAAAGTGGTTAGAATTGATGCACCAGCAGATAGCATTAATAAAGGTATTACATGCGTTAAAGGAAAATTTGGTTATAAATTCATTGACCGCGATGATCGATTAAAAATGCCTTTAATAAGAAAAAAAGGTAAACTTGTTGAATCATCATGGGATGAAGCATATGATTTAATTGCTTCAAAAATGACAAGTACTCTTGAAAATTATGGACCAGATTCATTTGCAGCATTATCTTCTGCAAGATGTACGAATGAAGAGAATTACATTCTTCAAAAATTATTTAGAGGTGTAATTAAAACGAATAACGTTGATCACTGTGCGCGACTCTGACATTCTACTACAGTTGCAGGTCTTGCAACAACATTAGGTAGCGGAGCTATGACAAACAGTATTGGTGAAATTGAAAATACAGATGCTTTATTTGTAATAGGAACAAATACAACTGAAAATCATCCAGTTATTGGTACTTTTATGAAAAAGGCTGTTAGAAATGGTGCGAAATTAGTAGTAGCAGATCCAAGAGAAATTGAATTAGCTAATTATGCAGATGTATATTTACAAATAAATCCTGGTTCAAACGTTGCTTTATTAAATGCAATGATGAATGTAATTATTTCAGAAGATTTATATGCAAAGGAATATATTGAAAGCAGAACAGTTAATTTTGAAGATATGAAAAAAACAATTTTAGAATTTTCTGTTGAAGAAGGCGCAAGAATTTGTGGCGTTGATGCAGAGGATATTAGAAAAGCTGCAAGGATTTATGCTGAAGCTGATAAAGCTGGTATTTATTATGCAATGGGTATTACTCAACAATCTGATGGAACTAATCATGTTAAGAGTATTGCTAACTTAGGAATGCTTTGTGGAAATGTTGGTATTGAGTCAGGTGGAATTAATCCGCTTAGAGGTCAAAACAATGTACAAGGTGCCTGTGATTTAGGTGCACTTCCTAATGTGTATCCTGGATATCAAAAAGTTACTAATGCAGATATGAAAGCAAAATTTGAAAAAGCTTGGAATGTAGAAGGTTTAAGCGATAAAGTTGGATTAACAATTCCTAAAATTATGGATGGTGGAATAAGTGGAGATGTTAAATTCTTGTATATCATGGGAGAAAATCCGATGGTATCTGATCCGGATTTGAATCATATTGAAAAAGCATTTGATAATTTCGATTTTATAGTTGTTCAAGATATTTTCTTATCTGAAACAGCAGAAAAAGCAGATGTTGTTTTACCAGCGGCTTGTTTTGCAGAAAAAGAGGGTACATTTACAAATACTGAAAGAAGAATTCAAAGAGTAAGAAAAGCAGTTAATGCTCCTGGAGAAGCAAAAGCTGATTGGGTAATTATTAATGATATCATGAAAAAAATGGGTTATGAAAACAACTTTAATTCAGCAAATGATATTATGGAAGAAATTGCTATGGTAACTCCGCAATATGGTGGAATAACATATGATAGAATTGAAAAAGTAGGATTACAATGGCCATGTCCAACTAAAGATCATCCAGGAACAAAATATTTGCATAAAGGTGAATTTGCAATAGGAAAAGGTAAATTTACTGCTGTAGAATATAAAGAACCTGCTGAAGTTGTAGATCCTGAATATAATCTTGTTCTTACTACCGGTAGAGTATTATATCATTATCATACTGGTACAATGACAAGAAAAGTTGAAGGTTTAAACAATATGGTTAGCAAGAGTTATATTGAAATTTCTCCTTTAACTGCTAAAGGCTTAAAGTTAGAAGATGATGAATTAGTTGCAATTAGTTCTAGAAGAGGAAAAATTGAAGTTAATATTAAAATTACTAAACGTATAAAAGATCATGTAGTATTTATGCCATTCCATTTTGCCGAAGCAGCAGCAAATAGATTGACAAATGCAGCTCTTGATCCAATTACTGACATACCTGAATATAAAGTGTGTGCTGTAAAAATTGAAAAATTGTAATAATAAATTATAGTGAATCCATTCTTATAAATGGATTCACTGTTAAAGGAGTATTGTATGAATATATGTGATACGGCAATTATTTTAGCAGGTGGGAAAAGCAAAAGAATGGGTTTTGATAAACAATTAATTGAAATTAATAATGAATATTTAATTGATAAAATAATAGAAGAATTAAAACCAAAATTTAAGCAAATAATTATAATTTCGAATACACCTAAATTATATGATTTAGAAGAAATTGAAGTGTATTCAGATATAATAAAAGATGTTGGCCCTCTTGGTGGAGTGTATACAGGTCTTAAATATTCGAAATCAGAGTATAGTTATATTATTGCATGTGATATGCCAAATATAAACCATGATTATATTGATTACATTATGAATATTGTTGAAAATGACAATTCTTGCGAAGCTGTTATAACAAAATACAAAAATTGGATTGAACCATTTAATGCAGTTTATTCAAAAGAACTTATTAGTAAAATTGAAAAGTATTTTGATGGAAATGAAAGAAGTATTAATAAATTTTTAGAAAACTCTGATGTGAAATTTATTGAAGAAGATATTGCAAGAGATTTTAGTTATAATTGGGATATGTTTGTTAATTTAAATGATGTTAAAGAACTTGATAAATATCATAGAAAAGGAAATCATTATGAACGTAATTCAAAATATGCAAATATGTAAATTTAAAGTTGATAAATTTGAAGATGTTGTTGATGAATTGATAGTAGAATTTCCATTTGAAATATACGTTAATGATGAGAAATTAATAACTTTAATGTGTACTCCAAGCAATTTAGAATATTTAGCTGTGGGTTATTTGTTTTCGGAAGGAATTATTAAGAATTATAAAGATATAGAAGAAATTGTTATAAACAAAAATAATAATGCATTTATATATACACATAATAAAATTGATTTAACGTGTAAACATTCAAATAGAACTAAAACATCTGGTTGTGGAAATGGAACGATGGCAAATCAAGAATTCGATGAGTTAAAAATTTCACATAATTTTTTTTCTAATATTTCATTAGAAAAAATTGCTGAAATGGAAAATTCTTTAATGGAAATGTCTGGACTTTTTAATAGAACGGGCGGAGTTCATAATTCAAGTTTATGGGATTCAGAAAAAATGATTATGTTTCATGAGGATATCGGAAGACATAATACTATTGATAAAATAGTTGGAGAATCTTTAATTAAAAATATAGATTTATCAAATAAGATTATTTTTACAAGTGGTAGAATTTCATCTGAAATGCTAATTAAATCAGTTAAGGCAGGAATAACAATTGTAATATCAAGATCTGCAGTAACTAGTAAAGCAAAGGAAATAGCTGACAAGTTGGAAATAACCCTTATTGGGTTTTCAAGAAAGAATAGATTTAATATTTATTCTGATAAATATAGTGTTGTTGATATGAAAATTAAAAAGGATGTGTAAAATGGAAAAATTAATGTTAAGTCCAGCTGAAGTAGCTGATGTTACTGTAAAAATGGGTAAAGCAAAAGGTTCTAAAGGTACTGTAAATTTATTAGTTTTAGGAATATTAGCAGGTATGTTCATTGCTTTTGGTGCTGCAGGCGCTGTAGTATTATGGGGACTTTCAACTTTACCAGCTTTAGGTAAATTCTTAGGTGCTGCTATTTTCCCAGTGGGTATCATGTTAGTTGTACTTGCTGGATCTGAATTATTTACTGGAAATAACTTAATGACTTTAGGTATGTTTAAAGGTGAATATGGATTTGGACATGTTCTTAAAAACTGGGTTCCAGTTTATATAGGAAACTTTATAGGATCGGTATTTATGGCATTTTTAATCTATCAAGCTCATTTATGGGGAAATGGTGATACAGTAAATGCAATTGGTGAAAAAGCGATTAAAATTGCAGAAGCAAAAGTTGGTCTTGGTTTTTCTGCAGCAATGTTTAGAGGTATATTATGTAATATAGTAGTAGTATTAGCTTGTTGGATTTCATTTGCTGCTAAAGATGTAACTGGTAAAATATTTGCATTATGGTTCCCAATTACGTTGTTCGTATTATCAGGATATGAGCATAGTGTTGCAAATATGTTCTTTATTCCAGTTGGAATGTTCTTAGGTGGAAATGTAACTTGGGGTACTATGATTATGAATAACTTGCTACCTGTTACAATTGGAAATATTATAGGTGGAGCAATTGTTGTACCAGGTTTATATTATATATTATTTGGAAGAAAAAAATAATTATAAATCATTAAAAAAGAGAATTTTTATTAATTCTCTTTTTTTGTGTTTTAAAAAATATTTAAAGAAATTATTTTGATTAATGTTATAATAATAAGGAGATTTATATTGACTTTTGATTAAATAAATATGCAACAATAATGATAATCGTTATCAATTAGCAAATGAAGTATATAAATGGAGGAAAGTAATGAAAAAAGGGTTTTAATATTTACTATAATTTTAGCTATGGTAATAAATGTAGGATGTACTAAGAAAGAAACAGAAAGCGAAATTAAAGGTGAAAAACAGGAATTAATAATAACAACATCATTTTCAGCAAACAGTATTCTATTCTTTTATATGATGGAAAACAATTTATTTGGTGATGATTCTAATTTTAATGTTGAGATTCATAAAACAAGAGATTAGGCAACTGCAAAAATCTTAAAGGGCGATGCTAATATTGCTATGTTAAGTGTTCAAGAGGCAGCTAATATGTATAATAAAGAACTTCCTGTTCAATTAGTTAATGGTACCTACGGAGCAAGTTTTTATTTAATGACTAAAGATGATTCAATTAAAGAATTCGATGATTTAATAGGTGAAACGTTATGGACTTCTATGAAAGGTGGACCTGTTGCATTTACGTTAAATCAAATATTAATTAATAATGCTGATGTTGATTCTGATAAAGATATAGAATATAAATTTAAGCGAGTTAACACAAATGGTTTTAAGTGATATAAAAGATATAGAAGTTTTCTCTTTAAGAGAGCCATTTGTATCAAAAATTATGATGTCAAGAGATGATGTTAAAATTATTAAAGATTTTGACAAGGAATGGGAAATAACATTTGGACATAGAATTCCTATTTCAGGGGTTGTAATGTCAAATGAACTTTTAAATAAAGATGGTTTTGATGTAAAATATTTTAATGAAAAATATGATGAAGCAATTAAATGGGTTCAAGATAATCCAAAAGAAGCTTCTGTACTTGGTAATAAATATTTAAAAGGTCTTTTAGCTAAAGTGCTTGAAAAATCAATTATATCATTGAACTTTTACAAAGATTATGGAAAAATGATAAGAAGACAATTATTTTTGTTACTCATGATATTCAAGAGGCTTTATTAATTGGTCATAGAGTTGTAGCATTAAGCGGCAGGCCTTCTGAAGTGCTTGATAATATTGAACTTAATATGCCAATAAAAGATAGAAAAATTGGATGTACAAAATTAAATAAGATTCAAGGTATTCTTTATGAATTAATTGAAAAAGGAAGTCTTGGAATTAATAACTGTAAAATTAAAGATAAATATTGTCCGCCTATTGCATTTGAGACAATTAATAAAAATATGTTTAATTTTCATTAGAATTGGGAGATAAATATGAATGGAAAATTTATTACATTTGAAGGACCGGATGGCTCTGGGAAAGGTACAATAATAAAATATGTAAGAAAATATTTGATTAAGAATAATGTTGATTTTATTTTAACTAGGGAACCGGGTGGAATAAATATATCAGAAGATATTAGAAAAGTAATATTAAATAAAGATAACATTGAAATGGATGAAAGAACTGAAGCGCTTCTTTATGCTGCTTCGAGAAGACAACATTTAGTAGAAAAAGTGATTCCAGCATTGAAAGCTGGAAAGATTGTTATTTGTGACAGATTTGTGGATTCTTCTCTTGCTTATCAAGGTTATGCTAGAGGTATTGGTATTGACGAGGTTTTTGAAATTAATAAATTTGCAATTGATGATATGATGCCTGATTTAACAATATTTCTTGATGTAAAACCAGAAGTTGGTTTAAAAAGAATAACTAATAGCAAAGTTAGAGTTAAAGATCGTCTTGATTTAGAAAGTATTGATTTTCATAATAGAGTTTATGAAGGTTATATGAAAGTAATTGAAATGTATAATGACAGGATTCAAATTGTAGATGCAGAAAAATCTATAAAAAATGTTGCAGAAAATACGATTGCTATTATTGATAATTTCTTTAAAAACAATTAAAATCTGTGATATAATTATTGTTAAATAAATAACTATATTGGAGGTTGTATGAAAATATCCAAAGTAATAGAATTAATAAATGGTAAAATTTTAATTGGAAATATTGATGATTCAATAAATTATGCTTTCTCATCTGATTTAATGAGCGATGTACTAGCGTTTGTTAATGAAGATACCGCATTACTTACTGGACTTGTTAATAATCAAGTAATTAGGACTGCAGAAATGTTAGACCTTGGAACAATTATTTTTGTAAGAGGAAAAATTCCTTCTGAGGAAGTTGTAGATTTAGCAAAAGAAAGAGAAATGACTCTTTTAACTACTAATTTTACAATGTTTGAAGCATCAGGAGTACTTTACAAAAACGGAATTGAAGCGTTAAGGATTTCTTATGAATAGTTTTATAACTAATAATGAAGGTATTGTATTAAAGTATATTGTTGGAACTGATGATTTTTCAATTGTAGGTGAAGTCTCAAGTAAAATAAAAAAAGTTTTAAAACAATTAAATATTGATAATAAGCTTATTAGAAGAGTTGCAATTGCTACTTATGAGGCTGAAGTAAATGTCGCTATTCATTCATTAGGTGGATATATTGAAGTTGAAATTATTAAAAATGAAATAAAAATTAAGATAAGGGATAATGGCCCTGGAATTAAAGATACAAATTTAGCAATGGAAAAAGGTTATTCTACTGCATCAACTAAGGCACGAGAATTGGGTTTTGGAGCTGGCATGGGATTACCTAATATGAAAAGATGTAGTGATGAATTTAAAATTGAATCGAAATTTGGTGAATATACTGAATTAAATATGAAATTTGTTGTATAATGAGGGGGTGGATATGGCTAAGTATTGGCATTCGGTAACTTTGGAACCTGATTATTGCAATGGTTGTACTCATTGTCTTGATGGATGTCCTACTGAAGCAATAAGAATTATAAATGGAAAAGCAAAAATAATAGATGAAAGATGTATTGACTGTGGGGAATGCCTTAAAGTTTGTCCATATCATGCAAAAGGTGCGTTATCAGATAATTTAGATATTTTAAAAAATTATAAATACACTGTTGCATTACCTGCGATTTCACTTTATGGGCAATTTCCAATTGGCTATGATTTAAATAAAGTGTTAAATACTTTTTTACATCTTGGTTTTGATGATGTTTATGATATTGGATATGCTGCGGAAATTTTAAGCGACTATCAAAAGAAAGTAATAAAAGAAGATGATAAATTACATATATCTACATATTGTCCAGCAATTACAAGACTTATACAAATTAGATATCAAGGTTTGATTGACAATATTGTTAAATTAGAATCTCCAATGGAAGTAGCCGCTAGGCTTATGAGAAAAAAAATTATGAAAGAGAAAAATTTTAAACCTGAAGAAATTGGTATTTTTTATATTTCACAATGTCCTGCAAAAATTACAAGTGCAAAAGTTCCAATTGGAATTGAAAAATCATGTGTAGATGGTTCTTTAGCAATTGATAAGCTTTATACTAAAATTATAAAATTATATGATGAAATTGAAGTTGAAAAAGATTTATTAAAATCTTCTTCTAAAGGTTATAATTGGGGTAGAGTTGGCGGGCAAAGTTTTTCTATGGGAATTGATGATTATATTGCTGTTGATGGAATTGATGAAGTAATTTCTGTATTAGATAATATTGAAATAGGAAAATTACCAAATTTAAATTTCTTTGAAGGTTATGCTTGTGTTGGTGGTTGTGTTGGTGGACCATTGAATGTTGAAAATTCGTTTGTGGCAAAAAATAGAATAAGAAAACTTTCTCAAGTTGCAAAGGAAAAAAATGATATTAAACTTATTGATTATCCTAAAGAAATTATTGAATGGAATCAGGAAATCAAAGGTTCAGATGTAATGAAATTAGATAATGATTTTAGTAAAGCTATTAAGAAAATGGGAGAAATAGAAAAAATATTTCAAAAACTTCCGAAAATAAATTGTGGTGCATGTGGAGCTCCAACTTGTCATGCATTTGCTGAAGATATTGTAAAAGGAAAAACTACTATTGATAAATGTGTAGTATTAAATAGTAAAAAAAGGAGAGAGTCAAATGAGAGTGTCTAATTTAATAACAAATTATGGATTTGAATTGATTACAGATACTGATTCAACTGTAGAAATTAACGGTGTATATAGTTCTGATTTATTAAGTTTTGTTATGGCAAATGGTAATAGCGGTAATGCATGGATTACTGTTCAAGCTCATTTAAATATTTTAGCAGTTGCATCTTTAATGGAATTTTCATGTATTATTTTACCTTATGGTGTTCAGATAGATAACGAAGTAGTAAAAAAAGCAAATGAAGAAAATATAAATATTTTAAAAACAGAATTAGATCATCATGATATTTATAAAATATTTATTGACGAGGAAGAACATGAAAGTATTTTATGATCTTCATATTCATTCATGCTTATCTCCGTGTGCAGATAATAATATGACGCCTAATAATATTGTACATATGGCAATATTAAAAGAGCTTGATGTTATAGCAATTACTGATCATAATTCATTATTAAATGTAGAAACTGCAATGAGCATAGGTAAAGAGCGTAATATTGTTGTTATACCTGGAGTTGAAGTGCAAACAATTGAGGAAGTACATATGGTTTGCCTTTTCAAAGATATGAATTCAGCAAAATTGTTTAATGCAATATTAGAAAAAGAAAGAGTTAAAATTAAGAATAGAAAAGATAAATTTGGAGATCAATTAATTGTTGATGAAGATGATAATGTAATTGCTGAAAAAGAAGAATTACTTCTTACTTCAATAAATATTTCTATTAAGGATTTATATTTACTGGTTTATAAATTGGATGGTGCAATATTTCCTGCTCATGTTGATAGGGATTATGCAAGTATTATTACTAATCTTGGATTTATTCCAGATGAGTATAATTTTAGATATGTTGAAATTTCGAAAGGTAAAACTTCTAAGAAATATCTTTCAGATATAGTATTTAAAAATAAATATTATATTTTAAGAAATTCTGATGCTCATAATTTAGGAAGTATTAATGAGCCGATTTATTCAATTGAGCTTAAAGAAAAAACAATAGAGTGTTTCGTAGATGAGATTAAAAGGGGAAGCCATATGAAAGAATTATCACTTCATATTCTTGATATAGCAAGAAATTCAATAGTTGCAGAAGCTAAAAATATTAGAATATCAATTATAGAGGATTCAGATAATGATAGATTAATTATTAAAATAAAAGATGACGGAAAAGGGATGGATGAATATATGGTTCAAAATGTAGCAGATCCTTTTTTTACTACAAGGGAAACTAGAGATGTTGGATTAGGTATTCCGCTTTTTAAAGCAAATGCTGAAAATTGTGATGGTGAATTTATTATTAATTCGAATATTGGTATTGGAACTGAAATTACAGCAGAATTTAAAAAGAGTCATATTGATAGAGCTCCATTAGGTAATATGGCTGACACAATAATTACTATAATAAATGCTAATTCAAATGTGGATTTGATTTATACTCATGAAATTAATAGAGAAATTTTCACTTTAAATACAAAAGAAATAAAAAAACATCTTGGAGAGATAAAGATAACTAATTTAGATGTATTGGTATGGTTAAAATCGTATATTGCAGAGGGACTAGAGGAGATAAAAAATGAAATATAATTTTAGAAAAACAGGTATTATTTTTTTGTTAATTTCAATTGTTTTTTTGTTTTTTTTGAGCAAAATAGATGTTAGTTTGAATATAAGATTGTTTTTAGGTAGTTTTTCAATAGGAACATCAATATTTTTAATATTTTTTGGTAATTTTAATCCAGATGAAGATGATGATGAAGAAAGGTGATATAGTTGATTATGTTAGGAGATATTGTAAATGCATTAGCTATTATCTCGGGTGCTATTTTAGGGCTGATGTTTAAAGGTAAAATACCTAAAAGATTTAGTGAAAGTATAATAAAATCTATTGCATTGGGAGTTCTATTAATTGGAATTTTAAATGCAATTAAAGTTGAAAATATTATTTTAGTTTTAATTTCATTGACTATTGGAACGCTAATAGGGGAGTATATACATATTGAGAAGAAACTTGAAAATTTAGGAAAGTTTATTGAAAAAAAATCTAATAAATCAGATAGTTCAATTACTAAATCGTTTGTAACAACTAGTTTATTATATTGTGTTGGTTCAATGGCAATAGTAGGTTCTTTAGAAAGTGGATTAACAGGAAATCATGCTACACTTTTTGCAAAATCAATTATAGATGGGACAACTGCAATTATTTTCACTTCTACTATTGGAGTTGGAGTGATTTTTTCTGCAATTCCTGTTTTCATATATCAAGGAACTATTGTATTACTTTCTAGTTTTTTAAAACCATTATTGATAGAATCGGTAATTTTAAATATGTCTGCAGTAGGTGGCCTTTTAATAATTGGACTTGGTCTGAATATGCTTGATTATAAAAATATAAAAGTTGGGAATATGTTACCCGCAGTATTCATGCCTTTGCTATATCAAATTATTTTAAATATAATCTTTTAATGCAAATTTATTTTAAAAAATGATTTAACGGTATAATATTAGGTAAATATAATAAAATATAATTGAATAGGGAGTTTATATGAAAAATAATATTGCTGTGATTGGAAAATATAATGATGAAACAATAATTATCGATGAAATGTTTGATAACAATTTATTTAATTATTATCATTTTGAAACTATTGAAGATTATAATAAAGTGAAATCATTACATATAGATGTCATTATAGTATTATCTAATGAATTAGAAACTGAAAAAGTAATTAAAGAAATTATTTTTTTAAAAGAGATATATTCAAAAGAGTTAATAGTAATTTTGAAAAATAAAGATATGGTTTCTAAATTGTTAAATGAGAATATTATAAACTATATTTGTTGTCCTATAATTGATGACGAATTAATTATCATGGTAACTCGAATTATTAAAACAAAAGATAATACGGAAATGATTAATCAATTTATAAATAATAATAAGTATTTAATAGCAATTAATGATTCCGAAGAAAAATATTTATATGTGAATGAAGCATTTTGCGCTGAAACAGGTTATTCAAAAAATGAATTAATTGGAAAAACTCCAAAGTTATTAGAATCTGGAGAACATAGTTTTATGTTCTATGATAATTTGATTGAAACTTTAGAAGTTGGCATGATTTGGAAAGGACTATTTCATAATAAAAGAAAAAATAATACATTATATTTTCAAGATACTAGTATTTACCCTATTATAGTAAATGATAGAAATAAATATTATATATCAATCGCAAGAAATATTACAAAAGAAAAAATTATATCAGAGGAAAGAAAACTTGAGACTGATATAGCTTCAAAGATTCAACTGAAATTGTTGTCTGATGATTTTTATGATGAAAATATATCAATTAAAGCAAAATATTATCCTTTTAGTGATGTTAGTGGGGATCTATATAAATGGCATAAAATATCAAATGATAAATATGTTGTTCTTTTAGCAGATGTAGTTGGTCATGGAGTTGGAAGCGCATTAATTACAACTGTCATTGTCGGTATTTTTAAAAGTCAATTAGAAAAAGAAAATGGCGAAAAAAATATTTTAGAAGAAATAAATAAAGGTTTAATTAGTGTTTTTCAAGGTAATGAATTATTAAGTAATTATTATTGCACCGCAGTATATTTGATAATTGATATAAAAGAAAAAACTATTGAATATTTTAATTGTGGACATCCGCAGTTATATTTAATTGATAATAAAGACGTTAATTCGTTAATTAGTAGCAATTTACCAATAGGATTATTTGATAATGCTGAATTTATATCAAAAACTATTAAATATACTAAAGATAGTGAAATACTTTTATATACTGATGGAATTATTGAAATTCCAATTGAGTATACAAAAATGGTAAATGTATTAGAAAGTGAATTGATGAATTATAAGAATAACAAAAATAGCGAAAAAAAATTATTGGATCATGTAGAAAATGAAATTTTGGAACATTATTTCAATAAAATTAATGATGATATTACTTTGATTTCAATAAAATTATTATAAAAGGGAGTGATGATTTGAAAACAGTTGTTGCAAGGCAGCCTATATTGAATGCAAAACATGAGACAATTGCATACGAACTATTATTTAGAAAGTTTAATGATGTTAATTTAGCAGATTTTAGCGATGGAAATGTTGCAACGAATGAAGTTTTAAAAGATTTACTTGTTAATTTTGGTATTGATAAATTATCTGGTGGTAAAAAAGTGTTTATTAATTTCACTGAAAAATTAATTTTAGAAAAATTACCTATGCTTCTAAGAAAAGATGAAGTAGTTATTGAAATATTAGAAGATATTTTTGATGCTGAAAATATAAATGAAGTTATAGATGAATTGAAAAACAATGGATATGTTTTTGCAATTGATGATTTTATTTGTGATAAAAAGAAATCAAAACTTCTTGATCAATCAGATATAATAAAAGTTGATTTCATCGAATTTTCAAAAGAAGAAATTATAAAAACTGCAAATATTGTTAAAAAGAAAAATAAAATTCTGTTAGCGGAAAAAATTGAGACGTATGAGGAATTTGAATTTGCTAAAGAGCATGGGTTTACAATGTTTCAAGGATATTACTTTTTAAAACCGGAAATATTAGAAACGAATGTTATGACTACAATTTCAAGTGTTTATATTCAATTAATTGAGGAATTAAATAAAGAGGAAGTTAGTTATGATAAATTAGCAGAAATCACTAAAAACGATGTTTCATTAACGTTTTCATTATTAAATATTGTAAATAGTGTTGCGTATTATTCTCGTAATAGTATTACTTCTATAAAAAATGCATTAGCACGATTGGGGTTAAAAGAGAGTAAAAAAATAATATATTTTAATTTTTTAAAAACAATGGCACCAGTTGGAACTCCAAATGAGTTATTAAAAAAATCATTAATTCGTGGAAAACAAGCTGAAAGTTTAGCAAGTAAATTTAAAATGAACGGCAAGAAAGAAAAACTATTTTTATTAGGAGTTTTTTCATTAATAAATATTATTTTAAAAAGAGATATGAATATGATATTAGAAAGTTTGCCATTGGATAATGAGATAAAAGATGCACTCTTAGGAAAAAATAATTCGTTAACAAATGTTCTTGAACTTATAATTATAAATGAAAGAGGTAAAATGGAAAAATTGGAAAAATTATTGCAAAAAAATGATATTTCAATTGATGATTTAAGCGAAATATATTTTGAATCTATTAAATGGGCAGATAATATAATGCCGTAATAAAAATCCTATTTAAGGATTTTTTCTTTGTAATAAAAAATCAGAAAATTCTGAAAAAAGGAGTCGATATATGTTTAATGAAAAAGGTGAATATACAATTGAAGCTGCAATTATAATACCTTTTATTATTGGAATTATAGTTATTTTATTAAGCATAATGATTACATTTTTTTATAGAGGATTTACTGAAATAAAATTAAATAATGAAATGATTAAAGATGATATAGCGCTTATAAAACATATTGAATTAAAAACGGAAGATATAAATTTTTTATATTTTAACGAAAATCAGTCTCTTTTTCAAAATTATTATGAAATTGATTTTACAGATAATTTAATTTATCAAGATTATGTTAAAAATATAAAGGAATGGTTAGATGAATAGTAGAGGATCTGTTTCAATTTTTTTAATTATAATTATTGCTGCAATAATTTCAGTTTTTATTTTATTTATTAATATATTGTCAGTAAAATCATTTGAGAATAATATAAAAAGAAGTTTAGTATTAACTAGTAGAGATATTTTAGCGGATTATGATGATTATATTTATGATAGTTACGGTATTTTATCTTATAAAAAGTATAATAAAGAAACGATAAAAGATATAATGATTTCTAAATATAATAATTTTAAATCTCCTTTAAATGTTTATAATATCAAGGATATTAAAATTAATTATAATACTGAAAATATACAAAATAAAGAGTTATTAATGAATCAAATTCTAGTTTTTTCTAAAAATAATGTTACATTAGAGTATATTGAATATATTGCAAATCAAAATAAAATTAAAGAAAAATATATGAATAAAATGAATGAAATTAAATCAAAACTTTCAAAAAACAAATATTATAATAAAATTAAAAAAACGCAAAAGAAAATATTATCTGATCATATAAATTTTGATAATATAAATGCAATAAGAAATGATTATTCGAATTTATTTATTGAATTGGATGAAAAGATTAAATATTTAAGAGAAGTTAAAAACAGTGATAGTGAAATGTTAGAAAATAGTATTAAAAAGCTAGAAGATGAATATTTAAATGAATATGATATGATAAAAGAACAAGAAAAAGTAATTAACAAAATTGAAAAGCTTTTAAAGTTAGAAATTAATGATGAAATTAATAATAAATTAAATGAGGAATATAAAAAATTCGAAACACTTGTTGATATAAAATCTAATTCAGAAGGCTATATTAATGTTATTAATAATATTAAAAACGAAATTAATGAATTAAAAAAAGAAGTTGGTATTGGTTTAATAGAATCTACTTTGGAAATAAATAATGATAATAGTTTAAAACTTGTATATTTTAATAAACTTTTTTTAAATGAATATATTCTAGGTACTTTTAAAACAGTTGCTAATTCTAATATAAGAAATTTTGAACTTTATAATAAAAATAGTAGAAATTATGTTACTAATTCAGAAGTTGAATATATAATAAATGGTGATAGTAATTCAATAATAAATAATCTTAAAATTAGTTCTAAAATAATGTTAATTCGAGAAACAATGAATCTTATGCATTTGTTTATTGATAATGATAAAAGGGAATTTATTTTAACTTCAGCTAAAATTCCTGCTGGCGGAATATTTGTAGCTGTTGGTTTAACTGCAGCATGGAGTGGTGCTGAATCTGTTATTGATATTGTTAAGCTTTATTCAGGAAATGGAACACCGTTATTAAAAATATCAGATAAAGATTTTGTGCTTGATTTAGGTATAATACAAAATGGAACTAAAATTGATTTTAAAAATCACAATGATGACACTTTTTTATATTATAATGATTATTTAAGAATGTTTTTATTAATGGTTGATGAAAACACTCTTGTGAATAGAATGCTTCAAATAATTGATTTAAACTATAAAAAAACAAATGAGCTCAATTCTTTAAATGATTTAGCATTAAAACATAAAATTGATGTTGAGATTGAATTAAAAAACAAATTAACTGGAAATATTAAATTGTATGATTTTACTATTACTGAGGGGTATGTTGATGAATAATAAAGGCAGTTTATCAATTGAAGCTTTAATTAGTGTTTTTATTACATTACTACTTATACTTTCTTTAATTGGAATTATCAACACCTTTTATATTAACGAGGTAATTAATCAGGCACTATACCAAAGCATTATTGAAATGAGTAGTAATAATATTTGTACGCAATATGGAAATAATGATTTTAGTATGCAAGACAAAACTATTGAAATATACTCTAATAAGAAATTATATAGCAATTTAAAATATGAAATTGATAAGAATTTATCTGACTTTAAATATGAATCTGACTATGATTTGAATAATAAAGAAGGTAGTTTTAATGTTAAATATTCATTTAATATTTTTAATTATGTGATTCCAGTTGAAAAAACTATTGAATATAAATCATTTTTACATAAAAAAATTAGCATTAAAAACATGAATGATGAAATTATTTATGTTACTAAAACTGGTGAAAAATATCATAAGAATGGTTGTTTCTATTTACGGAAGAGTAAAATAAAAATGAAATTAATAGATGCTATTAGTGAAGATTATACTCCTTGTTCAAGATGTTTTAATACTAAAAAAATAAAATTACAATGAAATTGTCATTTTCTATAATAAATATTTAAAATTTTGTATTTTTTAACACTAAAATAATATAGAAATTGTTGTATAATTTATATATACTAAATTTTGGAGGGATAATATGGCAAATGTAAAATTAGAGAAAATTAACAAAGTGTACCCAAATGGTTTTAAAGCAATCGAAAGTATTGATTTAGATATAGTTGATAAAGAATTTATGGTTTTAGTTGGACCGTCTGGATGTGGAAAAACAACTACTTTAAGAATGATTGCTGGGTTAGAGGAAATTACAGGCGGTAAAATGTTTATAGGTGATGTACAAGTAAATGACGTTGCTCCTAAAGATAGAGATATTGCAATGGTGTTCCAGAACTATGCACTTTATCCTCATATGACTGTTTATGATAATATGGCATTTGGACTAAAATTAAGAAAATTTTCTAAAAAAGAAATTGATGAAAGAGTAACACATGCTGCTGATATTTTAGGTATTGAGCCGCTTTTAAGTAGAAAACCAAAACAATTATCAGGTGGACAAAGACAAAGGGTAGCTCTTGGTAGAGCAATTGTAAGAAATCCTAAAGTATTCTTGATGGATGAGCCTTTAAGTAATTTAGATGCAAAATTAAGAGTTGAGATGAGAGCTGAATTAAGTAAGCTACATCACGATTTGGATACTACTTTTGTTTATGTAACGCATGATCAAACTGAAGCAATGACGATGGGAACTAGAATTTGTATAATGTATGATGGATATATCCAACAAGTTGATGATCCTCAAACAATTTATGATAGTCCTGCAAATAAATTTGTAGCTGAATTTATTGGTTCGCCTCAAATGAATTTGATGGATGCTTTATTAGTTGAAGAAAATGGAAAAGTTTATGCAAAAGTATATGATCGTTTATTAGAATTAAATGAAGATAAAGCAAAAATTGTAAAAGAAAAAGGTTATATTGGTAAAGAAGTATTACTTGGAGCTAGACCTGAACATGCAATATTAGATCCTGATGGAATTAAAGCTAAAGTTGAAGTAACTGAGTTGTTAGGTTCAGAAACTTATGTATATACTAAAGCTGAAGGAAGATCAATGGTTGTAAGAATAGATCCAGATATAAAAGTAAGTGTTGATGAAGAAATTTCATTTAAATTTAGAAGCGAAAAAGTGCATTTGTTTGATAAAGAGACAGAATTGAATATTTGTAAATAGGTGATAATATGGGATTAACTCAAATTAAAAATATTTTTTCAAAAATTGCTTCGTCTATTAATAATGACATTGTTCTTACTGATTTAAGTGGAGTAGTTATTGATTGTAATAGAACTGAGTTAAATGGAAGCACTATAGAAGTCCCTGAATTCTTTGAAGGAAAAGAGGTCTTTTCTGAAAAAAATTATGATTTCATTTTTATTAAGAAATATAATTTTCCTAGATATTTATTAGGAATAAAAGATAATATTCAAATGCTTAATGTTGTTAGTTTATTATTTAATGATAAAAACCATAAAATGACAGAAGCAAATTTTTATCGAGAACTGATTCTTAACAATGTCAAAAAGAAAAATTATAAAGAACTAAAAAAAGAATTTGATATCGAAGACATAAAACACTATAGATTGATAATTGTAAAAGTTGAAAACAGTGAAATTAAAAATGCAAAATATATTATAGATAATATTTTCATATTTGATAAGAATATAATACTGGATTCAGAGTCAATTGCAATTATCACTTCAAAATCAGATGTAGAAATTGAAAATTTATGTAATATGTTATTTATTGAGTTTTCAACTGATATTTCAAAAGATATTAAATTGCTTGTTGGAAGCAAAGTTGAAGATCTTTACGATATTAATGCATCTCTCAAAGATGTTTACAATATTTTAAAATTGATTGAAAAATTTAATATCGTAAAAGACATATACTTTTATGAAGACTTTCTAATTCCTTTGTTAATAGGAAGTACAAGAAAAGATTTGCTTATTCAGTTAAACAATGAAAACAATAAAAAATATGATAAGATATTTAAAAATAAAGATTTAATTTATACTGCTAAAAGTTTCTTTAAGAATAATTTAAATATTACTGAAACTTCTGAAAAAATATTTGTTCATAGAAATACATTAATTTATAGAATAAATAAAATAAAAGAAATATCTGGTTTTGATTTAAAATTATTTGAAGATGCAATGAAATTTTATATAATTTTATTAATTAAAGATATGGATGAAAAATAGTTAACGCTTGTTGGCTATTTTTTTTTGAAAAAACACTGTAGTTCGCTTATTTATGGTATAATTAAAATTGTTTATAATGGAGGTAATATGAATATTAAAGTAAAAGAAATAATTAATTTATTAGATTGTAAAATTAAAAATATAAATATTGATGATAATGAAGTTATTGACCAAATAAGCACGGATACAAGAAATATTACTAAAGGTTCTGTATTTTTAGCACTTATTGGCGAAAAATTTGATGGGCACGATTTTATAGAAAAAGCTATTGATAATGGTGCGAAATTTATTATTTCTGAAATTCAGGTTGATTATCCATGTATAATAGTGAAGAATACTAAAGAAGCGTATTTAAAAATAGCTGAATTTTATAGAGAAAAAATAAATCCCATTGTTATTGCAGTAACAGGAAGTGTTGGAAAAACAACTACAAAAGAATTTATTAGTAATGTTTTAAAAAATAAATATAATGTTTTAACTACATATAAAAATTTTAATAATGAAATTGGAGTTTCAAAGACAATCTTAAGTTTGAAGGAAACTGATGAAGTTTTGGTAATTGAACTTGGTATGGATCATGCTGGTGAGATGAGAGTGCTTAGTAAAATTGTTAAACCAGATTATGTAATTTTGACTAATATTGGATTATCACATGTTGGCAATTTTAACTCAAAAGATGATATTGTAAAAGCTAAATTCGAAGTGTTTGAATATATAAAAAAAGATGGATTAGTTATATATAATGGAGATGATGAAACATTAAACAAAAATATTCATAAAGTTGAAAATAAAACATTTAAATTTGGTTATGGAAAAGAAAATGATATAATTACAAACTCTTTTATTTCAAAAGGAATTTACGGTACTAAAATTAAAGTGAATATTTTAGAAAAAACATATAATTTTAATACTACTGCTATTGGGAATCATTTAGGTTATTCAATTCTACCAGCAGTAATTTTAGGTGAATTAATGGATATTAATTCTACTGAGATAATAAAAGAAATTGAATCATATAAATATGCCGATAAAAGAATGGCATTAGTTAAAGTAAATAATTTTACGGTTATTAATGATACTTATAATGCTAGTCTTGAATCAATGAAATCTGCTATTGATACTCTTGAAGATACACCGGGTGATTTAAAGAAAATTGCTTTTTTAAGTGATATTTTAGAACTTGGAAATATGTCTAAAGAAATTCATGAAGAACTTGGATTATATTTAAAGAATAAAAAAATAAATAAAGTTATTTTTGTTGGTAAAGAAGTTAAATATTCGTATTTAAAATTAAAAGAAGAAAAATTCCCTGATTTAAGATATTTTAACAATAAGGAAGAACTAAAAAAAGAGTTTAAAGAATTAGTTGAAAATGATTCGATAATATTGTTGAAAGGTTCTAGAGGAACAAGAATGGAAGAGTTGATTGAATATTTAAAAGAATTATAGAAGTAAGAAGGAGGTAAAAATGAATTATTTTATAGAAATTTTTAATAATCAAGTATTGTTTTCTGGATTTATTGCATGGTTAATTGCACAAATTTTAAAAATATTTACTGATTTTTATAAGAATAGAAAAGTGAATGTTACAAGAATAGTTGGTTCTGGCGGAATGCCGAGTTCACATTCGGCTCTTGTTATGGGCTTATCCACTGCTGTTGGATTAAAACATGGATGGGGAAGTGACTTATATGTTATTTCTTTAGTTTTTAGTTTAATTGTGATGTATGATGCTTCTGGAGTTAGAAGAGCTGTTGGGAAACAGGCATCTCTTTTAAATAGAATGATAAAGGATTTATATAAGCATAAAAGGATTTTAGAAGAAGAGCTAAAAGAGTTAGTAGGTCATACTCCAAAAGAGGTATTTGCAGGTGCTATTTTAGGAATTATTGTTGCAAATTACTATTTATAAGACTAAATTTATACAAATTTATTGAATAAAACTGTTTTTTTAGATAAAATATAGAAAACGGATAAAAGGAGTATTTATGGTTGATAAAAATAAAATTATTGTTAACATTATGAGTAAAGATTATACTTTAAAAAGTGATGACTCTGTTGAGCATATGGAGAGTGTATCAGAATTTGTTAAGCAAAAAATAGCAGATATTAAATCAAATAATAGAAGACTGAATTCAGTTACTTTAGCTGTTCTTGGTGCACTTAATATTGCAGATGAATATTTTAAAATATTGGATTATAACAAAGAACTTGAAAAAAGAGTAGAAAATCCGGAATATGAACTTCGTGTTATAAAAGATAAATTAAATCATATTACTAAAGAATTTGATGAAAAAAATCGTGCGTATAATAAAATTATAAATGAATTTAATTCTCTTTTTGAGAATTCAGCTGTATACGAAAATGGACTTAATGAGCTTAGAGATAGTGTGAATGATTTAAAAAAAGAAATTAAATTTAAAGAAGAAGAAATTAAAGCTTCAGATGAAAAAATAAAAGATTTAAAAGAAAAAATTGATATTAAAGATAAAATAATTAATGAATCTAGGCAAGAACTGGATGAATTCATTAATGAATTTGATGAAAGACATAGTAATTAAGTGGTATTTTACCACTTTTTTTTTGGAGGCACATTATGAAAAATGTAGAAATTTTAGCACCTGTTGGAAATTTTGAGAATTTACAAGGAGCAGTATTAGGTGGAGCTGATGCTGTATATTTAGCTGGCAAGGAATTCGGAGCACGCAGTTTTGCAAAAAATTTTACTAATCAAGAATTAAAAGAAGTTGTGGAGTATTGCCACATTAGAAATGTAAGTGTATATATTACAGTAAACACTTTAGTTAAAGAAAATGAAATTCCAGAGATAATGAAATATATTAAGTATTTATATTTAATTGATATTGATGCGTTAATTATTCAAGATATCGGAATTGCTAACTTAGTAAAAAAATTACTACCAGATTTTGAAATTCATGCATCAACTCAAATGACTGCACATAGTTTAGAGGATGTAAAATATCTTGAAAAAATGGGATTTGATAGAGTAATTTTATCTAGAGAAGTATCAATTGAAGAAATAAAAGAAATAAAAAAGAACTCAAATGTGGAGCTTGAAATATTTGTTCATGGTGCATTATGTGTTTCTTATTCTGGCCAATGTTTAATGAGTAGTTTTATTGGTGGAAGAAGTGGTAATAGAGGTAAATGTGCTCAACCATGTAGAAAAAAATATGATCTAATTGATAATAATAGTAAAAGAACAATAAAAACAGGAAATTTAATATCTCCTAAAGATTTATCTACAATTGATTATTTGGATGAATTAAAAGATTTAAATATATCTTCATTAAAAATTGAAGGAAGAATGAAAAGCAAAGAATATGTTTATACAGTAGTAAATGCTTATAAAACTGGCCTAAAAGAAAATAATTTAAGAAAAGTTTTCAATAGAGATTATACTAAAGGATTCCTTTTTAATGAAAAATTAGAAGATTTTACAACGAAAAACATACCAGGAAATGCAGGTTATTATATAGGTAAAATTAAAAATGTAAGAAATAATCAAATAGAATTAATTCTTGAAAGTGATATTGTTTTACAAGATGAGATTCAAATAAGAAGAAATGGAAGCTCTGTTGGAGCAAGAATTGAAGTTATTTTTAAAAATGGTCAAAAAGTTACTGAAGCTATGAAAGGTGATTTTGTAAAAATCAAATTCATGAAAAAGGCTGTTATTGGAGAAAGTGTATTTAAAACTTATGATGTAAAATATAATAAATCTGTTGATAAGATTTTAAATGATAAATCATTAAGTATTGAGATTGATTTTTTTATGAATAATGAGATTGGAAAAAATCCAATATTAACTGCAATTGATAAAAGAGGAAATTCTGTAACTGAAACTCTTGATTTTATTATTCAAAAAGCATCAAATAAACCTGTAACAAAAGAAAAAATAATTGAGAATTTAAATAAGTTGGGCAGTACTCCTTATTTAGCTTCAAATATTGAAATAACAGGGGATGAAGATATTTTCATTCCTATTAGCAAAATAAATGAAATAAGAAGAAATGTAATAATAAAATTAGATGAAAAAAGAAAAAAATGGCACAATAGAGACAATGAAAAGATGTTACTTAGAAAAACTAAGAAAAAAAGAAATGATGAAAAAAAATTATTTATTAATGTTAGAAATTTAGAACAATTAGATATTGTTTTAGATTATCAAGTTGATGGTATTTACTATTCAGATATTGAAACATATGATGAAGCATTAGTTCTTGCTGAAGGTAAAAATATATATTTATCGCTTAATAGAATAACTGACGCTGAATCTTATAAAAAAATAGAGAAATTTAGAAATAGAAATATTAAATTTCAAGTTGCAAATATTGGACAAATTGAGTATTTAAAAGATGAAATAGTAACTGGAAATTATCCGTTAAACGTTTTTAATTCTCTTTCTTTAAATCATTATGCTTCAAAGAATCTTGAAAGAATTACTTTATCGACTGAATTATCATTAGCTGAAATGAATGAGATTTCGAATTTAGCAAATTGTGAAACTGAAGCTGTAATTTATGGGTATATTCCTGTAATGACAACAAAATATAATTTTATTGAAAAAGGTAGTAATTTAATGCTAAAAGATTCATTTGATGAAGAGTTTAATTTACATTTTGTAAATGAAAATATTATGGAAATATATTATTCGAAGACTTTATTTATGTTAGATAATTATAGGGATTTACTTGATAGTAAAATAGATGTTTTTACAGTTAATTTTACTATTGAAAGTGAAGCACTAATGAGAGAAATAATAAAAAGTCATTTATTTTTAGTAAATGACGAAATTACTAAAGATTTTATTATGATTAGAGATAATTATAAAATGGAATTAAATCAAACAAAAGGTCATTTTTATAGCGGCGTTTTGTAGGAGGTATTAATGAATAAGAGAGCAATTAAAGTTCTTGAATTTAATAAAATTTTAGATATGTTAAAAGGAAAAGCTATGTCTACTCTTGGTAAAACTGAAATAGAGAATATAGTTATTAATAAAGATATTGAAATAGTAAAAAGAAGACTTAAAGAAACACAAGAAATTGTAGATATAATGAATGGTTATGGGCATATTCCTTTTGGAGCATTTTATGATTTATCAAGAGAGTTAAGTATTGCAAAAATAGGCTCATATTTAAGTATAAAGCAAATTTTACGCGTTAATGATACAATGAGAACTGCAAGGAAAATGAAAGCTTATATTGTTAAAATTGAAAAATCTAATATTAAATTTCCTATTGTAAATAGTATGGTTAACAATATTCAATCATATAAATATTTAGAGGATAATATTTCAAATGCAATTGTTAATGAAGAAGAAATTGCAGATCATGCTAGTCCTGAACTTTTTAAAATAAGAAATAGTATTAGAAAGACAAATGAGCAAATAAGATCTAAGCTTGATCATATTGTTACTAATCCAAATACTCAAAAATATTTACAAGACAATTTAATTACTGTTAGAAATGATAGATTTGTAGTACCTGTAAAAAGTAACTATAAAAATATGATAAAAGGTATAGTTCATGATAGATCTGCTAGTGGAATTACATTATATATTGAACCTAATGCTGTTGTTGAATTAAATAATAAACTTAAAGGTTATAAAATGGATGAAGAAGCTGAAATTGAAAGGATTTTATATGAACTTACTGAAATGATAGCTGAAATTTCTGATGGTTTAGAAGCAAATCAGTTGATATTAAAGAAAATGGATATGATTATTGCAAAATCAAATTTATCTATTGAAATGAATGCGATTATGCCTGAAGTAAATAATGAAAAAAACTTAAGAATTGTTAATGGAAGACATCCTTTAATTAGTAAGAATGATGTAGTTCCATTAAATATTTGGCTTGGCAAAGATTTCACTTCACTTGTTATTACAGGACCTAATACAGGGGGAAAAACAGTTACTTTAAAAACTGTTGGTCTTCTTACTATTATGACAATGGCAGGACTTCATATTCCTGCAGACTATGGAACTGAAATTAGCATATTTGATGAAGTTTTTGCGGATATTGGTGATGAGCAAAGTATTGAGCAAAGTTTATCTACTTTCTCTTCTCATATGACAAATATTGTAAGTATTTTAAAAAATGTAACATCTGATTCTTTAGTTTTATTTGATGAACTTGGAGCTGGTACTGATCCTACTGAAGGAGCAGCTATTGCTACAAGTATTTTAAGGAAATTATTTGAAAAAAGAGTAATAACTGTTGCAACAACGCATTATAATGAATTGAAGGAGTATGCTTTAATTGAAGATGGTATTGAAAATGCTTGTGTTGAGTTTGATGTTGAAACTTTAAGTCCAACTTATAAAGTATTAGTAGGTGTGCCAGGAAAATCAAATGCATTTGATATTTCAAGAAAACTTGGATTATCAGAAGATGTTATTAATGAAGCTCAGGCTCATATAAAAAGGGAAAATGTTAGATTTGAAGAAGTTATATCTCATATTGAAAATGATAGAAAAATTTCTGAGAGAGAAAGAGAAGAAGCAATTAGTTTAAGAATTGAGATAGAAAAATTAAAGAAAAAGATAGATTTAGAAAAAGAGACAATTGATAATAGAAAAAGAAAAATGATTAGAGATGCAAAAGAGGAAGCAAGAAAGATTTTAAAAGATGCAAAAACAGAATCGAAAGAAATTATTAATGAACTTAGAGAAATTGAAAAAAACGCAAAAATAGAAGTTGATAATAAAAGAATAGAACAATTGAAATCGGAAATAAACGAAAAAATTGGTGCGCAGAGTGAAGTAATATTTAATTCAGATATAAAACATAAAGCACCTGACAAATTAAATGTTGGTGATTTAGTAAAAATTGTTAGCTTAAATCAAGAAGGTAGTGTTTTAGAGATTAATGGGAATAATATTACTGTTCAAACTGGATCTATGAAAATAAATATTAATAAAAGTAATTTAAAAGCAATAAAAAGTTTAAAGAAAAACAAAAATAAAAAAACAGTAATTGAGCCTAAAAGGAAACTGACTAAAACTGTTAAAAGTATAAATAGTGAAATTGATATTAGAGGAATGAATGTTGATGAAGCGTCGCTAGTACTTGATACTTATTTAGATGAAATTTATTTATCGAGCATAAACGAAGCTAGAATAATACACGGAAAAGGAACTGGAGCATTAAGAATGGGTGTTAGAGAGTTTTTAAGAAGTCATTATCATGTTAGTAAAATAAGAGATGGTGCTTATAATGAAGGGGGTACAGGAGTAACTGTAGTTACTTTAAAATAATGTATATAGTAAGTGCATGTTTAATGGGTGTAAATTGTAAATATAGTGGTGGGAATAATAAAAATGAAAATGTAATAAATTTTTTAAAAGATAAAGAATTTACAGTAGTTTGTCCTGAACAACTTGGAGGACTTGCAACTCCAAGAGTACCTGTGGAGATTGTAGATGGAGATTATGTTAATAAAGTTGGAGAAAATGTATCTACTAATTTTATTAATGGTGCAAATGAAACTTTAAAAATCATTAATATGTATAATGATATTGAACTTATTATTTTAAAAGATGGAAGTCCTTCATGTGGTAGTGGAAAAATATATGATGGTACTTTTTCAAACGTTAAGATAAATGGTATGGGGTGTACAGCAAAACTACTTATGAAAAAAGGATATAAAATAAAAAGTGAAAATGATTTTTAAAATAAAAAAATTATGATATAATCAAAAACTGAAAAAGGAGATGGTAAAAATGGTTAAAAACCCAATAGTTACAATAGAAATGGAAAATGGAGATGTAATTAAAGCAGAATTATATCCAGAAATCGCACCTAATACTGTAAATAACTTTATTTCTTTAATAGAAAATAAATTTTATGATGGATTAATATTCCATAGAGTTATTAAAGGATTTATGTTACAAGGTGGATGTCCTGATGGAACAGGAATGGGTGGTCCAGGTTATGCAATTAGAGGTGAATTTGCATCAAATGGTTTTAATAATGAGTTAAAACATGAGCCAGGTGTTTTATCTATGGCAAGAAGTCAAATGCCAAATTCAGCTGGTTCACAATTTTTCTTAATGCATGAAAACTCACCACATTTAGATGGAGATTATGCTGCATTTGGTAAAGTTATTGAAGGAATGGATGTAGTTAATAAAATAGCTGAAACTCCAACTGACAGAAGAGATAGACCAAAGAATGATAAAATTATGACTTCAGTTACAGTAGAGTTATTTGATGTAGAATATCCTGAAGTAGAAAAATACTAAAAATATAAAATCAAAATTATTATGAAGTAATTATTGATTTATTAAGTGAGCTTAATCATCCATATTTTCATGCATGATGATTAGCTCATTTCTTATTTTCTCCCAATTTTTTTAAACGTTATACCTATTTTGGGTTGAATTTTTAGTTGTTAATTAAAAATTTGTAACAAAAGTGATTTGGGTTATTACATGTGGGTATACATTAGTAACGCAGTAACATATGAACGTTTAATCTTAAAAATCGATTATATGTTAAGTTTAAAAAAAACAAATCATGTATTTGTAGATTTATTTTCTGCTAATAGAACAAAATCTCTAACTAAAAAAATGGAGAATGAAACAAACGTGTTTGTGTGGAGCCTTGAAAAAACACGCTTAGCATATGCTGAGAGGCTATATAAAACAAAGGGGGAAAAAATGAATCGAAAAGCATTGTCAATGATGCTCGTATTAACTATTATGTTGTCATTGTTTAGCGTAAGTAGCATTCCAACATTCGCAACAGCATCCATAAGTCTATCCGGAACTAATTATCAGCCTTATGAAAATGTAACTGTTACACTTAATGATATTCCAACTGATTCCAGCGTTTGGGTTGGTCTTATTCCTGGTGAGATTACATCAGATTATGATTCTCATGATATTATGTATAAATGGACTAGGGATCTTACCAACAATCAATGGAATTTTAAATTGCCTAAAGCAGAAGGAGAATATAAGGTGGGTGTCTTTGTAAATTCTGAAAATGACCGAATGATTGCTATGAGTGATCTTATAAGCAGTTATCATAAGGATGTTTTAGTTTCCGTAAACAAAGAATCTTTTAAACCTTCTGAAGAAATTATCGTTAATATTAGTGCTGAACCAGTAGCTGATGCTAATGCATGGATTGCTCTTATTCCTGCTGATATTACATCAGATTATGATTCTCACGATATCATGTACAAGTGGGTTCGTGATATATCCAACCTTACGTGGAGTTTTAATGCACCTGAAAATGAAGGCTCTTATAAAGTTGGTGTATTTCTTAAGGAATCATCTGATCAAGTTGTGGGTATGAGTTCATCTTTTTTGATAAGTGAAACAAGTACACCGACTACACCAATAATGATTACTACTGTTGCTGATTTACCAGAGCTCACTTTTACAGATTTCAATAATACACACTGGTCTTATAAATATGTGCAACATATGGTAAGTCTCGGTATTATTACAGGTTATCCAGATAATACTTTCCGACAAGATGGTGCTTTTAGTCGTTCCGCATTTGCTAAATTATTAGCACTTTCATTTGATTTACCTATTTATACAGGTAGTAATGAAATTTATACAGATATACCAAATAATCACTGGGCATATGGTTATATTATGAGTTCCAATGATTACTTGACTGCTTATGAAAAAACAGACGGCACTAAAATTTTCTTGCCAAATAATGATGCGCTCAGAGAAGATGTAGCGGTAGCAATGATCAAAGCTATGGGAATTGATCCTGAAGATGCTGATATGTCTTATCTAGAAGCTTATACAGATGCAAATGAAGTATCAGAAAACCTTCGTAATTATGTTGCTTTAGCAATTGAACATGGTGTTATGCAAGGCTCTGACGGCTATTTCAATCCAAAAGACGTTTTAACTCGCGCTCAAGCATGTACATTGTTTTCAAGATTCTTAACAGATATCAAAGATAAAGATGCTGGTGGTGTAATTAAAGTTACTAATTAGTTATTAATTTGTGTATATTAATTATAGTATTTATTGAAAACGGAATATCCTTTATTGGAATATTCCGTTTTGTATTTGTGATGTCAAGTGTTATATTGAAGTGTTTTAAAGGGATTTATGATTTTTTAAATATTGTTATTTTCTATGTTTAGAAAGGAAAAAATGATCGAATCAGAGAGTAAAAGATTAAAACTTCGTATACTTAAAGAGAATGCTATTTATAATATTATGAAATTTTGGAGAAACTTGTAAAAACAAAAGAATTTTCAGGTTCACGGAGTAGTATTAAAGTATGAAGAAAAATTAATTGGTGCATGTAGATTTAATTCTACAGAAGATGGATCATAAAGTAGAATTAATTTATCATTTTGCTGAAGATTATTGGGGATATGGTTATGCCGCTGAAGTTTGTAAGTGTGCAATTAATTATGTTAAAAGTTTTGAGAATTGTTATGAATCATCACTATAGAATTGTATTTTGAAATTATTTTTAAATATAGATTATAATGTAACCTTGTTTCTCAATAAATGTTATTAAATCATTACATAGTAAACAAATAGTTGCAGTATTTCTATTTGGATGAAATGTTGCTTTTTCACTTTTTAGAATTTCTTTATCAATAATTACTGTTACTTCGTTTTTTGTATCGTTGATTAACCCAAATGGGCCAACTGAACCTGGTTCTAAATTTAAATATTTTTTTAATCTTTCTTTTGAAGCAAAAGATAAACTAGTACTATTTATTTCTTTAGATAAATCTTTAAGTTTAATTTCTTTATCTTCTAATAAAATTACTAAATAATGTTCATTTCCTTTTCTATTTCTTAAAAACAAATTTTTACAATGAGCTCCAGGAATATTTGTAGAAATCTTTTTAGCTTCATCTACCGTAAAAACTGCAATATGTTCAAATATTTCATATTTAATATTCAATGATTTTAAATAATTAAGAATATCCATAATATCTCCTCTTTTTTTATTATTATTCACTGCTAAAATAATAACAGCATCTGTATCAAGATTTAATTGCATTTATATTTTATTATAAAAATTTAAAAAATTAAAGATAAAATAAATATATATTATTATAATATTTTGTATTTAAAAGTTTTATAAAAATAAGTTGTATCTAAAAAATTCCTGTGGATTGTTTTAGATAGGCCATTATGCTTCCTTTATTAGTTAAATGAAATTGTCACTCGTTATAATTTTCATTGTACTTTTTTGACAATAAAAAATACTTTACCCCTTTTTTTAAGTGAGATAAAGCATTTATTATTGTTTTAATCTTAAAGTAATTTTTTCTAATAACATATTAGCAGTTGGATCGTTATGACCTAATTTCATATTATCTAAATCCCATTTGATATCTGACATTCCTAATGAAGTATCATTTGTAACAAATGGTTTAATACTTTCGATAATTGCATGATAATTATTTTCTTCAATAGTACTATAGAAATTTACACCAATACCTTTGTTAGAGTATTTTAATCTTAATGTTTTTGACATATTTTCACTTCCTTTCTTATGTTTATATTGTGATTATACATGATTAGAATTATATTACAACTTAAATTTACTGGAAAACGCTATCTATTTCAATGTTTCTTTAGGAAAACGTTTTATTATTAAATGTTAAATTATTATGAACAGATTTTTACACCTGGAATGTTTACTCAACAAATTCTATAAATTTCTTAAGTATCCATCTTTGAAATGTTATAATAAGAAAGTGTAAGAATTATCATATTTAAAATCAGAAGAGTATAAAATAAATTTAACTACTGTAAGGAACAAGGAGGGAGCTTTGAAAATAGCAGAATTAATAGAGAAAATAGCAAAATTACGAAAAGAAGGTAATTATAAAGAACTCATTAAATTTTGTAGTGAAGTGATTATTAAAGGTAAAGAAGAAGAGGATTACGACAAAGTAATTGCAGGTTATTTGAATCGTGGTGTTTCATATTATTACGTTGGTGATATTGAAAATGCCTTTTTAGATCTAATCAAGCATAGAAAATTAATAGAAGTGGATGGAAAACCAGCTGATTTTTTAAATTCAGTTAACTTTTTCTTTGTTTTATATTTACATAATAAAGATTATGAAAATTGTAAAAAAACATTGGATCAATCTATTAAATTAGCGAAAGAACTAGGTCATTTACATATAGTAAGTAATGGGTATAGTAATTATAGTCATATTTTAAACTTAGAAAAAAATTATAAAAAAGCCTTGGAAATGGCAGCATTTGGTGTTGAATTTGCTGAAGCTTTTGAACCTTATTCAGAGCTTTTAATAATTCGCGTAAAATTAAATTATATTAAATCTTTAATTTTTTTAGAAAATTTCGATGAATCTAAAAAAGAACTAGATACATTAGAAACTTTTAAAGCTTTTTCACAAAATAAAAGAGAATTAGCATCTTTTTATGATTTAAAAGCTTTTTTCTATTTAAAGCAAGAACGGTTTAACAAAGCAAGAATATTCTATGATAAAGCTATTGAACTTGTTGAAAGTTATGAAGATTTAAATTTATTAGAAGATATGTATCAATCTCAAATAAGAACTTGTGATCAATTAAAGGACTATGAAGGGAAAAGTAATTATCAAGAAAAATACATTAAAGTTCTTAATTCCATTAAAAAAAGTGAATTAGATAAATTGTCTTTAAGTTTAGAGATACAACATCAAGTGGCTGAACAGAAAAAAGAAATTGAATATGTGAAAGAAAGGAATAGAATCTTAAAAGATAAAAACACACTAATTGAAGGGCAATCAAAAAAATTAGAAGAGCTTTATAATGAACTTTGGAAAGTATATGATAAAACCCATAAAATTTCTCAAAAAGATTATTTAACAGGGGTTTATAATCGCAAATATATAGAAGAATATATTCATGACGTTGTTTTTAAAAATGAGAGTTTAAGAATATCTGTATCGTGCTTAATATTTGATATTGATAACTTCAAGAAAGTAAATGACACCTATGGGCATTTAATTGGTGATGAAATTATTAAAAATACGTGTGAGCAATGTATCAATTTATTAGGTGAAGAACATAAAATTAGTCGATATGGAGGAGATGAATTTATTATTGTTTTAAATGATACAACAATAGATCAAGCTACAAAGATTGCGTCAACAATATTAGATAAAGTAGAAGGATCTAAAGTTTATCTAAATAATAATGAAACTGTTAATGTAACATTAAGTATTGGAATTTCAAATAATAAAGTTCATGAACCTAAAGATGTAAAAGAAATGATTTATTTTGCTGATTTAGGGTTATATAATGCAAAACGTAATGGAAGGAATCAATATAGTGTTTACACAGAGTCAATTTCTTAAATTAAAATGTAATTGTCACTGAAGTAATATTCAAAGCGGTTTCTTATGCAATAAAAAATGCTTTATCCCTTTTTTTAAGTGAGATAAAGCATTCATTATTGTTTTAATCTTAAAGTAATTTTTTCTAATAACATATTAGCAGTTGGATCGTTATGGCCTAATTTCATATTATCTAAATCCCATTTGATATCTGACATTCCTAATGAAGTATCATTTGTAACAAATGGTTTAATACTTTCGATAATTGCATGATAATTATTTTCTTCAATAGTACTATAGAAATTTACACCAATACCTTTGTTAGAGTATTTTAATCTTAATGTTTTTGACATATTTTCACTTCCTTTCTTATGTTTATATTGTGATTATACATGATTAGAATTATATTACAACTTAAATTTGCTGGAAAACGCTATCTATTTCAATGTTTCTTTAGGAAAACGTTTTATTATTAAATATTAAATTGTTGCGAACAGATTTTTGATACCTGGAATGTTATAATAGAAAGTCTAAGAATTATTAAATTTAAAAATTAGAAGTTGAAAAATTATCTGTAGATATTTCAGATTTGAATTTTAAGTAAAACGGATAATGTGGTCAAAAGATAACTTATATAAATCGCCTCGAGATAGTGATTAAATTAACTATTACGAAGTGATTTTTTAATTATATAAAAATTTAAGTTCATGTGAAATTTGTTTTTTACGTTAAATTTAGGGTATATAGAAGCTTATGAGGTGATAATATGAAAAAGAAATTTTTTAATGTTTATATTTTAATTATTATTATTGTGTTTTCTATTATTTTATCTAGCTTATCATATGTAAAATATCTTATTAAAGAAAATGGAGATAATATAATTTTCCTTGAAAATTTTATTATAAATAATGAAAAAAACGATTTTAGCGAGCAAAAAGTAGATATTGAAAAAAGTAAATATTTCAAATGTGAAACTACAATTTCAAAAGAAATGTTTAATAAAATAGATGGTGATGCTTTATTGATAGTTCCTAGAATAAGAGGAACATGGCATAAAATATATTTTAATGATAATTTAATTGGTATGATTGGTGACGACAAATATGAAAGAGTTAATTTATGGAATAATGTCTACAAATTTGCAATTTCTGAAGAATTAATAGAAGATGAAAATAGTTTAGTTTTTTATACATACTCAGAATATAAAATTGGCCATGGAAATATTCCAATATTTATTAGTGATACATGTATAGGGACTAAAATATTTTATCTGTTAAAAACTATTTATTCGAATTTATATATATTTTTCCTTTCAATATTATTAGCGATGTCAGCAATGGAAATCATGTTATTTATAATCACAAAAATTAATAATAAAATAATGTTCCTTTTTCCGGTAAGTGTTTTTATAATTTCAATATATTTAGTAGATTATATTGTGATACCTCATCCGTTTTTAAGTGATTTATTATTTAAAAAAATACTATTATCATTGTTATATATTTCACCAATAGTAATGTCAATTGCATTGTCAAAACTCTATAAAAGTAAAATAATATTGAATATTGCTAAAATCATGGGTGTATGCATACTAATAATGATAGTATTATCGAAAAATCGTATTGAATTGAGTTTCTATTCTACAAGAATAAATTTATTATTATTAATTACTGTTATGTCTTGGATATATGTTTCTTGTAGGAATTATAGATTATATAAAAACCCACAAGATTATATGATTTGTTTTTCTGGCATACTACTTTTAGGGCCTTCAATTCATGATACATTTTCGTTACTTTTCTTTGATGGTGGCTTAATGAGATTGGGAGTTTATGGGATTGTATTTTATTCAGTTGCAATTTTACTTATTACTTTAATAAACTATATTGAATTTCAAAATTTGATTTATTCAGAAAAGAAAATTATTGAATTAGAAAAAGATAGATTAAAAAAAGCGTTAATTTTTGATGAATTGACAGGGCTTTATAATCATACTCATTTTTATGAAGCTTTTAGTAATAGAATAAAAGTGAAAAATGAAAGTGTTGATATAATATTTATTGATATTGATAAATTTCGACCTATAAATGATTTAGTTGGTTATGAGATTGGAGATAAAATTATTAAAGGAATAGCTGATGAAATTTTAAGTATTATTGATGATAAAGAAGCTGTATTTAGATTCGGTGGAGAAGAGTTTGCAATCATTTATAATAATGCTAATGGCGAGTTAACATCAAGTGCGTTAGCAGAAAAAATAAGAAGAAAAATTATTGTTGATGAGGAACTTCAAAATTTGTCTGGATATTTACCACTTACTTTATCAATAGGAATTGCGAAATATCCAAAAGATTCTGTAGATCCTAAATTAGTTGTTTCAAAAGCAGAAAAAGCAATGATTTTTGCAAAATCAAATGGAAGAAACAGGGTCTATGTATATGATCCAGATATTGAACTGAAACTTGAAAGTGATAGTCAAATAAATTATAAAAATCAAGTGCTAATAAAATCTATATATAATTTAGCAAGTGCAGTAGATTTAAAAGATACTTATACAGGATACCATTCGGTAGAAGTTTCAAGATTTGCTATGATAATTGCTGATGAATTAAAATTAAGTGAAAAACAAAAATATGCAATTAGGCTAGGTGGATTAATACATGATATCGGGAAATTATCAATATCTGATACAATTATTAGAAAAGAAGGAAAACTTACGGAAGAAGAATACTCAATAATAAAGGAACATCCTAAAACTGGTAGCGATATAGTATGTAAAATTGTAGACAATAACGATATAGTATCTTGTGTTCGCAGTCATCATGAAAGATGGGATGGTACAGGATATCCAGATGGATTAAAAGGGGAAGAAATTCCAATTGTAGCACGAATTATTTGTGTGGCAGACGCATATCATGCTATGATTTCAAAACGATCATATAGAGAAGAAATGGACAAAGAAATAGCTTTATTAGAACTAGAAAATAACAGAGGCACTCAGTTTGATTCCAAAATTGCAGATGCTTTTATAGGTATAATGAAAGGACAATAGAGATAGTGAAATATTCACTGGGAGTTTTATAGATAAAATTCTTAAAAGAAATAGTGGACACTACCGTGTTATTAGAAGGAGATATAAAATGAAATCGAGTAATTTATTAGAAAAAATGAATAGCATCAGTACAGGTGATCATATGGTACTTCTCTATGAAGATAATGATGCCATACAAAATGCTGGAATAATTGCAAATTATATAATTTCAAGAGTTAATAACAATGAAAAATGTTTAGTTATTTCTGGTGACCTTGAAATGGATATATTAATAAAAAATCTTGAAGATTCGATAGATTTTCAAAAGATAATTAGCAGTGGACAGTTATCTTTGCTGGATAAAAATGATGCATATTCAAAAGATGGAAAATTTAGTCCCTCAAAAATGATAAGTTTGTTAAAAGAATTATCTGAAAGAGCATTACAAGAAGGATATAGTGGATTGGCAATTACAGGTGAAATTAGTTGGGTACTTGATTATGAAGATGGTTTTGAAAAAATCATGGAATATGAAAATATGCTAAATGATGAAATATTTGGACTTTACCCAGTTACAGTTATATGTAGATACAACATTCACCGATTTACTAGTAGTATGATTATTAATATTATTGAGGTTCATCCTATTGTTATTTGGAAGGGAGAAATTCATGAAAATCCATTTTATTTTGAGTTAGTGGATATTGATGATTTAGATATAGAAAAATTTAAAGTTGCTTCAATGCTTTCTGCAATATCTGAGTATACCAATATTAGAAGTCGATTTCATGATCAACTTGAATTGGCAGAAAAAAAATATCAAAAACTTCAGCTAAACCAATTAACTAACATAATTGTTACATTAACTGGATTGCTTGAAATTCATGATAAATATACGAAGAATCATAGTGTAAATGTTGCACAAATTTCTAAAAGAATTGCCGAAAATATGAATCTCGAAGAAGAAGATATTAATCAAGTTTATTATGCAGGATTAGTTCATGATATAGGGAAAGCAATAATATCTAATGAAATAATTAATAAAAAAGGAAAGTTAAGCGAAGCTGAATTCGAAATAATAAAGAAACACCCTGAAGATGGTTATAAAGCACTAATAAAAACTAAAGAAATAGAAAATATTGCAAATATTGTTTTTCAGCATCATGAACGTTGTGATGGCGCTGGTTATCCTAGGGGTATAAAAGGTGAAAATATATTTTTAGAATCAAAAATTATTGCAATAGCAGATGCTTATGATGCTATGACTTCTGACCGTCCTTATCGAAAAACACTTTCAAAAAAAGATGCAATCAATGAAATAAGAAAAAATGCAGGGACACAGTTTGACCTAGAGATTGCAACTGTTGCGATAGAAAAAGTCTTAAAAATATGGTAAACATTAATCCATATATATTCACAATAAAAACCTTTCATGTGTCTAGTTTTCTTTGTAATATTTTTTTATGTTTTTAATAAAATCGCTTCGTTTATTAACTATAATAAGCTTTTCTTGCATGTTTTAAAAAAGAAACTTTTTTCTGACTTAATTCATTACTGAAGTTAAAAGTCTACCGGTAGGTTGGTTATGGTTTATTGTATATAATTTAATTGTTGTTGCCAATATTTCAACTTCTTCATTTGTTATTATATTTAAGAAGAAAGGGGATAATTAAATAAAAAATGTTATCTTTAATTAGTAATATAATTAATTTTTTTGCGATTCTTTTAATTATTATGTTATAATTTTAGAAGATTATATTTTAAAGGAGTCGATTTAATGAATGTTGTTATTGTTGGTGCAGGGCATGGTGGTAAAAAATTAATAGAAATGTTTAACGAAATGGAAAATATAAATATAAAACTTGTAGTAGATAGAGATTTTAATTCACCTGGAATTATTCTAGCTAAAAAGTTAAATATTAAATATTCATCTGAAATAGATGATATCCAAGCATCTGCTGATATTTTAGTAGATGTTACAGGAAATGAAGTAGTAAAAAGTATTTTAGAAAAAAAATATAGTGAAAAAACAATTATTGATTCACAAGCAGCTGAATTAATGGTAACAATGGTAGATAGGCAAAAAGAAGCCGCTAATATGCTTGATGAAAAATTAAGTATTATTAATGAAACTTCTATAAAACTTGAAAATGAAATTACTAATGTTTCAAAAGGAATTAATGTGTTAAATGAAATAACAAGTAATTTAAATAATGCATCAAGTGAGTCAAAAGATTACATTAATCAAACAGATGAATTGGCTGTTGCAATTAATAAAATTACTCAGCGCATGAAAATCCTTGGATTGAACGCAAATATTGAAGCAGCTAGAGCAGGGGAGCATGGAAAAGGATTTGCTATAGTAGCAAATGAAGTACAAAAAATGTCTGATGAAACTGCTAAATTTGCTCTTGAAATTGCTAATCTTTTAAAATCAATTGGAATTGAAAATGAAAATATTGTTAATGAAATAATCACTTTGGATAATGTTGTTGCTGAACAAAATGTAATGTCAGAGTCATTAAATTTAATCGTTAATGAATTATAGAAAATTAAATATTATTGGAGGGTAAAATGAAAGAAAATTATATTACTAAATGGAAAGGCAAAATGGCATTTGAAGCAGAAATTACAGGACATAAAGTCTTAATGGACGCTGATAGTAAATTTGGTGGTGAAGATAGAGGTCCTAGACCAAAACCATTATTAATTGCTGCTTTAACAGGTTGCACAGGAATGGATGTTGCATCAATTTTAAAGAAAATGCGTGCTGAATATGATTCTTTAGAAATAAAAACAGAAGCAGATTTAACAGAAGAACATCCAAAAACTTATACAAAAATGAATTTAGTTTATGAGTTTACAGGAAAAGAATTAGATCTTAAAAAAATTGAAAAAGCTGTAAAACTTTCTCAGGAAAGATATTGTGGAGTTAGTGCTCTTTTTGAAAAGGGAATGGAATTAACATACGAAATTAAATTAATTGAAAAATAATATAAAAAATAATTAAGAATCATGTATATGATTCTTTTTTAAAAATTAAATTAGCAATCAGCCTGTTAGAGTGCTAAAAATATCTTGCTATTTATTTAAAACTGTATTATAATGAAGAAGAAAAAAGAATGTAATATATTTTTTTTATACTTTAATTAGCACAAGAATGCAGAGAGTGCTAACTTAGATTGAAGGAGGTCATTATGAACTTTGAAAAATTAACTAAAAACTCAATAAATGCAATTAATACAGCTGAAAGAATTGCTAATGATAATCATAATTCTACTATTGATGAAGAACATTTTTTATTGTCACTTTTAGAAGAAAATAATGGATTAATTCCATTAATTTTAGAAAAAATGAATGTTAATATAAAAAATATGAATTATGAAATCGTCGATTTAGTGAATAAAGCTGCAAAAGTAAATGGTTTAAATAATTTAAACATTACCCAAGGGTTAAGAAATATTTTTAATCAAGCTTCTAAAGAAGCTGAACATATGGGAGATGAATATATTTCAGTTGAACATATGATGATTGCATTAATTAAAAAAGCAAAAAGAAGCATTAAGGATATTTTATTGAGAAATGGTGTCAATTTGAAAGAATTTGTTGATATTTTGAGTGAAATTAGAGGGAATCAAAAGGTTACTTCTGATAATCCCGAAACGACTTATAATGTTTTAGAAAAATATGGATATGATTTGGTTAAAAGATCAAGAGAGAATAAACTTGATCCAGTTATTGGACGAGATGATGAGATTAGAAGAATAATTCGCATTTTATCAAGAAAAAATAAAAATAATCCTGTGTTAATTGGAGAACCTGGTGTAGGTAAAACGGCTATAATTGAGGGACTTGCTAGTCGTATTGTTGAAGGTGATGTCCCAGAAAGCTTAAAGGATAAAATCATCTTTTCATTAGATTTGGGTGCTCTTGTTGCTGGCGCTAAATTTAGAGGTGAATTTGAAGAACGATTAAAAGCAGTACTTAATGAAATTAAAGCAAAAGAAGGTAAAATTATTTTATTCATTGATGAACTTCATATGGTTGTCGGTGCTGGTAAGACTGAAGGTGCAATGGATGCTGGAAATATGTTAAAACCAATGCTTGCAAGAGGAGAGCTTCATTGTATAGGTGCAACTACATTGAAAGAGTATAAGAAATATATTGAAAAAGATGCTGCTCTTGAAAGAAGGTTTCAACCAGTAAAAGTTAATGAATCAACGGTAGAAGATACAATTACAATTTTGAGAGGATTGAAAAAAAGTTATGAATTGTTCCATGGAGTTACTATTTCTGATTCTGCTATTATTAAGGCAGCAAAATTATCAGATAGATATATTGGCGATAGATTTCTTCCTGATAAAGCAATTGATTTAATCGATGAAGGGTGTGCGTTATTAAAAACAGAAATGGAATCAATGCCTATTGAACTTGACACTCTTATTAGAGATTTAAATAGAATTACCGTTGAGTTTAATGCATTAAAAAATGAAGAAAATGAAGAAAATGATAAAAAAATGAATGAAATAGAGAAAAAAATAGTAGAAAAAAAAGAAAAATTAAAAACTCTTAAACTTAATTGGTTAAGTGAAAAAGATAAAATAAACGAAATTAAAGAAATACGAGAGCAAATAAATAATGTTACAAATGAAATGAAAAAAGCAGAAAGAAATTATAATCTTGAAAAAGTTGCAAAATTGAAATATGGTAAACTTATAAAATTAAATGAAAAATTAAAAGAATTAGAAGAAAATGAAACAAAAAGAGAATCAAAGTTACTTAGGAAAGTTGTAAATGATGAAATAATTTCAAAAATTATTTCAAGATGGACTAACATTCCGCTTGAAAATTTAATGAAAGAAGAAAAAGACAAATTGCTTAATTTGCCAGATATTCTTCATAAAAGTATTATAGGACAAAATGAAGCAATTGAAAAAGTGAGTAAAGCTGTTCTTCGCTCAAGAGCTGGAATTAAAGATCCTAAGAAACCAATTGGAAACTTTCTGTTTATTGGTCCTACTGGAGTAGGAAAAACAGAATTAGCAAAAGCACTAGCTATAACACTTTGCAATAGTGAAAAAAACTTAATTAGAATTGATATGAGTGAATATATGGAAAGACATTCGGTATCAAAGATTATTGGATCTCCTCCGGGTTATGTAGGGTATGAAAATGGAGGTCAATTAACAGAAAAAGTTAGAAGACAACCATATTCAGTAGTGCTTTTTGATGAAGTAGAAAAAGCTCATAAAGATGTTTTTAATATTTTGCTTCAAATTTTAGATGATGGAATCATTACAGATGCACAAGGTAGAACAGTTGATTTTAAAAATACCATAATAATTATGACTTCAAATATTGGCGCTGAGTATTTGTTGGAAGGAATTGATGAAAATGGCGAATTGAGTGATTATGCAGTTAAACGTGTAGGAAAAGAAATAAATAGCTTTTTTAAACCTGAATTTTTAAATAGGCTTGATGATATTATAATGTTTAAGCCATTAACTAAGGAAGAAATTAGAGAAATAATTGATCTTCAAATTAAATACCTTGAAAAACGAATTTTAAATAAAAATATTGAATTAAATTTAGATGATGAAGCTAAAGATTATATTATTAATGAATCGTATGATTCAGTTTTCGGAGCAAGGCCTGTAAAACGATATATTCAAAGTACGGTTGAGAATCTTCTTGCAATAGGATTAATTGATGGATCAATTAAGGAAAAATCAAAAGTAACTATTTATCTATTAAATAATAAGCTTTCACTAAAATGATGAAAAAAAATCTTGTAGTCATAAACTACAAGATTTTTTCATTAGAAATTTTAATTAAAATCTTCCGATATTTTCTGGAATAATTAAATTTGCTTCAGTATTTTTAATAACATCTTCAACTGTAACATTAGGGCCAAGTTCTTTTAATACAAGACCTTTATCTGTTACTTTTAAAACTGCCATTTCAGTAACAATTAAATCAACTTGTCCTTTTGCAGTTAAAGGAAGAGTACATTCTTTCATAATTTTAATATTTCCTTTTGCGGTATGTGTCATAGCAACAATTACTTTTTTTGCACCAGTAACTAAATCCATAGCGCCACCCATACCAGGCACCATCTTACCAGGAATCATCCAATTTGCAAGATTTCCTTGTTCATCAACTTGTAAAGCACCAAGAACTGTAAAATCTAAATGTCCACCTCTAATTATTGAGAATGAAATGGAGCTATCAAAGAAAGCTGCACCAGGATTTAAAGTTACATATTGTGCACCTGCATTTACAAGATTAGGGTTTTCTTTTCCTTCTTCAGGAGCAGAACCCATGCCAACAAAACCGTTTTCAGATTGAAAAGTAACTTCAATATCTTCAGGAACATAATTAGCTACAAGAGTAGGAAGACCAATTCCTAAATTTACTAAATTTCCATCATTAAATTCTTTTGCTACTCTATTTGCAATAATTGATTTTATATTCATTTATTTGCCTCCTTTAACAATAACATCTACAAATACATGAGGAGTCATTACATCGTTAGGGTTGATTTCTCCAACTTCAACAATTTCATCAGCTTCAACAATTACAAGGTCTGCAGCCATTGCCATAATTGGATTAAAGTTTCTTGCTGCTAAATCATAGTAAACATTTCCTTTTTTATCTACTTTTGCACCTCTTAGAATTGCAACATCCGCTTTTAAAGGTTTTTCAACAATGAATCTTTTATTATCAATTTCAATAATTTGTTTTCCTTCTTCAACAACTGTACCAAGTCCAGTAGGAGTGATTACTCCACCAAGTCCTGCACCAGCAGCTCTTATTTGTTCTACTAAAGTTCCTTGAGGTGTTAAAATGATTTCCATTTCACCTGAATGCATTTGTCTGCCAGATTCAGGATTTGTTCCAATATGACTTGTATATACTTTTTTAAGTAATTTATGCTCCACTAATTTTCCGTAATTTACACCAGGAAAACTTGTATCATTCGCAATTAATGTTAAATTATTAATGTTTTTTTCAATAATTCCATCAATCATTAATTCAGGTGATCCTACACCAAGAAAACCTCCAACCATAATTGTCATACCAGATTTGATATTAGAAAGTGCTTCTTCAATGCTTTTAATTTTTTTCATAATAATCCTTTCTATTTTTCAACTAAGATAGCTGTTCCCATTCCGCCACCTATACATAAAGTTGCTAAACCTTTTTTAGATTCTCTTTTTTCCATTTCATGAAGTAATGTTACAAGTATTCTAGCACCAGAGCCACCAATTGGATGACCAAGTGAAATTGCACCACCATTAACATTAACGATATCACTATTTAAATTTAAATCTCTTGCAACTGCAATTGATTGAGAAGCAAAAGCTTCATTTGCTTCAATAAGATCAAGATCTTCAACTGTCCAATTAACTTTTGCAAGAGCTTTTTTTGTAGCTGGTACTGGTCCGTAACCCATAATAGATGGATCAACACCTGCTGAAGCAAAACCTTTTAAAGTTACCATAGGTTTAATCCCAAGTTCTAGAGCTTTTTTCTTACTCATTACAATAAACATTGCAGATCCATCATTAATACCTGAAGAATTTCCTGCTGATACTGTACCATCATTTTTAAATGCTGGTCTTAGTTTTGCTAATTTTTCATAAGTAGTACCAGGACGTGGAAATTCGTCTTGATCAACTATAATTGCTTCGCCTCTACGTTGTGGTATTTCTACTGGTACAATTTCATCTTTAAATCTTCCCGAAACTTGTGCTTTTTCAGTTCTGATTTGACTTTGAAGTGCGAATTCATCTTGTTCTTTTTTAGAAATATTCCATTGTTCAGCAATATTTTCCGCAGTAATTCCCATATGATATTTATTAAAAATGTCATAAAGACCATCGTGAATCATCGTGTCAATCATTTTTCCGTCGCCCATTCTTTCTCCCCATCTTGCGTTAGGTAGAATATAAGGAGCGTTAGACATACTTTCAGTTCCTCCGCATAAAATAACATCTGCATCTCCATTTTGAATAAACTGATATGCAATACTTACAGCTCTTAAGCCGCTTCCACAAACTTTATTTATTGAAAATGCAGGAGTTTCAACCGGTAAACCTGAACCAATTCCTATTTGACGTGCGATATTTTGACCAAGTCCTACACCAAGTACATTTCCTATTATAACTTCATCAATAATATTCTCTGATATTCTAGCTCTTTTAATACTTTCTTTTGCAGCAACAATTCCTAAATCAACAGCTGATACTTTTTTTAATGATCCTCCAAAAGAACCTATAGGTGTTCTAACTGCTGATACAATAACAACTTCATTTTTCATATTTTCCCTCCAATTAATTTTTATTATAATTTTTATCATTGCAATTTGCGTGCCGATAATATATTTCAATAAAACGTTGCAAATTTAGTGATTTATGAATATTATAGTATATATCATATGCAGAAATGCATATCTAAAATAAATATAGTTGCGATTTTGCATATTAAGGGTGATTAAATGATTAATAACAATATTAAAATTCCAAAAATTTCATGTATAGTAACAGATTTAGATTTAAATATAATTGAAAGTGATAGTAATTTTTTACTGTTTACCGAAAGTAAAGAAAAAATTAATGGTAAAAAATTAAATTATTTTTTAAAAGAGTTAAAAAATGATTATTATGATGAATTTTATAAATTGAATTTAAATAATAGTGATTACTATATTAAAAAAACAAAAGTTGAAATAAACAACCAAGATTATTTTATGTTTTTAATTGCTGATTTTTTTATGATTTCTGAAATTGAAAAACAAGTAACATATCTTAATAGAGAAAAATATATATATAATGAAATGCTAAATAAATTAGAAGATGGTATTTATATTACTGATGATTATGGGAAAACTCTATTTGTTAATGATGCTTTTGTAAATTTGTCGGGACTTTCAAGAGATATGTTAATAGGTAAGTTTGTACAAAATTTAAATAATAGTGATGTACTTCCAAATTCGTGTTGTGAGAAAGTAATTGAAACACATCAAACTGTTACTACAATAAATAATTATTATAAAGGACAAAAATGTCTTGTTACTGGCTCAATGATAAATAATGAAAAAGGACAATTTAAAAGAACAATTGCTGTAGTTAGAGATGTTTCAGAATTAGATATCTTAATGAAAAAAGTTGCAAAAAATGAGAAATTATCTTTTTTTAATTCTAATTCAAATATTTATGTGAAAAAGATGGATAATAACAAATATAATGAGAAAAAAAATGAACTATTACTTTCAAGTAATCCAAAAGTGAAAGATATATATAAGAAAGCATTGAAATTCGCAGATGTTGATACTTCAGTTTTAATACTTGGTGAAACTGGAGTGGGAAAAGACTATCTAGCATCATATATTCATAATTCAAGTAAAACAAGATCAAAAGAAGATATGATTAAGATTAATTGTTCAGCAATACCAGAGCATTTAATTGAATCTGAATTGTTTGGTTATGTTGAAGGTGCTTTTACAGGTGCAAAATCTGGAGGTAAAAAAGGTTTATTTGAAGAAGCAGGGAATGGAACTGTATTTTTGGATGAAATTGGCGAAATGCCATATATGCTACAAGTGAAATTATTAAATGTGCTAAATGATAAAAACTTTTATAGAATAGGTGCAACAAAAAAAATACCTCTTAATGCAAGAGTAATTGCTGCTACAAATGCAGATTTAAAGAAAATGATTACAGAAAAAAAGTTTAGAGCAGATCTTTATTATCGTTTAAATGTAATTAGTTTAACTATTCCACCTTTAAATAAAAGAAAAGAAGATATTCTTTCATTAGCACAGTATTTTTTAGAATATTATAATAACCACCATAGTACAAATTGTTATTTTTCAACAGAATGTCTTAAAGATTTTTTAGTTTATAAGTGGCCGGGAAATATTAGAGAGATGAAGAATTTAATAGAAAGACTTGTATTAATAGCAGATGATGTTTTAATAGATTCAAAATTATTTAGAGAGCAGATAGGTGAGTGGGATAATGTAGAAGATGAAGATAATATAGAATTAATTCACCTTCCACTAAAAGAAAAAATTGGAATTTATGAAAAAAAACTTATTAAAGATGCAATTGTTGAAAAAGGAACTCTAAAAGAAGCTGCTAAATTTCTTGAAATAGATATTTCAACTTTAGTAAGAAAGAAACAAAAATATAATTTTTAAATTTTATTTTTCTCTTTTAAAAATAATGGATAGATCATAACTATTAATGTTGCAATCCGAATGAAATAGAAACTAATTGAGTGTGGTGTTGAAAAAATTTCTTTAAAAATGAAAATACCAATACAAAGAGTGACACTTGGCGCCTAATACTGGATCTAACCAAGATTTATAAATTAATATCTTTCAAAGAGGACAGAGATGAAGAAATATTTACGAATATCAGAAACGAAGCGTTTAACAATATAATGGGATCAGATAGTTTCACTGCACTTTTATCAGGAATCAAAAATGGAAATACAATAGTATTTCCATTTTTTTGTTATTATTTTATTTTTACAATTAATGGAGTATTATTATCAATTTTATATTCTTTATCATAAACTAAAATATCAAGATTTGATCCTTTTTCCATTAGAATTTCAATTTCTTCTTTTTTTACAGTGACAGATAATAAATTATCTCTGAAAAGAATTTTAAAACTATATGATTTCCAATTTTTTGGAGTAAATGGATTTAATGTTATTTGATTATTTTTTATTCTAAATCGTCCAAAACCATAAATAACTGACATCCAAGTTCCTGCCATAGAAGTAATATGAAGGCCATCTTCTGAATCACTATTATAATTTTCTAAATCAAGTCTAGATGTTCTTAAATATAATTCATATGCTTTTTCTTCATAACCGATATTTCCTGCAATAATTGAATAAATACATGGTGATAATGATGATTCATGAACTGTACGTGGTTCATAATAATCAAAATTAATTTTCATCTCATCTTTTGAAAATTCATCTTCAAAGAAAAACATTCCTTGTAATACATCTGCTTGTTTAATAAATGGTGATCTAAGGATTTTATCCCATGACCAGTTATGCACAAGTGGTAATTCGCTTTCTGGTATATCAGAAACTAATAATTGTTCTTTATCTAGATATCCATCTTGTTGAAGAAAAATGCCTTTTTCTGCATCATATCCGAAGTACATATTGTCAATTATATCTTGCCATTTAGCAGTTTCATTTTTATTAAAATTAATAATATTTAATAAATTATTATAACTTTCTAAATCAGTTTCTTTTACATATTTCATTGATTCAATAGTATATTTCATTGTCCAAATTGCCATTTTACTTGTATACCAGTTATTGTTAACGTTATTTTCATATTCATTAGGACCAGTTACACCATGCATAACATATTGCTTTTTACTTTCAGAAAAGTGAACTCTGTCAGCCCAGAATCTTGCAATTTCAATTAATACGGTTAAACCTTTAGTATTTAAATAATCAGTGTCACCAGTGTAATTGATATAGTTATAAATTGCATACGCTATGGCACCATTTCTATGAATTTCTTCGAAAGTTATTTCCCACTCGTTATGACATTCTTCGCCATTCATTGTAACCATTGGATATAATGCGCCATCAAGTCCTAATTTTTGAGCATTTTCAATTGCTTTTTCAAGATGTTTGTATCTGTATTCTAATAGGTTCTTCGATACACTTTTATCTGATGTACTTAAGTAGAATGGAAGGCAGTATGCTTCTGTATCCCAATATGTACTTCCACCGTATTTTTCACCAGTAAAGCCTTTTGGACCAATATTAAGTCTTGCATCATGTCCATGATAAGTCTGCATCAAATGGAAAATATTAAAACGAATTCCTTGTTGTGCGATATCGTCTCCTTCAATTATAATATCACTACTAGTCCAAATGTTTTTC
>JAMOQG010000033.1 GCA_027064135.1 Peptostreptococcaceae bacterium | reverse complement strand
TTTTCAGGGTTCTCAAAGCCTTCATTCATCACATAAAGCAATGTATCAACATATTGATCAATATCAGCTCTTGATGGTGTTTCAGTCGGTTCTAATGTAATCGGTTCTGGAACATAATAAGGATGATGTGAAGTCCAATAATGAAGTCCAAAATCCATCATTCTTCTTTGAATATCACCAGATGTAACACCTGTTTCTTCAGTATATTTTTCGATAGTGTATCTTACTTGTTCAATACGTTGTTTTCCTTTAATATATGGTGCATCTATCCACTTATTATCCATTAATTTTTTATACATATAATTATTATTAAGTACTGCTACTTTACTTACTTCATATAAGCCTTCAGCACCTAATGACATAACCCATGCATATGCTTTTAATGCAACTTGAGCCACTCCATTAAACGATCTGATTTTCCCTACCGAATATTTCGAATCACTAAAATCATAATCTAAATAGTAAGTTCCATCTTCTTTTTTATCTATTATTGGCTTTGGTAAATATTTTATTAATTCTTTTGTAACACCTGTTGCTCCTGTTGCTGGCCCTCCACAACCATGAGGTGTTGAAAAAGTTTTGTGTAAATTAAAGAAACACATATCAAATCCAGCATCTTTTGCACGAGTTACTCCTAAAAGACCATTAGCATTTGCTTGATCATAGCAACATAATCCACCTTTTTCATGAACAAGATCAGTAAATTCTTTTACTCTTGTATTATAAACTCCTGTATCTTCTGGATTCGCTATGAAAAATGCTGCTGTTTTTTCACTAACAGCGCTTTTAAATGCTTCATAATCAGGATATCCATTTTCATCTGGATGAATATAAATAATTTTATATCCTTTTAAAGCTGGAGCTGCTGCATCTGATGGATGAGAATATATAGTAGTAATTATTTCATCTCTTTCTTCGCCTTTATCTTTGAAATATGATTCAACTAAAGAAGCCATTGCCATTATAGCTTGAGAACCTCCACTTGGCTGGAAAGTAAATTGCTCCATTCCTGAAATTTCTCTCATATAACAATCTAATTTATACATTATTTCAAGTATTCCTTGTACTGTTTCATCATCTTGAAGCGGATGTAATTCAGTCATATTTTCATTTCTTGCAAATACTTCATTAATTTTAGGACTATATTTAACAGTACATGTACCTTGACCTATTTCAATATTTACATCAGCACCTAAAGTTTCTTGTGATAATCTCATAAAATGTCTTAAAACTCTTGATTGTGACATTTCAGGCAATTCAAGCGAAGTTTTTCTTTTTAAATTATTTGGAATTAAATCGTTTATATTAAACATTTCTTTTATATTTTTATCAACTTCAGGAACTAAAATTCCTCTTTCTCCAGCTTGAGATAATTCAAATACAACCGGTTCGTCCCATTTTGCTTGATGAAAGTTTTCTAGTATGTTACTTCTATTAATTTTCTTCATTTCTATGCCTCCCCGGATTCATTTAAAACTTTATTTAATGCATTTTTTAACTTAATAATATCTTCTTCAGAATGCACTTCAGTAAAACTAAACATTGCTGATTTTCCAAACATTGGGAATTCATCTGTTAAATCTTTACCGCCAAAAATATTGTGTTTTCTTAATTTTTTATTGATTTCTTTAACTGTCATATCTGTATTTTCATAAGTTACAATAATTTCCTTAAATGACATATTATTCATTAAAGAAGTATTTACACCATCTATTTTATTAAGTTCTACTTTTGCAAAGTTTGAATTATAAATTATTTTTTCGCCTAACTCTTTCATTCCTTTAGGACCCATAATTGTTAAATAAACACCTGCAGCAATTCCCCATAAAGCAGTTTGTGTTCCAACATATTCTTTACCATGCTCTCTATGATGTCCAAATGAAGTTCTATCATATGCTACATCACCAAATGCATATTCTCCCTCTTTAACTGTTGGTGCCATTCCAAATAATCTTGAAGGAAATTCCATTACGTATTTTTCTTCATTTCTTGTTGCCATAAACCCAGCTTGTCCTCCACCATAGTTCATATGAACTCCAAGCGGTTGTAAATCCCCACAAATTATATCTGCTCCATATTCTGTAGGTGATTCAAGAATCCCAAGTGAACTAGGATCAACTCCTACAATTAATTCAGATTTATTATCATGAACAATTTTTGAAATTTCATCAGTTTGTGTTTCTAAATGGCCTAAATATGTTGGATTTTCAAAATAAAAAGCTGCTACATTTTCATCAGTTTTATTTTTTAAATCATTTAAATCAATCAATCCACTTTTTTCGTCAAATTTCACTTTAACAATCTCAATATGAGGAGAACAATAATTTCTAATTATTTCATATTTTTCTTCTGATATTACTTCAGAAATTAACACTTTTTTTCTATTTGTCATTCTATAAGCCATTCTAATTGAAGTTGCTGCAGCTTGTGCCCAATCCATTGTAGGAACATTTACAACTTCCATATTTACAAGTTCAGCAACTAATGATTGATATTCAAAGAAAACTTGAAATCTTCCAAAATCATTATATGATTCGCCACCATATGCAGTTAAAAATTCGCCTCTATTAACAATCTCATCGCATATTGCGGGTACATAATGTTGCCAACAGCCTGCACCAAGAAAGTTTAAATTATCATTACAGTTTTCATTTTTTTTCATAATTTTTTCAATATGTTTTTTTAGTTCAAATTCTGATTTATAAGCATTTGGAATATCCATTTTGCCTTTAAATATAAGTTCATCAGGAATTAATTCATGAAGCTCTTCTAAAGAAGTAAGTCCAATCTCTTTTAACATTTCATTTTGAATCTTTAAATCTGAATTTGGAATATATGGATGATTCTTAAATCCTCTTTTTTCCATTTGTTTCTCCTTTCATTTATGCAATACCGCCACCATCTACAACTAATGCACTTCCTGTTATCCACTCTGATAAATCACTTGCTAAAAATAATACTGCATTAGCAATATCAATTGGCATTCCAATTCTTGCAAGAGGTCTGTCGTTTCCACATGCTACTAGATAATCAGATTCAGATATATTCGCGTTAATTTCTCCTGTTTGAACACCTTCATCTTTTAACATTGCTGTCATTGTATCTCCAGGATTCACACTATTAACTCTAATTTTGTCTTTTCCATGATCAATTGCCATAGCTCTTGTTAAATTAACAATTCCACCTTTAACAGCACAATATGCAGCAGCTTTATTTCCGCCTTTAAGTCCCCAACCGGAACCAGTATTAATTATACTTCCACCTTTTTCTTGCATTAATGGGATAAAGAATTTTGACATTAAGAATAATCCTTTTAAACCAACATCAATTACAAAATCCCATTCTTTTTCAGTTAATTCAACTATTGTTTTTCTTACTGTAACCCCTGCATTATTAAATAAAACATCTACAGTTCCAAATTCTTCTTTAACTAAACCTGCTACTTTTTTTACA
>JAMOQG010000032.1 GCA_027064135.1 Peptostreptococcaceae bacterium | reverse complement strand
AAAGTCTTTATTTATCAAAATTGTTTAACCATTCTAATAAATCATTATTTTCATCCCATTTAGATTTTTCTATTTTAGGGATTAAATTTGTATATGCTTTTTCTATTGCTTCGCGTTTTTGTTTTGAATCTGCTCTAGCATATATTTCAGTAGTTTTTACTGATTTATGCCCAAGAATATCTCTAATATAAATAAGATTAACTCCCGCTTGAAGCATATGCATACTTTTACTATGTCTTAAACAATGACATGAAAACTTTTCTGGCACAATTATTGGACTTTGTTCTCTTAATTTAGTTATATATTTATTAAGAATATATGAAACACCAGATCTTGTTAGTTTTTTACGTCTTGTATTAAAAAATAAAGGATTATTGTTATACTCAATTTTGTTTAAGTTCCATTCATTCATATAATTTTTTAGAATCATTATTTCAGGTTCCATTAATGGAACAATCCTGACATTATTACCTTTACCTTTCAATTGGATCGTATAAGGCTTTTCTAATCCGACAGATATAGGGGTTAGATCAATTAATTCTTGAACTCTAGCTGCAGTATCATATAATAATGAAAGTAGTGCTAAATCACGTCTTCCAGACCTTGTCTTGATATTAGGTAATTCAAGTAATTTTTTTATTCCTTTCAATGACATATAACTTAAACTTCTACTTTCATATCTTTTCATTGGAATTGACAATATTTCTTGGCATTTAAATAAATTCTCAGGACTTTCATATTGAATATACTTGAAAAAAGAATGGATTGCAGCTAATCTTACATTTCTTGTTTGAACCGAACAATTCCTTTCTGTTTCTAACCATTTCAAATATGCTGTTATATTAGTTTTTGTAATTTTTTTTAATGATAATTTCTCAACAGATATTTTTTCTATATTTTTAAAATATTTAAGCAATAAAATAAAAGCATATTTATATGAAGAAATAGTATTATTACTATATCCACATTCCCCTGGGAGATACTTATTTAAAAATGATGTTAAAAAATATGAAAAATCAGTTATTTTCATTATTGTCACCTCCAGGGAAAATATTTGGAGATAATTTATTCATATTTTCAATGATCTCTGGATACATATTTTGAGTTAATCTAACATATTTTTCTGTTGCTTCAATAGATTTATGACCTAAATATTTTGATAAAATAGGAAGAGAATAATATAAATCTAAATTGTTTTTTTCCATTGTTATTAATGTGTGAACACTAAAGGTATGTCTGAAATCATGCATTCTTGGGCCTTTTCCTCTTCCACCATGAGAAATATTAGCTTTTCTTAAAATTTTACGAAACCAGCTATAAACAGTGCTTGATTTACATTTAGTACCATCTGTTTTTACAAATAATAAGTCTGATTCTCTTGCAGTATTTCTACAACTTGATATATATATTTGAATAATTACTGCTAATGAATCATCAAAAGGAACAAGTCTTTCTTCACCATTTTTAGATTTAAATATAAAAATACAGTTATCTTTAAAATTAATATCATTTATTTTAATATTTAGAGCTTCATTTATTCTTAACCCACAACCATAAAGTATTCTAAATAAAAGCGGATAAATATGAGTAGAAATAACTCCGTTACGAGAATTTATTGAATCACATGCAACAAAAAAATCATTTATTTCTTTCTTTGAAAAAATATATGGAATAAAATTAGAAGAATAATTTTTAGATAGCTTTGGAATATATGAGGAGTATCCAATTCCGTTTAAATATAGTAAATAATTTCTAATGTCATTAATTCGTTTATATCTTGTCACATTAGATTCATTTCTGCATTTTTCAGACCAAAGTATCAATGTTTTTTTGTTTAAATTTATATTTTTAATAGCATTTTCACTAAGAAATTCATCAAATAATTTAAAGGTATATTCAACTTTAAATAGATAACCTAGATTTCTCTTATATTCAATATATTCTTTTATTAAAGTTGAATGACAACTATAGAATTCAACCATTAAAAACACCCCACTTTCTATCATAAAAAGCGGTATTTAATTTAGGAACTTTTAAAGCACATTGTTTTAAACTATTCACATCGATTTTCAAATATATCATTGTACTTTCAATATTTTTATGACCCAAAACCTCAGAAATTATAGGTAATGGTGTTTTTTTATTTAAAAGATGGCAAGCTAGACTATGACGAAGGGCATGTGGTCCATGTTTCTTATTTTGATAATTGGTAATACCTGCTAAATTCATATACTCCGTTACAATACTATGCAAAGTAGGTTCTTTAATTCTTAAATATGGTGGAATTAAATGTAAAAAAATATATTTTAATTCAGAATCAGGTCTTCCATATTTAAGGTAATCAATTATTGCATTTCCAACGTTAGATAAAAGTGGTAATTCTATTAATTTTCCTGTTTTTTTCTGCTTTAAACAAATTTTATTTGATTTCCATTTTAAATTACTAAATTTCATTTGGCATACATCAGATGCTCTTAAACCTAAGGTTGAAACCAGAAGTATCATCGCATAATCCCGTTTACCCTTTGGATTTCCACGATCTATTGCATTTATAATCGCTTTTACTTCTTTTGGGGTATAAGTAGTTGGTAATTTTCTTTCTTTTCGATAATTATCATGTGGAACAGAATGAGACCAGTTTTTATCAGTTATTTTTTCCTGATAAAGATAGCTGAAAAAAACTCTCAAAGTACATAATGTACAATGAATTGTAGCTTTTGAAAAAAAACTCAATATCTTAATAAAAGATAAAATGTTTTTTTGAGATAAACAACTAATATTGTAAATTTCTTCTGATTCTATATGGTTTTGAAATCTTAATAAATATATTTTCGTATATTCAAGTGTCTTTACTGATATTCCGCGCATTTTACGATAAATCAAATATTTTTTTATCATTAAGCCATTTTCACCTTTTAATTCTTTATTATTTTTTGTATACCTAACAGATATCGTTCCATATTTAGAATGTTCTAATACAGCATTAGCACAACGTATTTTGTCTTTTTTAGTTCGTTTAATTTTAGCATACGTTTTTCCATCAAGAATAAATTCAATATATTTCATACAAACTTCACTGTCATAAACAGTAAAATTATTACTAATAATGAATTTTTCAATATTTTTCAAACTTGTTTTGTAGTTCTTGATACTGTTGTTAGAGTACTTAAGACTTCTTAAAAATTTTAGCAGACCATCTGCTATTTCATTAAAAAAATGAATAGATTTCCCATTTTTCATGATTACACCTCCCATTGTGTATTTAGTACAATTACATAATAGAGGTGA
>JAMOQG010000031.1 GCA_027064135.1 Peptostreptococcaceae bacterium | reverse complement strand
AGCTGTTAATGCAATAAAATTATTTTTACGTGTAACAGAAATCGTATTAAAAGATGAAATAATATCCATTGATAAAATAAGAAATGAACAATAAATTCGGTAAATAATTATACCGTTTTTTTTTTTGAAATTTGAAATATTAAACTATTATTTACATTCTTAAAATGTTATAATTAAAATGCATTGAAAATATAAAAAAAGAAATAAAAAATTAAATTATTTGTTTGAAATAGGAGCGTATGATGAATAGTTATAAATATCTTAAACCTAAATATAGAAATAAGATTAGAGTATTTGCTGGTAAGAATTATTACACTTTTAAAAGATATATTAATTGGTATTTTGGGAAGGAACAATATTCAAAAATAATTAAAGAGGAGCATTTGCCTTATTGTGTATTTACTCATAAAACTCCAATTTTTAGAGAATTAAGAAATGTAGATATGTGGATGCAGGAAAATAAAGCAGAAAATTTGAAAATTGCATTGAAGAAAATGAATGGAATTTTGATAAAACCTGGAGAAACATTTTCATATTGGAAAATAATTGGCAAACCTACTATGTCAAAAGGTTATAAAGAAGGAATGGTATTACATTATGGGAAATTTATATCTGGAGTCGGTGGTGGTTTATGTCAATTATCAAATTTAATATATTGGATTATATTACATACACCTCTTACAGTAACGGAAAGACATAGACATAGTTTCGATGTTTTTCCGGATTCAAATAGAACTCAACCTTTTGGAAGTGGAGCTACATGTGTTTATAATTATAGAGATTTGCAAATAACAAATAATACAGAGAATGTATACCAACTAAATCTAACTATAGAAAATAAATTTTTAGTAGGGCAAGTTAATTCTAATAATTCAAAGTATTTTAATTATAAAATATATGGAAAAAAAGAAAAAATAACTCATGAATATTGGGGAGCGTATCTAAGACATAATGAAATATGGAGAGATATATTTATGTTAAATGACGAGAAAATTGATAGTGAATATATTTGTGAAAATCACGCATTAATGATGTATGAACCATTATTAGAAGGAGTCATTAATGAGGAGGAATAAACATATGAATGAATTTAATGAGCAAATAAATCGTAGAGGAACAAGTAGTATTAAATGGGATATGCTTGAAGAACGTTATGGTGCAGATGATTTACTCAGTATGTGGGTTGCGGATTCAGATTTTAAAGCACCACAAATTGTTGTAGAACGCCTTATAAAACGTGCTGAACACGGTATTTTTGGTTACACTGATTATAGTGATGCATTTTTTAATGCTTTTACTAATTGGATGATGCGTCGACATAATGTCAACTGTAAGAAAGAATGGATAACTGCAACACCTGGTGTTGTAGCAGGACTTAACTTTGTTATTCAAAGTGTAACATCTCCTGGAGATAAAATTATTATTCAAACACCTATTTATCCGCCTTTTTATCATTCAGTAACGAATAATAACCGCCAATTAGTAGAAAATCCGCTTATTGAAAAAGATAATACATATATAATGGATTTCAACCATTTAGAATCTATAATAGATGAAAAGACAAAATTATTAATTCTCTGTAATCCACATAATCCAATTGGACGCGTTTGGACAAAAGAAGAATTAGAGCGTCTTGGAGAAATTTGTACTAAGAAAGATATTATTGTTCTTTCAGACGAGATACATTCAGACTTAATTTTACCTGGCTATAATCACACACCGTTTATCGCATTAAGTGATGCATTAGCGCAACGAACAATTAGTGCATTTGCACCAAGTAAAACATTTAATGTTGCTGGACTTGCGACTTCTGTACTTGTTATACCTAATGATAATTTACGAAAACAAGTTCTTGAATTTAAAGAACGCATTGGTTTTAACCATAGCACTGTTTTTGGAATTGAAGCTTTCACAGCTTGTTATGAAGAAGGCGAAACTTGGTTAGAAGATCAACTAGCTCACATACAAGGAAATATTGACTTCGTTAATACTTATTTAGATGCAAATATTCCAAAACTTAAAGCATTTAAAATGGAAGGAACATATTTGATGTGGCTTGATTGTCGTAAGCTCAATATGTCTCAAGATGAATTACAGAAATTTTTTATTAAAAATGTAAAAGTTGCCCTTAATTCTGGTGACATGTTTGGAACTGCTGGTAATGGATTTATGCGTGTTAATTTAGCAACAACACGACAAAATGTTGAATCGTTTATGGAACAACTTAAAATTGCTTATTCAATTTTATAGGTTTTTTTAATTATTTAAAGTGATACGAGGAGTAAAAAATGAAGAAATCATTAAAATATATGCCATTAATTATGGTAATTCTACTAATATATATGATTATAAATCCATTTGAAAAATATGAAAAAATTGATAGATATATAAAATATAATATATCAAGTGAAGTGCATCTTTTATTTATGACAATTGAAAAACTTGATAATGAATTATTAATTGATGATAAATATAAAACTATGGATTTAAATGAAATGAGTAAAATTCTTTGGGAAGCTGAAAGATATATTATGGATATAGATAAATCAATTGGAAAACTTAGATTATTAAATAAAAATTATGATATAAATTTATATGGTTTTGAAGATTATTTGTATAGTATGAACAAAAAGGTTAAAAGGAATATACGACCTTCTGAAGAGGATATAGAAACTCTTAAAGGTATTTATCAATTAAGAAAAAAATATAGTAATGCAGCAATTTTAGGCTTATATGAAGATGATAAAAGTGCATTTACTAATATGAAAATACCTGAAAAAACTAGATTATTATTTGAAGAAATAAATAATTTAAAAGAAGTAACTATTACGGTTAATAAAGTAGTAAGCTTAAGTGAAGATGATAAAAATAAAATTAAAGAGTATATTAGTGATACATCATATAGTGATTTTTCTTTTGATGAATTAATAAATAAAGTAAATATTAGAAATAAATCTATTTTTATTGATAAGTTAAATATTGCTGTTAATTCAAATGGGGATATTAATTCAATTAATATTAGTTATTATGAAAAAGATAGAAATAATGAAAATATGTTAATATATAGGAAAGAAGCAGATTTATTTAAAATTATTTCAATTGAAAAAGAAGATATTCTGGGGTTTAAAGAAAATACAGATATTCTGAAGTTAGTAGATAGTGAATTAAAAAATGTTTTTAATGGTGAAAGTGATATATATATAATTGATCTACTAGCACCGGTTGAAATAAATAATAATTTTACTTCTGATAATTTAGATATATATTATAATGGAATTAAAACAGATGATAAGGAAGATATTAAAGGTATAACTTTTCATGTTTATGGGTATCCAATGAGTTTAGAAGACGGAAGTACTTTTTATATTTTTAATGAATAGGACTAGTAGGAGGATATATGAATAAATTAATGTTAGTTTTACCATCAATGAAATATGAAGATATGGTTATGAAGTATAAAGAAGAATTTATTTTAAATAATGAATTTATGCATGGAACAGCAGGTCTAGATAAATGTGATACATTTAAAGAATGGTATGAAAAAATTGTTAATAATTCTGATGAGGAAACTGTTCTTGAGGGATTAGTTCCTGCAAGCACATATTTAGCAATTTCAACTGATGATGGAAGATTATTAGGTATGATTGATATTAGACATAGATTAAATGAGTATTTACTAAAATTTGGTGGACATATTGGTTATAGTATTAGAAAGTCAGAAAGAAGAAAAGGATACGCTACAGAAATGCTTTTTCATGCTTTGAAGAAATGTGAAGAACTTAAAATTAAAAAAGTTTTAATTACATGCGATAAAGAAAATATTGCAAGTGCTAAAACGATTATTAAAAATGGTGGAGTATTAGAAAACGAAGTATTAGGTGCAGAACATATTTTGCAGAGATATTGGATTAATTTATCATAGATTGGAGATAAATAACGAAATTGAAGAAAAAAATTTTAGTAATTATTTTAGTATAATTTCATTTGGAAATATATATACTTTACTTCCAAGAGAATTAAATGAAATAGTATCAAAAGATTCAATGATAAAAAATATAAAAAAAATTGAAATTAGTTATCCTAATCAAGAAAAAAATATAGTTGTTATTGATAAAAAAAGCGATATTGAAAAAGTTGTTGATTATTTAATTCAAAAAAAGTTAGCAAATATTTAGGTTTTTCTAGTCCTTTTAAAGATAATGAAAATGTTATTATTTCAGTCTTTCTTAATGATGACCCTGTGAATACTATTAGCACTTCTTATATTCTTTGGTATAATACTGAGCAAATTAAAAAAGATAATGGATTCAATGTTTTTTTATTACAAAGTCATGTTTTCTATAAATTAAAAAATGAAATTGATTTAGAAGAGTTAAGTAAAATTTTAGAATAAGATTTTATATTTACATAAACGGAAGGAAATCGTGAAAAAAATAGAATTCCATTACTTCTAAAATTAGAATTTACTGTAAATGATTGAGTGAGAGAAGTTTGCTGATGATAATTATTATTTAGGTTATGCAATGTTGATTGAGACTACTAATAATGAATTAGCTACATTTAAGAAAAATGAAACAGAAATTGCATATTTGAATTCGAAATTTGATAAAAAAATTGTTAATAAAATTATTAAATATGAAATAAAAAATGGAGTTAATAGTTATCATTTAGCAATTGAAATTATAAGAGATCCTGTTACGGAAGAACTATTCATTGAAATACGTGATGAGCTGATGGAGTTTATGTTAACTAATATGTTGCGATTTGATGAAAGGTGGAAAAATGAAATATGAATGGAGAAAAAAAGAAAAAGAAATTTACTTACCAAAGAAAAAACCGGTAAGAATTAATATTCCTGAATTTAAATATTTTACTGTTGAAGGTAAAGGAAATCCAAATGATGAATTATTTAAAGAATACATAGGAGTATTGTATTTACGATAATTAACCTGAAAGCTTTAAAATTATGGAAGAATATTTAATTAGTGAAAATCTTAAAAGAATTTCAAAAATACACAAAGAAATATATCTATCAGATGTAAGAAAAGTTGAACCTGAGAAACTAAAAACAGTTTTACGGTTTTTTGTAAAAGAGAATAATATTTAAAAAAGTTAAATATAAAAAAGCTTTAGATGATTTAATCTAAAGCTCTTGATTTAATAATTATATTATTTTACTCCATAAACGCCCATTGAAACAACCATTTTAATTGCATCTTCAACTGAAATATCAAGATAAATAATATCTTCATCATTTAAGTAAAGAAGAAAACCGTTTGTTGGATTAGGAGTAGTTGGAACAAATACTGCAGTTTTAGAGAATTTATCACTAAAATTGCAATTTTCATTTGTGACAAACCCAATGCTTTTTGAACCTTTTATCGGATAATCAACAAGAACTGTTTTTTTAAATGAAGTACTTTTATCGTGATTAAACATTTTTCCAATATCTCTGATTGAAGAATAAATTGTTTTAACAACCGGAATTTTATTAATAAGAACTTCAAGCCAATGGAAAAATTTTTCAACAATATATTGATTTGAAAATACACCAATTCCATATATTATAAGAATACTTAAAAGAAAACCTAATATAGTATAATCTTTACCAAAAATCAGTATAATTAATGGAGAAGTAAATTTTCCAGTAAATCTTACTATATATGTTATTAAAAATAATGTAACTATTAAAGGTAAAAGTAATAATAGACCTGATAAAAATGTTTTATAGAATTTTTCAAAAATAATATCACCTCATTTACAAATTATTTACTTCATTAAAAGTATATCACAAATGGAGGCTATGGATGAAAATTAAAAGAATTATTATGATTATTGTATTATTATTTATTTAAATATAGAGAAAAAAGGTCATGGTTAATTTTCTTAATAATTAATCTTATAACACAAGGAGCATTAAATATTTGGGTTAATACTGAATCGCATATTAATGGTTATATTATATTTGGATTAATCATTTATGAATTCATTATATTATTAACTGAAATTATTGTTTTACCATTATTAATAAATGAGAAGAAAAAGATTATTACTGCATCATATGTTGTAATCGCAAATATTACTAGTTTAGTACTTGGGGGATATATAATACTTAAATTTCCAATTTAATATTTTAAATTAATAAAAAATCAAGGGAGGTAAAGAATGGAAAATATTATTTTTGTATTTAAAATAGCATTAACTATTGCTCTTAATTTGATAATTATTGGAATTTGGATGGTTTTATTAAATAAAATATATGATAAAATCAGATCCTATATTAAAAAGAAATATTAATCAAATTTGCGATTTGTGATATGATATATGAATAATAATATAAGGTATAAAAGTGAAAATAGAAAAGGGGAATTATGGAGATTATTTTATTTTTAGTGAGAATATTTTTTGGGTTTGGACTACTTCTAATATTATATAAAATTTTTAAAGTTTTTAGATATAAAATGAAGAAAATATCTGAATATATTGAAGAGGTAAAGGAAGAAGAGAATATTAAAGATAAGAAATAAGAAAAATTATAAATATTTGTGCTTAGAGGTGAATTTATGACAATTTTAGCAATGTTGGTCATTTTAATTTCAGCAATTATTCATGCATCGTGGAATTATTTATCTAAAAAAGTAAATGGCGGTATTTCATTTATCTGGTTATTTACTTTAATTGCTTCAATTGTATATTTGCCTTTTTTTATTTTATCAATAAACCATTTTAATTTTGTTTTAAATTTTAACAACATATTTTTTCTTTTTGGAAGTATTGTAATTCATTTGATTTATTTTTTACTTCTTTTTAAAGGATATAAAGTCGGAGATTTATCAATTGTTTATCCGGTAGCACGGGGATCTGCACCAATGATGACAGTAATAATTGCAGCAGTATTATTTAATGAAAAACTTTCAATTATTGCTTATTTGGGAATAATACTTATAATAGTAGGTATTTTTCTTCTAACAGGTGGGCTTAATATATTTAAAAATAAAAATAATATTTTGGCAATATCATATGGTTTATTAGTTGGTATTGCTATTACTAGTTATACTCTTTTGGATAAAGCAATTGTAAGTATTGTTTTTATATTTCCATTAATTCTAGATTATTTCAATACTATCGGAAGATTAATTCTTTTATCACCTATTGCATTTAAGAATTTTGATAAAGTAAAATATGAATGGATCAATCACAAAAAAGAAGCAATTGGAGTAGCAATATTTAACTCTTTAGGATATATTATTGTACTTTTAGTATTAAGATTTACACCAGTAAGTTATGTAGCACCAGTAAGGGAAATAAGCATATTATTTGGAACTTTAATTGGTGTAAAAGTATTAAATGAACATTTAGGAATCAAACGAATTATATATGCAATTATAATTACTATAGGGGTAATTGTAATTGCATATGCTACATTATAATGGAGGTTATTATGGGAAAATTAAAAAAAGGTGATTATATTGGAATATTTTCTCCGTCAACACCTATAACCGCAGTTTGTCCTATAAGATTTAAAAGAGCAAAAGAATATTTAATTAATAAAGAATTTAAAATTATTGAAGGAAATTTAACTAATAAAACAGATTTTTATAGATCAGGAACAATTAAAGAAAGAGCAGAGGAATTGAATGAATTAATAAGAAATCCTAAAGTGAGATGTATTATGTCAACAATTGGAGGGATGAATTCAAATTCAATTTTACCATATATTGATTATGAAGCGTTAAAATCAGATCCTAAAATAATCATTGGTTATTCTGATATGACAGCAATATTATTTGCAATATACTCAAAAACTGGAATTACTCCTTTTTATGGACCGGCTCTTGTAGCTTCTTTTGGTGAATTTTCACCATTTGTGGACATTACTTATGAGTACTTTGAAGATATATTAATGAATGAAATTGAATTTCCATATATATTGAAAATGCCTACATATTGGACAGATGAATTTATTAATTGGGAAACTCAAGATAGGGCTAAAGAAAAAAGAAATAATAAATGGATTACTGTTAATAAAGGCATAGTAGAAGGAAGAGTAATTGGTGGAAATCTTAATACAATGCAAGGAATAATTTCAAGTGAATATATGATTGAAATAAAAGAAGGGGATATACTTTTCATTGAGGATTCATTAAAAGATATTTCAGAGATTGAAAGGTCATTTTCAATGTTAAAAATAAGTGGAATATTTGATAAAATATCAGGAATAATTCTTGGTAAACATGAACTTTTTAATGATTTAAAAACTAAAAGAAAACCATATGAGGTGTTATTGGAAGTTTTAGGTGGAAAAGAAATTCCTTTTTTAGCTGATTTCGATAGCTGTCATACTCATCCGATGATGACATTACCAATAGGATGTAAAATAAAACTTGATGCTACAAATAAAGAGATAACAATTTTAGAAGATTTTATGTAATATTAGAGGAGAAAAATATGGAAATTTTACTTAATACAAAAAGACTAATACTTAAGAGTGTTACTATTGAAAATGCGGCTGAAATATTTAATTATCGAAGTTTAGCAGAAGTATACAAATATCAAGGGTTTAGACCTGATAAAAAAGAAGATGTAATTGAGTTTATAAATGAAAAAGTAATAGATGAAATAAACATTTCTGAGACTTGGATACAGCTTTGTATTTTCATTAAAGAATCAAATAAACTAATAGGTGATATTAGTATTCATTTTGTTGATGATAAACAAGTTGAAATAGGCTATACATTAGCACCATTATTTCAAGGAAAAGGATATGCAATTGAAGCGGTAGAAGAAGTAATTAACTATCTTTTTAAAATTTTAAATAAGCATAGAATTATAGCTTCAGTTGATCCGGAAAATATTAGATCAATTAATCTACTTGAAAAAATAGGAATGCGAAAAGAAGCACATATGATGAAAAGTTCACGGTTTAATGGAAAATGGGCAGATGATATTATATTTGAAATGCTTGAAGAAGAATATAACAATGAGAGAGGAAATTAAATGTGTCCAGTTAATTTATTTGAATTAAGAATATTATATTTTATTCAAGATAATTTAAGAAACGGTTTATTTGATTATTTTTTTGTTTTTTTAAGCAAACTAGGAAATGCGGGAATTATTTGGATTTTAATTTCATTTTATTTCATGAGTAAAAAAGAAAATAGAACACTTGGTATTATGATGATAATTGCATTAATTGGAAATTTTGTAGTTTCAGATTTATTGTTAAAGAATTATTTTGCTAGGCCAAGGCCATATGTAAATAGCAGTATTGAGTTATTGATTAATAAAAATAATGAGTATTCTTTTCCATCAGGACATGCTTCATCATCATTTGCTGTAGCTATGATGATTTATTACTTTAAAAAAGATATTGGAAAATTGGCATTTGTTTTAGCTTCATTAATTGCTTTTTCAAAGCTTTATCTTTTTATGCATTATCCAACCGATATTATTGGTGGCATAGCAATTGGAATATTAATCGCAGATTTTATATATTATATATATGATAAATTTATAAACAAAAAAACGACTTAGAGTGAAAATAAATCGTTTTAATTATTTATAAATTTTTTTAGAATCATTTAATATAAATAATGTTAACTGAGTGATTTTAAAGCATTTACAATCATAATAATTGCAGCTAGAAAATTAGTATATGCGAATAATTTTTTTAAATTTTTTGGTTTGCTTTTTAGCGCAAATTTACTTCCAATTAGTCCTCCTATTATTGTGACTATTGATAGAGGGAATGCGTAAGCAAAACTAACATCACCTTGAAATAAATGTCCCAGGAAACCCATCAAGGCTGTTACTGCAATTAATGATGATGCTGTTCCTACCGCATATTTCATAGGTAGTGAACATGCTAAAACCATAAGTGGTACTAAAAAAGAGCCTCCTGATACGCCTACCATTCCTGATCCAAAGCCTGTAATGATTATAATAGGAACTGCAATAAATAAGTTAACATAATAGTTTTCGTTTTTAAATTGAAATTTCCAAATACCGAGTTTGCTATTATTTACTTTTACAGTTTTCTCCTTAACTTTTATGAGCATCAATATTCCAGAAATAAATAGCAAAGATGAAAATATAATTTTTAGAGTAGTACTTTCAAAGTTATGAGAAAAATATCCACCTAAAAATGCAGAAAATGATATTAATGTTCCTATTAAAATGGCTAATGGCCAAATTAATGTTTTGTTTTTATTAAAGACAAGTAGTGCGGACATGGAAGCAGTAAACAAAATAAATTGACCAGTTGATGCGGCATTTTGCATTGTAAGTTGAGCAAATATTAAAACTATAACGTAAAAATTTCCTCCACCTTTTCCTACCATAGTCATACTTATTGAAATTATTAAAATTATTAGTGCTAATAAAATAAAATTCATTTTCAACCTCTTTACTTTCTAGAGGCTTTATATATTTTGCCTGTTTTGAATAATGAAGTTAATTCATTATATCCACCATCGAAAATTTTAGCATTGTAACCTTCATTAATAAAAAATGCAAATGCTATTGTAGATCTAACTTTTCCGGGACAAAATGTAATAATTAATTTGTCTTTTGGAATTTCATCTAATCTTTCAGGTAATTTATCAAATGGAATATTTAAATACTTAAAAGAAAAAAAATCTGTTTCATTTATAGTAATTGCTGAAGTTTCTTCTGTAGAACGAACATCAAGCAGTAATACGTTTTCAGTTTCAATAAATTTTTCTGGAGCCAATTTATGTTTTCCGGTTCCCCAAAATTCAAAATCCATAATTTCAAATATTTCTCTCATATTATGTATACCTCCTTAAAACTCTAAAAGTGCGTTATTGCACAATTACATTACTAAATTAGTATAGGCCTAAATTTTTATGCTGTCAATAATTGATTGTTAAAATTTTTTCTAAAATACTAAGGAAATTAATTTGCAATAAAAAAACGACTTAGAGTGAAAAAAAGTCGTTTTTTATATATTAAGCAAATAAATTTTTTATAGTTTCTTTATTCATATCGTAAACTATTTCAGCTACTTCACCTTTTTGAGTGCTTACAACTGCAGGAAATTTTTCAACATTAAGTCTTTTAGCAAGACCTTCTGATTTGTAAACATCAATTCTTGTAACAGCAATATTATCTAATTCATTTTCAAGGCTTTCAATAGTTGATAAGAAGTTTCTACTATCTTCGTCAATAGCATTGTATACATAAATTAAACCAGGTTTTTCAGCTTGCATTATATTAGTTTCAAATACTTCTGATTCAGTAATATATTTTTCTGCAGCTGTTCCAGCAATTGCTCCATCGCCTACAGCAGTTGCAATTTGTTTTAACCATTTATTAGTAATATCACCAACAGCAAATACACCAGCAATATTTGTTTCTTGAAGATCATTTACATTAATATAACCTCTGTCATTCATATCTATTGAGTTTTTAAATAATTCGTTATTTGGAATATAACCGATAAATTCAAAACAGTTGTCGCAATTAACAGGAATTAATTCATCAGTTTTTGTATTTTTAAGTACAACAGTTTCAAGATGATCTTCACCTTCAAATCCATCTACAACAGAGTTCCAAATGAATTCCATTTTAGGATTTGCAAGAGCAGCGGCTTTTGCTATTTCATTACAATCCATTTTTCCTTCATCATGAAGAACTGATACTGTAACTTTTGAAGCAAATTTAGTTAAGAACATTCCTTCTTCAATTGCAGCATCTCCAGATCCGATAACGACAACGTGTTTATCAGTATTTAAAGCAGCATCACATGTTGCACAGAATGAAATGCCTTTATCAAATAAATATTTTTCTTCATTTTTCCCACCAGTTGTACGAGGACGTCCGCCAGTTGAAATGATAACTGTTTTAGCTATATAAGTATTTCTAAAAGTTTTCACAATTTTCTCGTCACTTTCAAGTTCAACAGATTTTACAGCTGTTAATTTAAATTTGACACCCATTTTTTCAGCTTGTTCCTTCATTAAATTTGTTATAGCTTCACCTTTAGGAGCAGATGGGAACCCAGGATAATTTGCAATTTCATTTGTATAAGTTGCAAGTCCACCAACTAAACCTTTTTCAATTAATATAGTTTTTAATCTAGCTCTACCAGCGTATATTGCAGCTGATAATCCAGCGGGACCTCCACCAATAATTACAACATCATATTTTTCAACTTTAGCTTCTCTATTTCTTTCTCTTTTTGCCAATTTATTTTCCCCCTTATTACATTAAATATTTAACTAATAATTTACTTCCCATTGCCGCACCAAAGAACATTGCAACTGCAAATACCCAACCTGATAATGACATTGAAGTTATTCCACTATAAAGTGCTCCAATATTACAACCAAACGATAATCTTGCACCATAACCCATTAATAAGCCGCCTATTGAAGCAGCAAATATTTGTTTTTTTGATTTGATTTTTTTTACTTTAAATCCTGATGCTAATAGTGTAGCAGAAAGAGCTCCGAAAATAACTCCTATATTTCTCCATGTACCAGCATGATTTATAAAACCAGCTTTTAAAACATTTTGAGCACCTGTTGATGAAAAATAATACCATTTATCAACTGAACCTCCAAAAGCTTCGAGTATCCATGCACCCCAATATGCCAATGGTCCTGAAACGCCCCAAGGGTTTCCGGTAGCTGCTAAAGATACAATCTGTAGAACAGAAAGTAATACTGCAGCGCCAACATAAGTTAAAGGGTTTTTAAAAACTTGAATGTAAAAATCATTACTTTTTAATTTATCAAAAAACTTTATTTTTTTAGTATTTGATTCGTTATTCAATATATACGCCTCCCAACAGTTTATATTACTTAGTTTTTTCTATGAATACTTCCCATTCGCCGTCGTCAACTTCTTCAACTTCAACATTGTAACCTTGTTCTCTAGCCCATTCAGGTAGATTTTTCATAGCGCAACTATGATCTATTTGTACTATTAAAAGATCTCCTAAATCTAAATCTTTAATAGCTTTTTCTGATTTAACAATTGGTAGTGGACAAGCTTCACCGTAACAATCTAATACAACTTCATTCATTTTATTCCTCCTTATATTTAAGTAAAATTACTTAGTTTTTTCTATGAATACTTCCCATTCACCGTCGTCAACTTCTTCAACTTCAACATTGTAACCTTGCTCTCTAGCCCATTCAGGTAGATTTTTCATAGCGCAACTATGATCTATTTGTACTATTAAAAGATCTCCTAAATCTAAATCTTTAATGGCTTTTTCTGATTTAACAATTGGTAGTGGACAAGCTTCACCGTAACAATCTAATACAACTTCGTTCATATTTATTCCTCCTATAATCATTTAAATAAAATTTAATGTACTTGTTTTTCTTGATATCTTTGTGCTACATAATATAATACAAAGATAAGACCTAATTGTAATATTAATGCTCCAGTCCAACCAAATACGTCTGGAAGGAAAACTGATTTTCCTTTTGAAATTACATTGTATTTCCACCAACCAAAGTCATGGGCTCCCCATAAAGAACCTATTACAAAGAATGTTAATGCGATAAGCTGCATTTGGAATCCTTCACCGATACGCATTAATGTTCCTGAAGCACATCCTCCTGCTATTACCATTCCGATACCAAATAAAAATCCGCCTATTATAGTAGCTAAACTAATTGGAACTACATATCCCATCCCTGGAATTGGTAAACCTTTCATAAAGTAACCGTATTTAATTGCTGTAAAACCTATAGTAGTAAGAGCAAATGCAATTAAAACTGCTCTTGTTAATGTTGTACTTCCAGTTAAATATGGATCTCTCATTGATGCTGTAAAACAGAATCTTCCTCTTTGAAGCACTGTACCAAACGATACTCCTATAATCCAGTATAATGATGCAGTAGCTGAAATCTTACTTAAGAACGATGCAACTACAAGTATTATTATTACTACTAGTATTCCTGCTGGAATTTGATTTTTCTTCTTTTTTCTAGGGCGCCTTCTACTTGCGCTACCATTACTTCCTGATCTTCTTGAACTTAAAGAACCTGTACTTGCTTCTTTAGTTGAAGAAATGTTTGAAGTATTATTTTCACTCATTTAATCACTCCTAACAATAAATTTACTTAATAATCATTATTTCGACATCTTTGTTATTCTCTTAACAATCTCACAATTTAATAATACCACTAAAACAAAAAAAGCAGTAATTGAAAAATTGAAGCTATATAAGTAAAACTAATTGCAAGATAGAAATTTTTTTTACAGTTTACTAATCTTTACTAGCGTTATTAATTATGATAAAATTATATAATCAGTGAAGGAGAATATTATGAATATTAATGCATTAAAATATTTTAAAAGAGTAATAGATGCGAAAAGCATTTCTAAAGTATCTAATGATAGTTTTATTTCACAATCTGCTTTAAGTCAAATGATTAAAAGACTTGAAACTGAAATAGGATATAAGCTACTTGAAAGAAGTAACAAAGGTGTTAATGTTACAAATATGGGAAAAGTTGTATATAAATATGCAAAAATAATTAATAGATTATCAGATGAAATGGAAGATGAATTATGTAGAGAATCAAGAAATATTAGCAATATTAGAATTAATGGTTATTTTTCATTTGTTAATTACTCACTTCCTTGTGTATTATATAAAGTTAAGAAAAAATTTCCGAATTTAAATTTTGAATCATTTGGAAAATCGAGTGAAGAATCATTAGATGATTTATCTAACGAACTTTCTCATATTAGTTTTGTTAATTTTAAACCAGAAAAGAAAATTTTTGAGTATGCTTCTTTAGGTAAGGAAAAAGTAGTATTAGTTGCAAATTATGATTATGAAATACAGGAAAGTATAACTATAAATGAGTTAATAAAACATGAAATTGTATTTTTAAATTCTTTTAGTATTAGAAAAGATTTCATTATAGAAAAATTAAAAGCAGTTAATTTAAAATTTGAGGATTTAAATATTATGTTTGAAGTTGATAATATTGAATCTGCAAAATCTTCAATTTCAAATGGATTAGGAATGTGCTTTTTACCATATATGTCGATAAAAAAAGAACTTTATGAGAAAGAATTTAAAATAATAGAAATTACAGATTTTAATTTGGATTATGATATTTATGTAGCAAAATTAAAACATAACTCATGTGGTTCAGAAAGTCCAATTAACCAAGTATATAATTATTTTGTTGAAAATGGAACAGAAGGTATTTGTTAATGATCAATTTTAGTAATAATTATTTCCCATACGCCATTTATTGTTTCATCAATTTCAATTAAATGGTTTGTATTTTTAAAATAATCTTTTATACTTTCTAATACACAACTATGATCAATAATAACCATAAAGGAACCATTATTTTTGGTTATTTTTAATTCGTTTTGAATTTTTAGAATGGGAACAGGGCAAATATCACCAAAACAGTTAATTTTTTTCATGTTTCACCTCGACTTTTTAATATTATAACATTTTTGGAGGGAAAAATGGATTTATCTATAATTATTCCTGTTTATAACAGTGAAAAAACCATTATTGAGCTTATAAATGAGCTAGAAGCTCAGATAAACAATATTTATACTTATGAAATTATTTTTATAGATGATTATAGTATGGATAATAGTTATGAAGTTCTTAAAAATGAAGCTAAATTAAATAAAAAAATAAAAGTTATTAAACTTATAAAAAACTATGGTCAGCAAAATGCTATTTATGCTGGCTTAAATTTTGTTAAAGGAAAATATATAATTACCATGGATGATGATTTGCAGCATTGTAGTGATTATATTGTTAAAATGATAGAAAAAATCAATGAAGGAAATGATTTGATTTATGGTGTATCAGAATCAAATAGTAAAATGAGTTATAAAAATCTAGGAGCGTTTTCTAGAGATCTTTTTTTTAAAATGAATTTTCCGAATGTAGATTATCATAAAGTTAGTAGTTTCAGGGTGTTTAGAAGTTCGCTTGTCGAAAGAATTTTGGAGAATAATTATAAATTTATTTATTTAAGTGCGATTTTACTTGAAATAACCGACAAGATTGATTATATTGATGTATGTAAAAGAAAAAGAATTCATGGAAAATCAAATTATAATTTTATTAAGTTGATGAAATTATTTTTAAAATTGAATTTTTATTATTCGCATTTTATAAGTGAAAAAATAAAACCTAGAGGAAATCAATATAGAATTGAGAAAAAAATAAATCTATGAGGTATTTATGAAAAAAATATTAGTTCTTGGAGCGGGAAGTTGTCAGATGAACTTAATAAAAAGAATAAAAGAAATGGGGCATTATGTAATTGCATCGGGTTACAATATTAATGCGCCTGGTAAAAAAATAGCAAATGAATGTGCTTTAGCAGATACTTTTTCATATGAGGAAAATTTAGAAATTGCAAAAAAATATAATATCGATGCTATTGTAACTTCTGGAACGGATCAACCTGTTTTAACTGTATCAAAAGTTGCTAAGAAATTAGATTTAATATCATATTTAGATGAATTAACAGCTTTTAATGTTACAAATAAAAAAATAATGAAAAAAATATTTGTAGAAAAAAATATTAAAGCGGTCAATTTTAAAATAATTAAAAAAGATTTTAAAATTGAAGATTTAAGTGATTTAAAAGAACCAATAGTAATAAAACCACTTGATTCGCAAGGACAGCGGGGTATTTTTAAATTAAAAAATAAAAAAGAAATTAAAAATTATATAAACAAAACATTAAAATATTCTAGAACTGAAGAAGTTTTAATTGAAGAATTTTATGAAAATAAAGAATTAACTGTAACAGGGTGGGTTGATAATGGAAATGTAACAATTTTAACGGTTACTGATAGAGTAACATTTGAAAGTGAATTGAATATTGGAATATGTAAAAGCCATGAATATCCATCAATTCATTTAAAAAAATATAGACATGAAATATTTGATATTACTAAAAAAATATGTGACGCATTTAAAATAAAAGAAGGACCTATATATTTTCAATATCTAGTTGGTGATGATGGTATTTTAGTTAATGAAATAGCTTGCAGAATAGGTGGAGCTTATGAAGATATATCAATTCCTTATATTACGGAGGTTGATATTTTAAAAATGCTTGTTGAGGGTTCATTAAATAAAAATTATAATAAGGAAACACTAAGAAATTATAAATATGATGATACAAAAATGTGTTTAAGTACCCAATTGTTTTTTTGTAAAAAAGGAAAAATAAGTTATGTAACTGAGAAGGAGGAGTTATTAAAAAAAGATTATATTTTGGATGTAGGGTATAATTATAAAGTTGGAGATACAGTAATAGAAAAAGAAAATGCTTCTCAAAGAGCAGGTTATGTAATTATTAAAGGGCAAAATGAAGAGGAAATCAAAGATAATATTGAAAAGACTTTTGATATTATGAAATTTGAAAATGAAAAATGTGAAAATATGATAATTAGAGGGGAAAGGTGGTATAGATGAAAAGAGGATTGATAGTTTTAGTAGTGATTTTTACTTTATTATTAAATGTAGGTTGTTCAAAAAAAGAGGAAGAAAAGAAAGATTTAATAATTGCTGATCAATTCGGTTTAGCTTATGCACCAGTTCAAATAATGAAAGAAAAAGGTTATTTAAAAGATGAATTAAAAGATTATGAAATAACTTGGGTTAAACTTGGAAATGCAGCTGCCATTAGAGAAGCAATTATTGCAGATAAACTTGATATTGGATTTATGGGAATACCTCCTTTTATAATAGGAGTTGATAAAGGAACTGATTGGAAAATATTCAGTGGATTATCAAGTTCACCACTTGGACTTGTAACAAGTGATAAAAATATTAAAACTTTAAATGATATTGAAGAAACAGATAGAATTGCATTGCCACAACCTGGAAGTATCCAACATATTTTATTAAAAATGGCTGCAGAAAATGAACTAAATGATTCAGACATTTTTG
>JAMOQG010000030.1 GCA_027064135.1 Peptostreptococcaceae bacterium | reverse complement strand
AAATAATCAAAGTACATAAACAGCCTCCTTTTGAGTGGTTATACTTACTTAAATTATATCATAAAACAACTCTGAAATCAATATAAAAACTAGTTTTTTCAATCGTTTCAAAGTTGTTTTTTTATTTAAGTAAGACTATTTTAGGAAGTTAACAATTATGGAAAAACACGATTCTAAATTAAAGTTTTATGGTTCAAGTTGGGTAGCATTAATTCCGTTTATAGCTTTTATTGGTTCATTGTTAATATTTGCTACACATAGGATGAAATCTTCTCAACCAGCATTAATGGGAATTACTCTTTTATCTATTGGATTAATTTCATTTTTAGCAAAAGATTCAACAGAATTTTGGAAAGTTTTAGTAAAAGGAATGACAAAACCTTCTGTCGGAATGTTCTTGTTGATTTTTACAATGGTTGGTATTTTTTCTGCATTACTTAATGCAGGTGGAGTAGCAGGAGGAATTATTTGGTTAGCGTCAATTGCACATATTAAAGGAACATTATTTATTGGATTTACTTTTATTGCATGTGCAATATTATCAACAGGTTCCGGAAGTTCTATGGCTACCGTCTTAACTTTAGGACCAGCATTATATCCAGCTGGCGTAATTTTAGGAGCTAATCCATTTGTTTTAGCTGGTGCTTTAATTAGTGGAGCTAACTTTGGAGATACTTTAGCACCTGTATCTGATGTTACAATTGCAGCAACAGGAAATCAATTCTTTAGAAAAACAGACCGCGCAGCTGATATTGGTGGTACTGTTAAAGCAAGATTTAAATATGCTATTGTAGCTGGATTAGCAAGTTTAGTAATTTTAATGCTTCTAGGTTCTAGTGGCGGAAATTATCTTGGAGCAGAAGAAGCAAATGCATTAATTCAATCTTATTCTAATGCTCTTGGTCTATTAATGTTAGTACCAGTTGCGATTATCATTTATTTTTCAACATCTGGTAAACATATTGGTACAAGTTTGATGGCTGGAATTATTAGTGCAATTGTCATTGCAGTTGGTATTGGGGCTATTTCACCTTCTGATTTAATTGGAGTAAATGATTCAATGAAACTTGTTGGTATTATTCCATCTGGCGTTGTTAAAATGATTAATTTGATTATTATTATGGGTTTATTAATGGGTGCAGGACATATTATGTTAATGTCTGGTGTTATGCATGACATTGTTGCAAAATTAAGTAGCGTTGCAAAAACACCAAGATCAACTGAAATAGTTTCTGTAATTTTAGCAGCTATAATGGGTATGTTAGGTGGATTCGCAGTAATGGGAATTGCAGTTGCAGGACCTTTTGTTGATGCATTAGGAAAAGAACAAAAACTACATCCTTATAGAAGAGCAAATATTCTTAGTACAACTACAACTTCTATTTGCCATGCAGTTCCATGGAGTAGTCAGTTATTTGTATTAGCAGGATTTTTAGTATCTATGAAAGATACATTTACTTTTATACCAGATATTGCAACAACAGATTTCTTCATGTATTGTATTCATCCATGGGTGTTACCAATAGTTATGCTTATAGCAGCTTATACTGGTTGGGGTAGAATCTTTGAAGATGACGATGAAAATATGATTTCAGGTAATTTTAAAAACGAAATTCCTAAAGAATTAGTAGGATAATTATTGAAAAAATGAAAGTGAGGAAATAATTTGGAATATGTTAATGATATTGAAAAAATTGAAGCATTAAGAAAACAAATGCCTGCAACTACAAAAGTTCATTATTTGAATAACGGAACAAATGGTCCAATTCCAAAAGCAGCTTATGAGGCAATGAAAGCTGAAGCTGATAAAGAATTTTATGAAGGTAGATATTTACCTTTTCTTAGTGATTTATATAATACTATGGATGATACAAGAAAATTGTTAGGTCAAATTTTAGGCGCTTCATATGAAGAAATTGCTTTAACTCAGAGTACTACAGAATCGTTAAATATTGTTTTTTGGGGTTTGAATCTTCAAACAGGTGATGAAGTTATTGTAACTAATTCTGATCATACATCTGCAATAGCACCACTCGCTCAAGTGAAAATGAAAAAAGGTATCACTGTAAAATTTATGGATGTTGATTATGGCGATGAATATAGTGATGAAAAATTATTAAATAAACTTAGTGAGATGTTTACACCAAGAACAAGATTAGTTGTGTTTCCACATGTTTCTTTTACAATTGGATTAACATTTCCACTTAAAAAGATTGTTGATTTATGCCATGATAATAAAATTATGGTTATGGCAGATGGAGCGCAAAGTGCTGGAGCTACATCTATTAATCTAAATGAATCGAAAATTGATTTTTATGCAATTGCTGGCCGTAAATGGTTATTAGGACCTGAAGGAATAGGAGCATTATACATCAGAAAAGATAGAATTCCTGAAGTAGATCCAATATTTATCAGTCCGTGTACAATAAAAAACAGACATGATATTGATATTAATTCTCCATATATAATTCCAGCTCCTTTTGCAGCTAGATATCAAATTGCAACTGCAATGTATATGCCAACATTACTAGGATTTAAAAAATCATTAGAATTTTTAATTGAAGATGTTGGAGTAGAATGGGCAATAAAAAGAATTAATCATCTTTCTAACTATGTAAAAGATTTAATAAAAGATTTACCGGGCGTTAGAATTATTACGCCAGCAGGAAAAGAAGCTGGTTTTATGCATTTCCATGTAGATGGATGGAAACCTTCTGAACTTTGTAAATTATTAAATGAAAAGAAATTTATGGTTCGACCTGTACCAGAACAACATTTGCCAGCTCCAATTAGAATTTCAACTGGATTTTATGTAACTGAGGAAGAATTAGAATTATTTGCGGAAGAATTAAAGAAAATAATTACATGATTATGAATCAAAGTAATATATTAAATGAGGTGGTTATATGATATTTTTTGCAGTAATTATGACTTTTATATTTACTGCTCTTCTTACAATTGCTGGAGAAGGAGCAGCTATTATTCTTATTCCAATTTTTGTTGCTATGGGATTTGATCTTCGTGTTGCAATGTCAACTGCACTATTACTCAATGCAATTGCAATGATTTCTGCAAGTTTGAGATACTCAAAAAAGAAATTAATTTTATATAAGTTAGCTGTTCCAATTATTATTTCATCAGCTTTATTTTCTAATTTAGGCGCTCGAGTAAGTGAACATATTTCAGCAAATTTACTAAACGGACTCTTTATTGTTTTTTTAGTATATGCTGCATTGAAAATGTTAGTTTTAAAGTCGAAAGCTACATCTGCTAATCATAAAGAAAATACAAGCATAAAATCTGGAATAACAATAGGGATTATTGCTGGTTTTATTGCTGGGCTTTTAGGAATAGGTGGAGGGAATTTGATTATACCTGTCTTAATTGGAATGGGAATTGATTCAAAGAATGCTTCAGCTACAACAGCATTTATTGTTATATTTTCTTCTTTATCAGGATTTTTCGGACATTGGGGCGCAGGCAGCGTAAATATTTCGTTAATTCTATTTGCAAGTATTGCATCTATAGCAGGAGCTTATGTAGGATCTGTGTTAATGACAGATAAATTAAATTCTGAGCATG
>JAMOQG010000029.1 GCA_027064135.1 Peptostreptococcaceae bacterium | reverse complement strand
GTATTTAGTCCCTCATGAAAAACACGCCTTACGAATGGAAATATATTATTAGTAGATGGAATTAATGGATGCTACCATTACATAGCATTTTTAGCCGATTCTATAGCACATCGAAATTTGTTGACCAAACTCGCAATATCCCTCTTTGTATCCTCCGAAAATTTCTAATTAATACCTACATACTTGTGTTACCTTAAAACGGTTCAATAATTCCTCAATCATTCTTTTATATGTAAGCGTCAAATATACCACACCTACTAAAAACAAATCAATTATGAGATAATATCATCAATAGAAATTAGAGGAGATGATATTAATTGAGAACAGATCAAAATAAAAAAGCTATTTGGGAAAAACATATTAGTGAATTTAATTTAAGCACCTTATCAGCAAGAAAATGGTGTGCAAAAGAAAAATTAACAGAAGGACAATTTTGGTACTGGAAAGCTAAACTTAATAAAACAGAAAAAACAACTAATAATTGGATTGAAGTAACAACTGAAACCGGAATTGAAACTACATTTCAAAAAACATCACCAATTAGCATAACAATCGGAGCCGCTAAAATAGAAGTTGAATCAGATTTTGACATAATAGTATTTGAAAATATAATATCAACATTGGTAAAACTATGTTAAATGTAAAGAATATAGATAACGTATATTTAGCAGCAGGAACAACTGATTTAAGAAAATCAATAGATGGATTATCAATTTTAGTACAAGAATGTTTTAACTTAGATCCGTTTTCAAATAGTATATTTGTATTTTGTAATAGGAAAAAAGATAAAATCAAATTATTATGTTGGGATAATAATGGTTTTTGGCTCTACTATAAAAGACTTGAAAAAGACAGATTTAAATGGCCAGAAATTTCAAATTCAAAAGTGATAACAGTTAAAGAAAGAAATTTACGATGGCTTCTAGACGGATTATTATTCAATCAAAAAACAGCACATAAAGAAGTAAAAGAAAGACTAATTATATAGAAAAATAAATGCCTGAAAGTATTGCAAAATCAGGCTTTTTTCAATAAAAAAGCTATTAATTTTACATAAAAAATGTTATAATAAAGATATGAAAAATAATAAAAAAGCAAATAAAATACAACTGAATAAAGAAGAAAAAATAGCTCTTTTAGAACAAGAAGTTGTTTTATTAAATGCAAAAGTTTCTTGGTATGAAGAGCAACTTAAAATAAATAATCAAAAGAGATTTGGGATTTCTAGTGAAAAAACTAATCCGGATCAACTTTCATTTTTTAATGAAGCAGAACTTGCTTCAAATATAAAAGAAAAAGAGCCAGAAACAGAAGACATTACATATACGCGCAAGAAAAGAGATAAAAAAACATTTGAAGAAAACTATGGCAATTTAGCAGTAGAAAGAATTGAGTATGATATTTCAGAAGAAGAAAAAATATGTCCAGAATGTAATAATAAATTACATCAGATGACTACAGAAATAACAAGAACAATAAAAATTATTCCTGCAGAAGCAGTAATTGTAGAAAGCATTAAAAAAATTTACTCATGTAGACATTGTGAAGCAAATAATATTTCTACGCCTATAATAAAAGCAAAAGCACCTAATCCAGTAATAAAAGGAAGTCATGCATCACCATCAATAATAGCATATGCTATGGATAAGAAATATACATCAGCTATGCCGTTATACAGACAAGAAAAAGAATTTAGTAACTTTGGAATAAACATATCTAGACAAACCTTATCTAATTGGATTATTAGAAGTTCCACCGATTGGTTAACGCCTGTCTATGATAGACTGCATGAATATTTAGTAAAAGAAAAATACTTGCATGCAGATGAAACAACACTTCAAGTATTAAACGAAGAAGGACGTAAAGCAACAAACAAATCATATATGTGGCTTTACACAACAACAAAATATGGGAAGCCGATTGTGTTATATGACTATAGAACCACAAGAGCCAATAAACACCCTAAAAAGTTTCTAGAAGAATTTAAAGGATATCTACAGACAGATGCATACGCAGGATATAATAATATCCCTGATGTAACAATAGCAGGATGTTTTGCGCATGCAAGAAGATACTTCAAAGAATCTTTAACAGCAGTTCCAGACGAAACAAGCCTTACGCATTTATCTGCCACAAAAGGACTTGGATTTTGTAACGAACTTTTTAAGGTGGAAAGAAAAATAAAAGACTTATTACCAGAAGAAAGATACAAGAAACGGTTAGAAGAAAGTAAACCAATTATAGATGAATTTTTTGATTGGCTAAACATAACAAAACGGCAAGCCTTACCTAAAAGCTCGTTCGGTAAAGCGATTGGTTACGCATTAAATCAATGGACAAAACTAAAAATGTTTTTAGAAGATGGTCATATAGAAATCGATAATAATCGAGCTGAACGTGCCATACGACCTTTTGTAATCGGCAGAAATTATGTGTTATAGCACATAACAGAAAAAATTTTTTATTTTCTAATACACCAAAAGGAGCAACAGCAAGCGCTACTATTTATAGTATAATAGAAACAGCAAAAGCTAATGATTTAAACCCATATTATTATTTAAAACATTTATTTGAACAAATGCCAAATATAGATACATCAGATCAAGAAGAATTAGATAAACTTATGCCATGGTCAGAAAGCATTCCAAATAAATGCAAAATACCAAATGCCAATAAATAAATAATACCACAGCTAATTTTTAATTAATAGGTGTGGTATATTTGACGCTTACATATCTATAAACTATATTTTCTATGTGAATTCCAATCATATTAAAAATATTATTCTACTTAAATATATCGCCTTCAATTACCTCCCAATCCATTTTAAAGCATTCTTTATTTACACTATAGAAATTTTCTGCAGCATAGCATAACAAATTACATAAATAAGTAACATTAATAATATATTTTTTTCAGTCATCATTCCATTTCCTATATCAAAATCCATTGACATATCATATATTTTTTATCGTCTCAAGTAATATATCTCTTTGCAACAGAGCTATTTTCTCCTAATTTAGCTACACCACAAATATCTGGTAATGCAAGAGCAAGAGAAAGTGCTGCAAAATAACATTTATTATCCAACGAATTTCGAATATCATTAATTAATCTTGTTACCAATTTCCACCTCCATTTTGACATCTTAAAATTCTGTTCCATCCTCTAATTCAACAATATCTAAAAGTTCATTGCTTAATTCATTACTTACAACCCTTATTATAGAATCATCTTCTCTATTAAAATTTAATATATTAATTCCCCCATACCATACTACTTCTTGATCAACGATTGCAAATTTATGCTGATTTTTACTTATTTGAATAATATTTATTCCTTCTTTACGAAGCAATGATACAGATTTAAAAATAGATATTTTCTTTTTTTCAGAATAATCCTCAAATTCTTTAATACACAACACTACTCTAACGCCTGATTTATATTTTTCTACTAATATTTTTCTTATATATTCAAATTTCTTTTTTTGAATATAGGGACTTGATATAACAATTGATTTTTTTGCATATTCAATATCATTTAGAAATTTATCCCAATATGAAACTGAATCATATATACATTCCT
>JAMOQG010000028.1 GCA_027064135.1 Peptostreptococcaceae bacterium | reverse complement strand
CTTTTTGATACTCCATCAAAATTAATTGCAAATGTATTATTACCTGCTGCAATTGAAGTATTTATTGTATCTATACTCGTCATATCCATTGCTTCTGTTCCTACCATAGTATCTTTTAATTTTGCTGTTGAAGCATATAAATCATTACTTGCTAAACTAGTTATACTATTAATAGTATGACTTAAGTTTGTAATATTCGTATTTCCTGTTACTGTAACAGCAGATGATTCTATCCCACCACTTAAAACGCTTGAAGTGAAATCAGCAAACATTGATGGACTTCTAAAGTTAGTTGATGGAGATAAAATATCAAAATTATTGTTTTTATATTCTCTTAACATTTTAGAAATACTTTGATATTCTTCTTTTCTCCACTCTTCATACATTTGTTCTTTTTCTACTTTATCTTTTTTTGCACTTTCAGCTTTCATTAAATCTTTAATCATATTTTCAGTATCCATACCTGACGCAATACCTGTTATACGTGTATAATCTGACATACTATCACCTCCTTAATAACAAATTTAAAATTTAAATTTTTTCATCAACAAATAAACCTGCTAATTCCCACATTTTAGCAATCATATCTTGAATTTTTTTAGGTGGAAATTCTTTTATTACTTCTTTAGTATCGGTATCAATCATCTTATACATCACTGTTTTAGTTACTTCATGAACTGATCTATCAATTCTTCTGTGATGTTGTTTTAATGCAACATTAGCTTGCTTTACTGATTTTTTGATTAAATCTTCACTCATAAGTTCTTGAGCTTTTTTATCAACGTCAAGTTTATTTTTGTCTTCAACTTTAGGTTCAACTTTTACTGGTTTTACACTTTCAACAGATCTTACTTCAACTGGTTTTACTTCACTAGCTTTACTTAAACTATCAATATTCATTTTGTACCTCCATCTCCACAGTTTTCTTATATACTTTATCGGTTATTTCTATATATTTGTTAATATTTCTTAAATATAAATGATAAATATGATATACTTAAAACACAGAGAACGTATTTTCGTTAAATGAGGTTTTCATGAATAATATCCAAACGAATATTCTTATCGGCAGCATTATTGGAGATGGCAATTTGGCTCTTTATGGTAGAAGCAGAAATGCTTATTTCAGAGAGCATGGTTCAAAAGAACAAACAAATTATAGAAAATGGAAAGCCAATATTTTAGACTTTAAATATTTTGCTAATAGACATGAAGTTAGATCAAAATCAGAAGAATTATTTACTAAATTAAGAAACGAATTCTATTTTAACAATATAAAAACTTTAACAACAGAAAATTTGAAATACTTAGATCATCCTATTGGGCTAATGACACTTTTTTTAGATGATGGTTCTTTAGTAATTCAAAAAAATGATAATAAAAATTCAATTTATCTGTTTCCAAGAATATACCTTTATACTCAAAGCTTTTCTAAAGAAGAAAATATTCTTTTAATGAATCATTTAAAAAAAGAATTCAATGTTATAAATGTTAATTTTAAATTGAAATGGACTTCTAATGGTCCTAATTGGCATTTAGAAATTAATAAAAGAAATGATATTAATTATTTTATCAGTCTAATTAAACCATTTTCCAAAAATATAAAATGTATGCAATATAAAGTTAATTTAGAAAAAAGATTAAATGATGAAAAATTAAATTAGAAAAGATTACAAAAAAGATAATTGAAATTCAAAACGAAAAAATAATTTCAAATTTATATAATAAAGATGATGAACAAATAATCATAAATATGAGAGTAAACGGAAAAACATATCAAAACATTGCTAATAAACTTAATAGATCATATTATGGTATTGTTGATAAAATTAAGTGTATGAAAAAGGAAGGGAAAATCCCTTCCTAAATTTCAATTAATTAATTTTTACTATCTTAATAACTGTAATACACCTTGAGGTTGTTGGTTTGCTTGCGGACCATCAAATATCTTTCAATATCTGCCAGACTATATCTTCATCCTTTCGGAGTTGGGCACTTCGGGAAACCTCTTCCCTACGGATTTCATAACCTTATACGGTCGTATATCCTAGTCGTTGAACCTTCTCCATTCTTTCGAAACAGGAGCTTGGCTGCTGATTATCCAATCTTATTAATTTTCAAACATTCATAATATCATTTCTAATACTATTGTAGTTTAATAAGCTTAAGGAAGTTCCAGCAATTCACCCAATGATTATTTAATTCATTTCTGAATTAAACGCCCTAATAATCTATCTAAGGAGTTGTAAAATTCCTTGAGGTTGATTATTTGCTTGAGCTAACATTGATTGTGCAGCTTGTTGTAAGATGTTATTCTTAGTGAATTCCATCATTTCTTTAGCCATATCAACGTCACGTATTCTTGATTCAGATGCTGACAAGTTTTCACTTGAAGTATCTAAGTTCTTAATAGTATGCTCTAATCTGTTTTGTACAGCACCTAATTTTGCTCTTTCAGTTGAAACCGAAGTGATTGCATCATTAATAGTAGTGATTGCAGCAGATGCAGCAGATGAAGTCGAAATATCTACACCATTTACCCCTAAAGCAGTTGAACGCATATCAGCAATTGATACATACATATCTTGTCCTTCATTTGCCCCAATTTGCATATTTAAGCCACCATTAGAATCAACAGTTATTACTGTATCATCCGTTCCATCACCAGCAGTATCAGTCAATACTCCTGAAACATCAAACGATAAACCTTTTGCGCTACCATCCTGAATTGTAATTCTATTCCCTACAGCTGAATAATTTGAAAATTCAGCACCATTACCAACTGTAACAATTGCATCAGTACCAGTTTGAGATACTATACCAGCAAAGTTACCTGTTGCTGTACCTGTAACAGTAAATTCAGAAACACTTCCAAGATTATTTGATGTAATATTAATCATATCTGATCCATCTAATGTTGCAGTAACACCAATACCAGCATTATTAATACCATCAAGAACATCCGCAATAGCAGTGCCAGATGCATAAGAAAATGATACACCATTTAATGTCATTGCACTTGCGCCATCTAACGCCCCAGATGCAATTGCATCAGTAGAAGCATCAGTAGCAGCTACAGCTAACGTCGAAGTTGCCAAACTTATTACAGCACCAACTTGTGTATCTCCAGTTCCTGAAATATTTGAAATATAAGCTGATTCTCCATTACTATCACCATCAACAATAGAAGCCGCCACACTAGCTCCACCATTTAAAAGTTTTCTTGTATTAAATTCAGTAGTATTACCAATTCTATCAATTTCCGAAGTTAATTGTGTAATTTCATTTTGAATTGCATCTCTATCAATAGTTACATTTGTATCATTAGCAGATTGCACTGAAAGTTCTCTCATTCTTTGTAAGATATCATGAGTTTCATTTAACGCACCTTCAGCAGTCTGTACTAAAGAAATGGCATCTTGAGAGTTTCTTGAAGCTTGATCCAAGCCTCTAATTTGACCTCTCATTTTTTCAGAAATAGCTAAACCGGCTGCGTCATCCCCAGCTCTGTTAATTCTAAAACCAGAAGATAATTTCTCAATCGATTTAGATGTGCCTTGTTGATTAATACCTAACATTCTGTGTGTATTCATTGCCATAAGATTATGATTAATTCTCATATTCCCCTCCTTGGGTTTTTAATAATATTAACGACGTCCTTGTCGTCAATTACTCTGTCCGATAACTTAGATTTCTAATCCTCCTACTTTTTCAAGTAACAGATAGAGAACTCTATAGCTCCTGGATTGTTCTTTCTACGCTTCAATGAAGCCTAGAAATTCATTTTATAATGAACTTATACTTTAGCCGGCACTTCCGTATAAGTAGCATTCTAATAATATTATCGCCTAAAAAATGATTTTGTTTAATTTTTTTGTTTTTTATTTTCTTTCTTTTTATATCATTATTTATCTTTTTTCATATACATTTCTTTAATTTTTTTAATGTCCACTTGTTTATTAATAGCTTCTTTATTTTCTTTTTCAATTTGTTCAAATATTTCTTTTCTATTTATCTCTATATTCTTTGGAGCCTCAATACCTATTTTAACTTTTCCATTTTCAGTTTTTATTATTTTTATTTCAATGTCTTTTCCAATAATTATACTTTCATCATCTTTTCTGGTAAGAACTAACATACTAATTACTCTCTTTTTTTTGTAAGAATTTATATTTTAATTCAAATTTATCATCTAAAATAATTTGCTTTCCTTTATTAGTATTTCTATTAATTACTATTGGAGCTTGTAAATTAATTGTTGATTCCTCTAACTCTTCATTTAAAACAACGGTACTTAAAATCAAAACATCTTCATGATTTTTTATTTCTAATTCATTCGTTACATTATCAGATAAATCAAATTCATAATCATTTATAAATAAAAATGGTGAAGTAAGAACAAACGATAAATTTTCATCATCTATAGATTGTAACCAATTAAACGGAAAATCAGGATCTTCTAAATTAACTAAAATAAATTCTTGTTTCTCTTCAAATCCATATAATCCATTTTCAAATATTATTATTTCTTCCAAGTTATATTCTATTTCTCCAAGATATGGTGTATTTAACTTCATATATTCTCCTTCTCTTTTTTATACTTTTAAATCAAATTTATCATTGACAACAGTTATTTCCAAACTATTTTTTTGCCTTAAATAGGTTTCAACTTTACCTCTAACAAAATTATTTTCTACATTGCCTTTCTGATAATCAACATTAACAGATCCCTTTTGTACATCAATATTTAATTCTCCTTTAATTGGAGTAAATCTTGGGCTATGCATTGGAACAACACCATAACCATATTCATGTTCAAATTGTGTAAACGCATTATAAAGAGCTTGATCTGCTATTACCGAATCATCATGTACTAAATGAATATCTGAAAGTTGATCTCCATGTTGTGCAACTTTTGCTACATTTTCAAGTGCAATCTGTTTTGCTCTTTGTGCATTTTCATTTGTCATTCTTTCTGGACTTTTAATCCCAGCATCAGCAAAACATTCAGTTTGATCAATTAATACTTTTGGTTGTGTAGATTGCATAATAATTTTAGGCTGAGTTGTTTGAATATTTACACTCGGCCTAGTTGTTCTTAAATTAAGTTGTGGTTTTTGTATATTCATACCTATTAATGCGAATTGAGATCTCATTTGCAAACGCATAATATCACCCACTTATATAATATATTTATCTTAAAAAATCTAACAAACTTGGTTGTATTACTCTTGCTCCTGCCGAAAGAGATGCTTTATAAACATTCTCAGCATTTTTAAGTAACATTATTGTTTCAGCCATATCTACATCTTGACTATTAGATAATAACTGAGTTACATTAATATTGTCATCTTCAATTCTTTTTAAAATCATTTCTAATCTATTAGTTTTAGCTCCAATTTCCGATCTTGATGAATTTATATTTTCAAGATTAACATCGACATTTGCTATAAAATCACTAATACCAGCAGTATCGTTAGTTCTTAAAGCATTAATAAAATCATCTAAATCTTTTATCATTTGTGGTTTTTGTGACTTTATTGTTCTTACATTAAGTTCTGGAATAGGCCCATCAATAGCTGATCCAGTAGTTTCAAATGTAATTGGATTTCCAGTCGCATTAATATCGTAAGTTCCACCGAATTTTGTTTGCAATTCTGAAATTTTATCAGAAAATTTATTATCAAGTTCTGTATTTAATGCTGCTGTATAACCGGCAACTGTTGTATAAAGACTCATATCAATTTCAATTTCTTGTGTTTCACCAAAATATTCAACAACTATTTTCCTTGTTGTTGTATCAGCATTTATATCTGCATCAATTAAAGCTACCGAACCAGCAACACTTGCTTCTACTAAATCTGTACCATTTACTGTATCTCCTGGAGTTTGAGTGCTAAAAATATCAGTTGAAGCTACAGTATAATCAACTTGACTTGCTGCACCATAAGTATTTGATTCAATTACTAAATTATTATTTGAGTCAAAACTTACAGTTGCTACATCTTTAAGTAAATTACCTCCACCATCGTCAGCATTTAATATTGCACTTTTAAAATCAATATTTGCTATAGGCTTATTAGTTGTTCCAACTAAATTTGTCATCACAACAGTATAAGTTGTTCCATCTATTGCAAACTCTAATGTATCTCCTGAATGGTCAATAGCTCTATCAAAATCTTCTCCTACAAATGAAGCTTTTCTACCTCTTGCTCCTTCATTTTCGCCTGTTGGCATATTTGTAGGAAAATAAGATGTATCAAGGACTGCACCAAATAAATCAAGCCCATTAGTACTAACTTTCATTGTTTCACCAACTCCAACTTCATAAGTAGTTGTTGGTTTATTATCTAATTCATTTTGAGTAATGTTAATATTGAAAGTTCCGTCAGCATTTAATAATTTCTTATCTGTTTGAAATGAACTAAAAATATATTTGCCTGCAAAGGTTTTGTTTCCATTTCCAATTATATGTTCTTTTAATTGCTCAATTTCCATAGCAATTTTCTCTCTATCTTCAAGAGTATTAGTTCCATTAGCTGCTTGAACTGCTAATTCTCTAGTTCGTTGTAATGCAGTTGAAATATCTGCAATTGCAAGTTCAGACGTTTGTGTCCATGAAAGAGCATCTTTAGTGTTAGTATCATATTGTTCTAATTCGTTAATATCCGTTTTATATTTAATTATTTTAGATACTGCTACCGGATCATCAGATGGTCTAGATACTCTTTTACCAGTTGATAATTGATCTTGCTTTTTTTGCATAGTTGATAAATTATTATTAACATTTCTAAGTAGAGTATTTACAAGCATATTGTTAGTTACTCGCATCAGTTCACCTTCTTTCTTTGCTATATATTCTATTAATCATTTATCCTATAATCAAATTCACAATTAACTTTATCATAATATCTTTTTCTTCACGTTGACTTTCCGCAACAAGAATCGTTAAAGCAACTAATGTTTCATCAGTCATTTTTCTAACTCCATATTCTGTAGAATTCAATTTGTTTTTCTTCATAAAACCGATAAATACTGCCGCTGCAATTCGTTTGTTCCCATCAATAAAATAATGATTCTTTACTAAAAAATATAAAAGATTTGCAGCTTTCTCTTCAAGACTAGGATAAAGTTCTTCTCCAAAAGCAGTTTGATATATTCCTTCTATCGAACTTAAAACCGAATTATCTTTCTCTTTCCCAAATAATTCAGAAGAAAACTCTGTTCTCATTTCCTCAATAATTGCATAAACTTCACTATTAGTTATTTTTCTAACAGGAATTTCAGTTGCATTTTTTATATTGAGCGTCTTATGATCATATTCATCTAAAAGTTTTAATGCTGATTCATAATCTCTAACCACCAAAAGCAAAGATTTAATTTCATCAATATCTGACTCACTTCCAATAGCCACTCTATGTACCATATCCATAATAGCTTGCAACTCTTTTAATTTTCGATTTTCATTCTTAAGTTTCGAAATATTAATAGCATATCCTTCAATAAGATATGAAGTCAATATTTTATTTGCCCATCTTCTAAATTTTATTCCTCGTTTTGATTTCACTCTATATCCAACTGAAATTATAACGTCAAGATTATATAATGTAATTGGTTTAGGAATATTAGTAAAGTGCATTTTTTGCACATTACTATTCTTATCCAATTCACCTTCTTTAAAAATATTATTTATATGCTTTGTTATTACTGTTCTGTCCTTATCAAACAACTTACTTATCTGCGCTTGTGAAAGCCACACTGTTTCCTTTTCTACATTTACATCTAGTTCAAATTCATCATCTTTGAAATATACTAATTTTTCATTCATCACTTTTACCTCATTTGGCAATTTTTTTTATTTATTTCTTATTGACCTAATCTATTTACTATTAAATCAAGCATTTCATCAAATACATTTATCATTCTTGCACTTGCTTGATAAGCTTTTTGATATTTAATCATATTTGTCATTTCTTCATCTAAAGAAACACCTGAAATTGATTCCCTTTTATTTACTATAGCATCAAGCATAACTCCTTGATTTGAGTTAATTCTATATGCTTCTTGAGCATCTACCCCTAAGTTAGATACTAAAGATTTAACAAAATCATCCGGATTACCCCAGGCGAACATTTCTTGATTATGTCTAACTTTAGTAATTTTAAGTGCATTTTCACCATTCCCAGGTAACCCCTCTTCAGTAGTAGAAGCAGCTATTTTATTTGTATCTTCTAAATCAGCAGCAATTGTTAATTCAGACGCTTTTATTTTATCTACTATATAATAATCATTTTTTATTAATTTTATTGTTTTACCTTTATATTCTTCATTATTATCTAAAATATCATTAATATTTCCCATAATTGCTACATTTTCTTCTTCTTCTGTTAAACCTGATGGAATATCTATTACTGATGAAGTAACTTGAACTGGCACTCCTCCATCTAAACCATCAGAAAGTAAATAATCTTCATAATCAGCAGTAGTCATATTTTTGATTGTAAACATATTTATTCCTGTAGAACCATCAATACCATAACCTTTTTTATGAATCATATTTATTTGACTAGTTAAGGTGTCTGCAAATTCATTTAATTTATCCACATAATATGGAATTCCTTTTGAATCTCCATCAATGTTATCTCTTGCATCCATTAATCCTTTTACTTTCCCTGAATTAGCTTCAAATGCTTTGCCTGATTCCCATTGAATATCTACAAGTTCAACAGAATCATCATCATTACGTTTTATATCACGTTCCGATGTTTCTAATTGATCATATCTATAATGTGAAACAATTTCAGTTCCATGTAACATTACATGAAATCTTTGTTGTTCATCTTCATAATATTTAATATCTACTAATTCTGACATTTCATCTAATAATACATTCCTTTGATCTCTAATATCATTTGCTCTTCCGCCTTCAAGTTCCGACTCATAAATAATTTTATTAAGTTCCGCAATTTGTTCTGCATTATTATTAAGATCTGTTACGGCAGTTTTAAATTCAAAGTTAAGATTTTTTTGAAGCTCCTTAAAAGCAATAGACATTCTACTTATTTCTTTAGTTAAAGAAATTGCACGCTGTCTAACTAAAGTTCTAGCTGTATTTGTTTCAGGTGTTTTATTAAGCTCATGAAGCGCCTCATAAAATTCATCCATTACAGAAGAAATAGAAGAATCAGTTGGTTCGTTTATTATTGCCTCAATATCCTTTAAAACAGATTCTCTAGCTGCCCATTCGCCTGCTGTTGCATTTTCTTCTCTATATTTAAAATCAAGAAATTCATCTCTTATTTGCTTAACAGCTGTTACATCAACACCTAATCCGAGCGTTCCTAATCCGCCAGGTAAAGTATCTGGTTTATATGCATGCATATCCATTCGTTGTCTAGTATATCCAACAGTATTTGCATTTGAAATGTTATGAGATGTAACTTGCAAAGCTCTTTGATTTGCAGTTAAACCTGAATATGAAGTTCCTAAGCCTAGAAATGAACTTGGCATATAATCACCCTCTTATATTTTCGCGTCAAATAAATTCTTTCTTCCTCTTTTAACATCGTCTGTAGCTTTTCTACCATAATTATTGCTTCCCAAATTAATATTCGTCATTAAATCAACATTGAAATTAATATAGTCAAGCTGTTGCTTAACTAAATCATTATTAAGTTCATTTTCATCTTTTACTTTCTTTATTACCGTATTTAATTTCGATTTCAAATTAAGTATTTCTCGTTTTGAATTTTCATCAATATACTCTGATAGTTCAGTAATATTTTCTACGCTATCAATATTATTTTCTTTTAAAATTTCATTTACAATTCTAATACGAATATTGTCAAGTTTAACTAAACTTATTGCTAACGCTTTTTCACTATTAACAATTTCTTCAATTAATTTAATATTCCCATCTATAATAGCTTTCTTCTTTTTTAAAGAAAGATCTAAAATTTCAGTATAAATTTCTTCTTCTTTTTCTAATGCCATTATTAATTTATCAACAAATTCAGACACATTATCATCCCTTTCGAAAATAAAATAACACTAATTTAAATAATTAAATTAGCATTATTTAACATTTTCTTTGCAACATCTTTAGTAGATGGATTGTATTGACCTTTATTAATTTTTTCTTTAATATCATCAACTTTATTTTGTCTTACATCAGGTAACTTCTTAACAGCATTCATAGCTAATTGAAATTCCTTCGCGCTACTTGAAATTTCAAGCTTATCTTGCTTAAATTGTGTTTTCCCAACTTCATTTGTTCTACTAACATTATTCTGATATTTTCTCATTATTTTGTTTACATTAGGATTATTATAAATCTTCATAAAAAACACCTCCAAATCTCTGAATACTTCTTATATTAAGTATCGGCAATGTTGAAGGCGTATTAAATATTTTTTTATTTTTTATTTACTTATTCTTATTTTTTTATTTTTACGAAATATTCTTTTCCGTCAGAGCTAGTGCGTCGGGATTTCCGACGCACTGAATCTTCATTAAGTTCATTTTATAAAAATATATTTTTTTAATGTTCAGCTATAACTACACCAAAAAGAGATTAAGGATCAAACACTTATCTTAAAAGATAATCCAACACATTAATTCGTCTAACACCTTCATAATCACCTTCAGGATCTTCATCTAAAGTTAATAAATATTTTGGATAATTATCATTAATTTTAAGTAATGGTTTAAGTTCTCTATTTAAAGTTTTTTCATCTCGCACTGTGGCAGCAACTTGAAAATATTCCATCCCATTTTCATTCATTGCAACAAAATCAACTTCCATATCTCCATACTGACCAACATATACATCATAGCCTCTTCGTATTAATTCAAGATAAACAATATTTTCAAGAATATGCCCAATATCAGTTCGACTCATTCCTAATAACATATAGCGCAACCCAATATCAACTACATAATATTTTTCTAAAGTTTTCAAATATTGTTTTCCTTTGATATTATATCTTTTTGCTTTATAAATGATTAAACTTTCAGTCAATGCTTTAATATATTTCTCTACTGTTTTAGAATCGATTTTTCTACCATTTGATGTCATTGTATTCGCAATTTTAGTTGCGGATGTTTGATTACCAATATTATCAAACAAAAACTTTATCACATCCTCTAACATCACTACATTACCTATTTTATTTCTTGCAACTACATCTTTAAGAATAACAGTATTAAATATTCCTTCTAAATAATTTATAATCAATTTCCTATCATCCATAATATCTATTGCATACGGAAAAGAACTATTTATTTGATAATCACGATACTTCTCAGAAATTGACTTATGCATATCTGTACCATTACAGTACTCTTTAAATGATAAAGGCAGCATTTTCAATTCTATATATCTACCAGATAAAAGTGTTGCTAATTCTCCAGACATAAAATATGCGTTTGACCCAGTAATATAAATATCTATATTTTTTTGTATAAATAAACTATCAACAACTCTTTCAAACTGAGAAACATGCTGAATCTCATCTAAAAAAATATAATTCATTCTATCTGGTTGAACTTTTTCCATTATAAAAGAAAACAACTTCATATAATCTCGCAAATGATTATAACTAAGATCTTCGAAATTAATAAATATAAGTTGTTCTTTATCTACCCCATTATTAAGTAAATAATCCATATAAATTTCAAACAATGTCGACTTTCCACATCTTCTTATTCCTGAAATCACTTTAATTAATTCCTTATCTTTTGAACGTATAAGGAAATTTAAGTATTCTGTTCTTTGAATCATAACATTCACCTCTTATGCGAATTGTATTCCTCAAACCATACTTTGTCAATGTTTTTAAGGATTTTATTCCTCAAACTTTTGCAAAACTATATTGTCAAAATAAAAAAGCCTCAATTCATCTTCATCTAAATCACAAATTCAGACGAAGTTTTCTCGAAGCAAATTTTGGTAACTATAATTCCTATTGAACTGTTATGACGAATGCCATCCTTTATCATTTGAACTTTCTTTCTTTTTATCTTTTTCAAATGCTTGATTAAATCCTTTTTTTAATTCAGCTGCACATTTAGCACAATATCTTCCTGCAGGAATAGGCACTCCACATTTTTGACATTTTCTTTCTTCAGATCGGTCCACTAATTCCAATCTTTGATCTCTTAAATATTCTAAAATTTCTTTCTTAGGAACTCCAGTTGCTTCAGCCGTCTCATTTACATTAGTTCCAGGATGATCATATATATACTCTCTAACAATTTTAAAATGATCTACAATTTTTAATCTACATTTAGTGCAATACTCGTGTCCATTTTCAGCAGAAAACATTCTTCCACATTTTTTACAATTTTTTAATTCCATTTTATTCCCCCTTTGAATCTTTACTTATCTATATCTCCAACATATACTGTTGCAATAGTAATATCACATGCATATTCCTCATAAAGTACTCTTGAACATTCATTAATAGTAGAACCTGTTGTAAAAACATCATCAATAATTAAACACTTTCTTATATTTGAATCAGTGTCTTTTATTTTAAAGCTATCTTTTACAGTAAGTTTTCTTTGCATTCGATTTAAACTCTTTAACTCTACCGTATCCTTTTCTTTAATTAATAATTTCTCATACGGAATATTACTAAATTTTGATACATATTTTGCAATAATTTCAGATGGGTTATATCCTCTTTTCCTTCTTTTTTTCTTTGATGAAGGAACATATGTAATAATATCAAAATCTGTTAATTCATTTAATACCATTTTATCATAAATCATCTTTGCAAAATAGTATGCAATATAAGTTTTCTTATTATATTTAAGAGCTAATATTAACTTCTTTGAAATATCATTATATTCTAAAATAGAGATCCCACTTTGGAAATAATACCTATTTTTCTCACACTCTAAACAAATATTTCCATCTTTTATAAATCTTCCACAATATTTACAAACATTTCCGTCTATAAAAGATATTTTAGTTTTGCACTCATCACATAATGAATATTTATTATTCTCGTCAATATCTTTATTACAGTAAATACATTTTAAATTTCTAGGAAAAAATACATCAAGTATATTTTCAAAAATAATAATCACCCACTTATATTTTCAAACTATTTCTTTTAATAAGCCTATTTTTAAGTCCACAATTCCTAATTAGATTTTTTTCATTATTAATCATACTATTTAAATATTTTTCTTCACCCACTAAAACAACGAGTTTTTTTGCTCTTGTTATTGCTGTATAAAGAATTTTTCTGTTTTTCAACATATTTGGAAGCCAACTCATAGGCATTACAACTACAGGGAATTCATTACCTTGACTTTTATGAACAGTTATTGCATATGAATGAATAAGTTCATTAAGACTATTAAATTTATATCTAACGTTTTTTTCTTGATCAAAACAAATTAAAAGTTCTTTTTCAACAACATCCATACCGTAAATTATACCCATATCTCCATTAAATATTCCTGTTCCATCTTTTCCACTATTTTTTCTCCATTTAATGTCATAATTATTTTTTATTTGCATTACTTTATCGCCAACTCTAAAAACAAATTCCCCAAATTCTTTTTCTTTTTTCATCATGCTTTTAGGATTAAGAGCTTCTTGCATAATTTTATTAATTGCTCTAGTACCAAGCAAATTATTTTTCATTGGTGTAAGTATTTGAATATCTTCTAAAGGATTAAAATCATAAAATTTCTTAAGTCTTGTTTTGCAAAGTGTTTCAATTTCACTCAAAATGTCTTCATGTCTTTTTCTTTTAATAAAGAAAAAATCTTTATTTTCAATATTAAATTCTATAGCTTCTCCATTATTAATTTTATGTGCATTAGTAACTATTAAACTTTTTTCACTTTGTCTAAATATCTTATTTAATATTACTGTATTAATGATCTGTGATTCAATAATATCTCTTAAAACATTTCCTGGACCTACTGATGGAAGTTGATCAGCATCTCCAACAAGAACAAGTCTTGTTCCTTCAGTTAATGCTGAAAGAAGATTTTTCATTAAAGTTATATCTACCATTGATGTTTCATCTATTATAACCACATCACATACTAATGGATTCTCACTATTTTTATTAAAAACAAGATAATCTCCACTACCTTTTGAATACTCTAATAGTCTATGAATAGTTTTTGCTTCTTTACCAGTTGTTTCAGTCATTCGTTTTGCTGCTCTTCCAGTAGGGGCAGCTAAAAGCACTTTATAATCATTATTCCCAAACATTTTAATAATTGAGTTAATAATAGTTGTTTTACCCGTTCCCGGTCCACCTGTAATAACAAGTACTCCATTTGTTAAAGCTTCTTTAACAGCTTTTTCTTGTAATTCATGTAACTCAATTCCTAAAACTTTATTTATAGATTTCAATTCTTTTTCAATATCAATAGGAAATCTATAAAAAGTATCATTTAACGTTGTTAATTTATTTGCAACATATTCTTCAGCTTCAGCTAAATATGGAAGATATATTGCTTCTTTATCATCAATCATTTGTAAAACTAAAGATCTTTTAATTATAAGTTCCGAAAGTTCGTTTTCAATTAATTCAGGTTCAACAAATAACAATCTTTTAGTGTTTATTATCAATTCATCTTTATCTAAAAAAGTATGACCTTCATTTTGTATTTCATTTAATATATGTTTAATTCCACTAGCAATTCTAAAAGGCGAATCCTTTTCAACTCCCATTTTCTTTGCTATTGAATCTGCAATTACAAAACCTATCCCTTTAATATCATCAGCTAGTCTATAAGGGTTTTGATTAATATATGAAATTGCATTTCCTTCATAAATACTATAAATTCTATTTGCAAAAGTAGTTGAAACTCCAAATTTTTGAAGAAATATTACTAAATCTTTCATTGCTAATTTTTCAAAATAAGATTTAGTTATTTTTTCAAGTTTCTTTTCTCCAATGCCTTCAATTTCAAGTAATTTATCAGAATTATATTGAATAATATCTAAACTGTCTTTACCAAATTTATTAACAATTTTTTCAGCAAAAGCAGGACCAATTCCATCAATAAAACCAGAAGCTAAAAATAACTCTATTCCATCTTTATCAGTAGGTAAAAGAATTTGAGAAGATTCTACATTAAATTGTTCACCATATTTACTGTCATTAACATACTTCCCTGTAAAAGACATCATTTGTCCTTCTTCAATAATAGGAATTATGCCTTTAATAAATAACATTTCATTTTTATGATCAATTATTGCTACACAAAAACCATTATCCTCATTTTTAAATATTATATCTTCTACAGTCCCTTTTATCTCTAAAGACATATTTCTCCAATCTATTACTCCATTTTTCAACCCACTCACTCATATACGTAGAATTATGTCTAATTGCTCGCAATTCTGCTAATTCTAAATAAGCTGTTACTATTCTATTAAAAATATTTAATTTATTTTATTAATACTCCATTTTTCAATATGGCTTATTTTATCATTTACTTTAATTCTTTTAATAGGTGATAATGTTTCTAATTCTAATACATTAGCATCAGTATAAAGTTCAAATGAACATCCATTATCTGGATACTTTTCATTTTCAAAATAATTAAATGCTTTTTTAAAAATATATCCATTTAATTCATAAGTTGCATATCCTTCTTCATTATTAGTTCCAATTTTAAATGAACTTTTATTATTAATATCTTGTTTCACAGTAAATAGATCTTTTTTAAAATTAATTCTATCATCGCTTAAATCACAATACGCCCATAAAGAAAATGTTTTAGTACTTAATAAATTATCTTTTCTTTTATTTAATGGAACAGATGCAATCCCACCTGTTTTTAGAATAGTTATTCCCCAAGCTGCAGTTTCTATATCCCACATTCCTAAATTTGTTATTATATGTTCAATTCTTAAAGTATTTCCATTATCTATAAATTCTATAATCATTTGTTTTTTAATATTTGTTTTTTCATTAACTTTCTCAGTTAAAAATAATTTGTTATCTTTTAATTCATAATTGATTTCTTCATTATCAGGCAAATATGTTCTTGGAAATTTTTCAGGTGTATGCCATAATCTATGTCCACCTCTTAAATGCCATAAATCATTATCACACTCTCTACTTGTTTCAATATTTTCACCTAAAAAATTAAAACTATTTTTTTCTTTAAAACTCATTATTCTAATTCCATATTCTAATGGTATTATTAACTCATATTTATTATTTTCAACTTTAATAGCTTTAGTGTTATTATAATTTATATTTGAAATTTTCATAATCAACTCCACTCAGATATTATTTCCACTTCTTTCATTTTAAAACCTATTCCTATGCTTAAACATTTAAGATTAAGTGATTTTATTTTTGTTTCATATTCTTTTTCTTTTATTTGTTTTAAAGCTCGTTTTGCTGTATCTATTACATTTTCATTTTCTTCTGCAACTTTAAATTCAATTATTATTCCATGATCTTTCTTATTCTTTGGCATAAGTGAAATATCATATCTCCCAAGACCGCTTTCTCTATTACTCGTTATCTCATATTCTTGTTTTAAAGATATTAAAATGCCTAATACAAAAGCATGATAAAATCTTTCAGGTTCGAAACTTGTTACATCATAATAACTTAAACTTTCTTTTGCAAACTTTTTAAACATTGGTTTAAATACTCGCATTTTTCCATCTGTTAGATCTTTCAATATATTTTTTAATACCATTGTTGGATGAGCTTCAAACCATTTTATTATTACTTTTTTATAAAATTTTCTTGTTTCCTCATTTGGTATTTTAACATTATATAAATCATAACTTATCATTTTAGTCCATGTTAAATATCCTGAGAATAATAAAAAAGACCAAATTGATTCACCTCTTGTATATACATCTTTGTATACTATATCTTTTTCTATCTCAACTTCTATTTCTTCACCATTAATTAAACTATATATCTTTTCTTTATTTTCTACGCTTAATTTTCTAGTCACATTTACAATAACATCATTACTACTTGTATAGTACCAATACGGCTCTAAAACACCTTTCTTATTAACTAATGAAATTATTGAAAACGGATTATATACTTTATTCCCACCAAAATTATACCCATTATACCATTTTGAAATCTCTTCTTTTTCAAATTCCAATTCATAATAACTAATTATTTCTTCAACTTCGCTTTTCGAAAGTCCAAAACTATTATTAAACTGTTCATCTAATAATGTTGATACATCTAAATTATTAAGTCCGCTGAATATGCTTTCTTTAGCTACTTTTAAAATTCCTGTTAATATGCCTTTTTCTAGATATTCATTATCTTTTAAGCCTCCACTTAAAAAATTTCTGAAAAATTCTAACATTTCTTCATAATATCCGTTTACAAAAGATGATTGTATTGCCATATCATATTCATCTACTAATATTGCAACTTTTCTATTATAGTGCGCATATAAATACTTTGATAATTTATTTAATGAATTTACAAATGAAACATTATTAGCTTCTTTTGAAATAATACTTTTAAATTCAGCCTTTTCATATTCATCTAAAGCTTCACTATTTAGTAAATAATTATGATTCCTATATTCATTAGCAATAACCTCTTTTATAAAAAACATAGCATCATCATATTTCAATGATTTAGCATCTTTAAAACTCATATATATTATTGGATACTGCCCAAAATGCTCCATTATTCTTTTTTCTTTATTTATTTTTAAATTGTCAAATAATTTTCTATTATTTTCTTTTCCATTTATATCTAAAAAATATTTAAGCATAGAAAGATTAAGTGTTTTTCCAAAACGTCTCGGTCTTGGTATTAATACTACTTCTCCACTACTGTCCATTATTTCTTTAATAAATAACGATTTGTCTACGTAATAATAATCATCTTCAATTATCTTTTTGAAACTGCTCATTCCTACCGGTAATTTCTTTTTCACTTTTATCAACTCCTTGCTTAATTCTTTCTCAATTATATCATAAATATAACCTACAAAAATAATTTGTACAAAAAAACTGGAAGTAATTAAAAGATTCCAGTTTCTATTTTTTTTATTGTTTTACTTCGCAAATCCATTATTCGCTTTCCATATTTAACCAAAATTCTTCATGATTTATATTTTCAGATTCACTATCATTTAATCTTTTTTCTGATATTTTCACTAGTTTTTCATCCGTTAGATTTTCTAAATAATGGCCACCCGTAAAACGGGTGGTTTTCTCTCCCCCTATAAGGGGATATTACCGGCTAGCGCCTAAAGACGCTAGCTTTCACTTCCCGTTCAAGCTACAAAGCCGTTGCCACTTTAGCTACCCCTGAAGGGGTTTTACTTTTTTACCTTAAATAGATCTTC
>JAMOQG010000027.1 GCA_027064135.1 Peptostreptococcaceae bacterium | reverse complement strand
AGAAGAAGTTAATAAAATATTTTCCATCATTGATGAGCTCTTTATTCAAAGATTAGCTGAAAATAAAAAGATGTATTATGAATTACTGGACGAATTAAAGAGAGAACTATTAAATATTGAAGATTTATAATATGACAAAATTTAATACAATATCAAAAAATATCATTCGCCGAGACTGGGGAAAAAAAATTATAGAATTTATTTCTATTCACTTAAATTCTAAACTAACATATCTTGGACTTCCGTCCCCTGATGCAAAAGACATTGAAGAATGGATAGAGCATATTGACGAAGTTATTGCTTTTCAATGTCGTGATTATCCTAATCCGTCATCACCTGAACAAGACAAAAAGAATATTGAACAACTACAATATAAACTTTCTGAATTTGAACGTAAAGGAATAATAAATAGCTATGTTGTTTATGATGGTTATATTGAAGAAGTTGTTCTAAAACGAAGAGATAATACCGGCATTGAGTTTGCCTTAAATAATACTATTCATATTTTTAATTTGGATTTTTGCAATAGTATCACTTCTCCTTTAGAAATAGTTGAATATGATACTGGAGAAGTTAAAAAAGTTTATAAATTCGATGCAATTAAAATACTTTTAGAATTACAAAACCTTGTAAATTCAAAAATTAAAAAGTTCGTTCTCTTTTTAACAATTAAATCATCTTACTCAGGCAAGGAATTAGAAGATTTTAATAGCTCTATTACACAGATTATTCCATCAGATATTTCTTCATATGAGAAAAGAATACGGTTTTTAAGAAATTACGTAATTACAACTGTTAAAAACTTCTTCGAGCATAATGGTTTTATTGCTGAATTTTTACCTACCATTGAATATGAAGGGGATAATAAACATAAACTACTTCATTTTACAGTTATTGGAACAAATAAAAAAGATGATGCAACTCCTGTTGCTCCCTCATTCCAAAAAGTCGATGATTTAATTAAAGAACGGTTTATTACTATTGATGAAGAAGAATTAGTTGAGAAAGTTACAGAAAAGATATCAGAATCAAATTTAAATAGTTGTAATCCTGTTGATATTTTTGAATCATCTAAATCTTATAATAAGTTTTGGAAAAAATGAATAAAAGGCGCAATATATTACTAATTGAACCCGGATATAAAAATAAATATCCCCCGATAGGTTTAATGAAAATAGCAACCTATCACAGGATGTTAGGTGATAATGTTATTTTTCATAAAGGGGAAATAAAAGATTTAATAGTCAATCATATTTTCGAAAATTGTCTTGAAAAATTAAAAGAAATCAGTTCAAATATTAGATGGTATAAAATTCAAGATTTAATAAAAAAATATATTATTACACATAATTCAAAAGTGTTTGATGATATAATCGAATTTGCAGAAGAAGAGATTAAAGGTCTTAATGGACATACTGCATTAATTCAATTATGGTTGCAACATTATTCTGATTATTATAGAAAGAAAAAATATATTGGTGATTTTTATTTTGATAGAATTTATGTTACAACACTATTTACTTTCTATTGGAAAATAACAGTTAAAACAATAAATGATTCCAAGTTATTGGTAAAAGATATTAATGATATTAAAGTTGGCGGAGTAATGGCGACAGTGCTTTCCGATGATTTGGAAAATGAAACCGGAATAAAACCACACAAAGGACTTTTAGACAAACCTGGTGTTTTTGACAATAATGATATAATAATAGACGAATTACCTCTTGATTACTCAATTTTAGACGAAATCGATTACAAATATCCTGAAAATAACGCATATTATGGATATATGACAAGGGGTTGTATTAGAAAATGTTCTTTTTGTGCAGTTTGGAAAATTGAACCAAAATTTAATCCTTACATTTCACTAAAAGATAAAATTGCAATTACTAAAAAGAAATATGGTGATCAGAGAAATTTATTATTGCTTGATAACAATGTTTTAGCATCAAGACAATTTCCTCAAATTATTGAAGAAATCAAAGAGTGTGGATTTATAAAAGGTGCCAAGTTTATTGAACCCAATTATTTAGATATAGCTGTAAATAATTTACAAGAAGGCATTAATGATAAAGCATATATCAAAAAATCATTTGAACAACTACAATATTTATTAAACAGATTAAAAGGAAGTAAACAACAAGAGTTTTATTCTCTTTTAAAAGAAAATAACTTATTAAATCTTGAAACTGCTACAAAAGAATCTGTAATACATATATATCCTAAAATAAAAAACATATATGAAAAATATCGTAATAAAGCACCCAAAACAAGATATGTAGATTTTAACCAAGGTGTTGATGCAAGATTAATAACAGAAGAAAAAATGAAATTGTTAAGTGAGATTCCTATTAAACCTTTAAGAATCGCATTTGACAGTATTTCATACAAGGATATTTATGTGAAGTCTATTAAATTAGCAGCAAAATATGACATTAAAAATTTATCCAATTATTTATTATACAATGAGAAGGATAAACCTGAGGAACTTTATGAAAGACTTGAAATAAATGTTTTATTATCTGAAGAACTGAAAATTAACATTTATTCTTTTCCAATGAAATTTCACCCGATAAATGGTGAAAAATATCTAAACCGAGATTATTTAGGAAAACATTGGAACAGAAAATATATCAGAGCTATTCAAACAATTTTAAATGCAACAAAAGGTAAAATTGGCACAGGCGTGAGTTTCTTTTACAAAGCATTTGGTAAAAATATAGAAGAGTATAAAGAATTATTAATAATGCCGGAAACATATATTCTGCATCGTTTCTTTTTTGAGGAAATTGGTTTCACGAATAAATGGCGAAATGATTTCTATAATTTATCTATAAAGCAACAAGAAAAGGCATTAGAAATAATAAAAGCTAATGATTTTAACAATGTAATAAATTTTACAAAGAGTAAAGTTGTTCATAGCTTTATTGAAGAACATTACTCAATAAGTAGGGACGAAATAAATAATCCTAAATCTAAAATATATAAATTAAAAAAAGAATACGATAGCCAACGCAAAAAACATACACGTTTGCAATTCGCACAAGCTGACACACAACCAAAAATTGCAAAAGAGTATATTTTGCCAACGATGAAAGGAAAAAACTAACAAAATTAAAGAATATTGAAGAAATGATAAAGCACGAAAGCACAACAAAGGCTATACGTAATGCGGGTAAAGTGCTAATTATGAAGATTATAACATTAAATAAAATTTGTAGTAAACTGAAAGTGTGGTATTTCAAAGTCCCGCACTCCGCATAGCCAAACCGTTATCGGTAAGATTTTGGAGAAGCAAGAACAATACTGGAATTATTAGGACATAAAATGTGGAGACAACTATGATTTATACTCATATAATGCCCCCGTATTTTTAGACAGATTTTTGAATACTTTCATTCTTAAATCTGTTAAAATTGAAGAAAGATTCGATTGAGTCTTTCTTCAAATCAAATTCTTTTATTTGGAGGTTTAAATTGAGCAGGAAACGCAAGACATTTTCACCTGGGTTTAAAACAAAGGTTGTTTTAGAAGTCTTAGAAGGCAATGCTACCATTAATGAGATAGCAAGCAAATACAATATACTGCCAAAGAGTATTCAGCAGTGGAAAAAGCAGTTTTTAGAAAATGCTTCT
>JAMOQG010000026.1 GCA_027064135.1 Peptostreptococcaceae bacterium | reverse complement strand
AACTCTTGAGCAAACATTCAATGTTAACTTTAGCAAAAAAATAATGACATTATCCGAAATTAAAAATATTTTAAAATATGAAAAATAAGTATTATTTCACAACATAAATATACACACAACAAGAGCCACAGTCCATTGCAATTCAATGGCTTGTGGCTCTTGTTGTGAAATTTCACTGCAAAACTCAAGTTTAATCTAATCTATTCTATTAGTTTAACATAAAAAACTGTTTTTTTCCATTATTACTACAAACTTGTTACAATTACAGGTTACTGTTCACACCCCTAATTAATAACAAAATAAAATAAGCAAATAAAAAGTCTTAAAAAGTTTGAAAAAACTGAAATTAGGACTTTTTTTGTGCGTAAAAGTCTGGTATAATAGAAGTAGAGAAAACATTGTAATTTCAACAGTTTATTAGTATATATATCAAAGGATGATCGCTCATGAATATGTTCAATAATAAAGCTTTAAAAGATAAATTAAAAAGATTTGAATCTGGCGAAGAATATATTCGTCAAAATAAAAAAATTGAGCAATTAACATCTAAAACAATTAAATTTGAAGAAATAAATAATAAACTAAAAGAAAAAAACAGAAAACTAACTATTAAAAACAAGGAATTGTCTTTTGAAGTTAAAAAAATAAAAGAAGACATGTCAGAATTAAATAAGAAATTCGATAGTCTTTTCAAATATATAGCAAAAGCAGAAGAAAAAATTGCAGAAGATAGAGAAATAATTAAAGAATTAAAAGCTGAAAATAAAGCATTAAAAATAGAATTAAAAGAAACAAAAAATCTTAATAAGAAATTAGTGGCTCAAATCAATAAAGACTATACTAATTCTTCGATACCATCTTCAAATAAAATTGGACGTAAAAACATTTGTAACGGAAGAACACAAAGTGATAAAAAACCTGGTGCGCAAAAAGGACACAAAGGACATTCGAGAAAGAAACATACTAATCCAGATAAAATAGTAAAAATTGCAAGACCAAAAGAATATGCTGATAAAAGTATTTTTATAGAAACTGGAAATGTAATAAAAAAACAAGTAGTAGATATTATAATTGGTTTTGAAGTAATTGAATATCAATTCATGGAATATAAAAACAAACTAACAGGAGAACTTGTACATGCACCTATTCCAAAAGAAATTAATAATGAAGTTTCTTATGGACGAAATGTAAAAACGCTAGCTATATTGTTAAATAGTCATGCTAACGTTTCAATAGATAAAACAATTGAAATAATTAGTGAAATTAGTAATCAAAATATAAACCTATCAAAAGGATTTTTAAATAATTTAAATGAAAAAATAGTTAAACAAAGTGGAAATGAATTGGATGAAATATTTATAAATCTGCAAAGATTTAAGTATATGCATATAGATGCCACCAATGTAAGAGTAAATGGAAAAAATGCAAATGTATTTGTAACAACAAACCCTAATGATACTTTATATTATGCAAGAGAAAACAAAGGTAAAAAAGGAGTAGAAGCCACAGCAGCAGAAGATTATGGACAAACAATTATCCATGATCATGATAGGACGTTTTATAATTACGGTAGTAAACATCAAGAGTGTATAGCACATATATTACGATATTTACAATCAGCGATTGAAAACGAAACCAAACTATCATGGCATTCAAAGATGAAACCTTTATTGCAAGAAATAATCTCAGCAGTAAAGAATCAATCTCTTGACATTTCTTCTAAAAATAAATATATAACTGAATATGACTCTATTCTAGAATTAGCAAATCAAGAATACGAAAATAATCCTCCAAATAAATACTATAAAGAAGGATTTAATCTGGCAAAAAGATTAAGAGAGTATAAGGATTCGACATTGTATTTTCTAGAAGACGAAGAAATTCCTTATACAAACAATTTAGCAGAACGTCAGTTAAGGAAAATAAAACGGAAAGCACATGTGGCAGGATCATTTAGAAGTTTCGAGAGTCTAGATAATTATTGTAAAGTACAAAGTATTATAGAAAATGTTAAAAATAAAGGCAACAGTATTTTTAAACATTTATCAAATATATTTCCTCAAATAAGCTTCGATTAAAATTATAATTCGAAGTTATTTGAGGTGTTTTTTATTTTAGGGTGTGAACAGTAACAATTACAGTTAGTATGTCACTAACTGTTTTTTGATTTCATTAACTCAAAATTTATACTTCAAAAAACAAATACTATCAAAAACTTAAAAAATTACTCTATTTGTTATACTAGAGTAATTTTCCTATTATAGATTTAGGCTCCTAAATATGCTTTTTTTACATTTTCATCATTTAAAAGATCTTTTCCTTTACCTTCTAAAACAATTTTCCCTGTTTCCATTACATAAGCATAATCAGATATTTCTAAAGCTACTTTTGCGTTTTGCTCAATCAATAAAATAGTAACACCCAATGAATTTATTTTTTTAATAATTTCAAAAATATCTTTTACAATAAGTGGTGCAAGCCCAAGAGATGGTTCATCCATAAGTAAAAGTTCCGGCTTACTCATTAATGCTCGTGCAACTGCAAGCATTTGCTGTTCTCCACCTGACATCGTTCCAGCTAATTGCTCTTTTCTTTCTAATAGTCTAGGGAAAAGTTCATATACCCATTTAATATCTTCTTTTACTTTATCATTATCTTTTCTTAAATAAGCACCTAAAATAAGATTTTCTTCAACAGTCAAATTTGTAAAAACATGACGTCCTTCAGGTACAAGTACAAGACCATTTTTCACTAAATCTCTAGTTTTTTCATAAGTAATATCTTTATCCTTATAAGTGATTGTTCCTTCTTTAGGTTTCTCAAGACTCATTATCGCTCTTAAAGTAGTACTTTTACCAGCACCATTTGCTCCGATAAGACTAACAACACTTCCTTTTTCAACTTCAATCGTAATACCTTTTATTGCATGAATTCCGCCATAATAAACATGTATATCGTTAATCTTAATCATTCGTCCACCCCTAAATATGCTTCAATAACTTTCGGATTGTTTTGTATTTCTTCAGGATTTCCTTCAGCAATATTTACACCATAGTCAAGTACATATATTTTCTCGCAAACACCCATTATTACTTGCATATGATGTTCTATCATTAAAACCGATAAATCAAATGCGTCTCTAATTTCTTTTACAAATTCCATAAGCTCTATTGATTCCTGTGGATTCATTCCAGCAGCAGGTTCATCTAATAAAAGAAGTTTTGGTTCTGTCGCAAGCGCACGAGCAATTTCAAGTTTTCTTTGTTTCCCATAAGGTAAAGAACTAGCTTTATCGTCTTTATATTCTATTAATCCAGTTTGTTCAAGTAAAAGAATCGATTTTTTTAAAATATGCCCTTCTTTTTTTCTATAATCTGGAGTCCTTAAAACAGATGATATAATATTTGATTTAAGTCTCAAATGATTTGCAATCATAACATTATCAAGAACTGTTAAATCTTTAAACAATCTAATATTTTGAAAAGTTCTGGCAATTCCATTTTTAGTAATTAAATGTGATTTCATTCCAGTTATATCTATTTTGTCAAATATAATGTTTCCTGTTGTTGGAGTGTATACTCCAGTAATCATATTGAAAATTGTAGTTTTCCCAGCACCATTTGGACCAATTAAACCAACAATTCCATTTGTCGGTATATTTAAGCTAAGTTCAGAAACGGCAGTCAAACCGCCAAATTTCATTGTGATACTATCTGTTCTTAAAATTGACATGACTACGCCTCCTTCTTCTTAAATCTTTTTAGTTTCTCTTTAACAAATTCTAATGTTATTTCATCTTGACCCATTAACCCATGTTGATAATATAATATTACTATCATAAGTAGAAGTGAGAAAAGAACCATTCTCATACCTGGTACAGAATGAATTACCGCAAATCCTAAATCTATCGGTCCATCAAGGAATCTTAACCATTCCATTGAAATCGTAACAATTATAGCAGAAATTATTGTTCCTGAAATACTTCCAATTCCTCCAAGTACAACGATCAAAAGTATATTGAAAGTCATTAAAAATCTAAACATCAACGGATCTATAGTTCCCATTAAATGTGCTAATAATGCTCCACCAACACCAGCAAAGAATGATCCAATAGTAAATGCTAAAAGTTTATGCTTAAATAAATCTATTCCCATTGATTCAGCAGCTATTTCATCTTCTCTAATTGCCATAAATGCCTTTCCATAACTTGATCTTCTTAGTGAAAACATAAATGCAATAGTAATTATTACAATAGTCCAAGTATATCCTGTATTCGTATATGAAGGCAAACCCTTTAAACCAAGTGCACCATTTGTTAAAGATTGAGTATTTGTAAAAACTACACGTATTATCTCTCCAAAACCAAGTGTCGCTATTGCTAAATAATCATCTTTCAGTCTTAATATTGGAGCTGCTAATACCGCCCCAACAATCGCTGCAACTACACCACCAATAATAATTGCTGGTAAAAATCCAATTTCAATATTTGCTAAAAATGGAACAATTGGTTTAACAAAGAAATTAACACTTTTTTGAGCTGGTGACATAGTTAGAAGTGCACTTGCATATGCACCTACTGCCATAAAGCCAGCATGACCTAAAGAGAAAAGTCCTGTAAAACCATTTATTAAATTTAAACTTAATCCTAAAACAATGTAAATACCTGCTAAATTAAGAATTCTTAATTGATATCTTCCAAGTGTTGCATTTAATATTGCTAAAACAATTCCTGTTACCATTATAAGTCCAATTTTAATTAAATTATTTTTATTTAACATAATTACACCTTCTCTGTAACATTTTTACCAAGTAAACCATCTGGTTTAAATAATAAAATTGCTATTAATAAAATAAATGCAAATGCATCACGGTACCCCGTTAAAGAAGGTAAAAATGCAATAATCATAATTTCAGACATACCAAGTAAAAAGCCACCTAATACAGCTCCTTTGATATTTCCTATACCACCAATAACGGCAGCTATAAATGCTTTTAATCCAGGCATCAATCCTAAAAGTGGAATTAAATTCGGATATTTTATTCCCCACATTATACCACCAACAGCAGCAAGCATTGAACCAATTCCAAATGTAATTGAAATAATATTGTCAACGTTAATACCCATAAGTCTTGCAGCTTCATAATCCTTTGATACAGCTCGCATTGCCATTCCTGTTTTTGTTTTATTAACAATATAAAGTAAAATAACAAGTGCAACAAAAGTAATTACTGGTATAAAAAAGTTAGCTCTTGGAATTGATATAGATCCAATATGTGAAACATGATTAAAAAATTCTGGAATTGGAAATGCTTTTGGTCTTCCTCCAAAAATTACAATTGAAAGATTTTCAATTAAATACGAAGCTCCAATTGCAGAAATCATTACTGAAATTCTAGGCGAATTTCTAAGTGGACGATAAGCTAATCTCTCAACTGTTATACCCAATGCACCTGTTAATAGAATTGCAACTACTACTGCGACTCCCCAAGGCATAAAAAACATTGTTACGCCGTAAAACATAACATATGTAGCAACCATAAAAATATCTCCATGAGCAAAATTTATAAGTCTTAAAATACCGTATACCATAGTATAACCAATTGCAATAAGAGCATATAAACTTCCAAGAGCTATTCCATTACTTAAATGTTGTAAAAATATTTCATATGACATATATGAATTCCTCCAAATCAATCAAAATGATGCAGATACCCTAAGAGGATATCTGCAAAATTGATTTTTATTTTAGTTAGGTGCTATTGTAGTTAAGTATTCAAATTCACCGTTACTGATAGTTTTAATAACTGCATTTTTAACTGCATCGCCATTAGCATCAAGTGAAATTACACCTGCAGCTCCATCAAATCCTTGAGTTTCAGCTAGTGCATCTCTAATAGCATTAGGATCAGCGCTACCAGCTCGTTCAATTGCATTTCTCATTAAGATATATCCATCATAAGCCAACGCAGTTACAGAAGCAGGCTCTTTACCATATTTATCTCTATAAGCTTTTAAGAATATTTCTGATTCAGGAGTTAAAGGAACTTTTGAATCAAAGAAAGTTGAGAATACTGTACCATTTACTGCATCTCCACCTATATCTATAAATTCAGGAGTTTCCCAAGTGTCAGCTCCTAAGAAAGGTACATTAAGATCTAATTCTTTTGCTTGCTTAATTAACATTGCAGACTCACTATAGTTTCCTGGTGCAAATATAGCATCTGGATTTAACGTTTTAATATTTGTAAGTTGTGCAGTGAAATCTTGATCTCCAGTATTATAACTTGCAACATAAAGAATTGAATCTTCGTCACCAGTTAATCTTTTAAACTCATCTGAAAAGAATTTTACTAATCCTACTGAATAATCATTCGAAATTTCTTGAACAATTGCAACTTTTGTTGCACCAAGCTCATTAAATGCATAATTAGCCATTACAACACCTTGGAAAGAGTCAATAAATGTAACTCTAAAATAATAATCATTTCCTAAAGTAACTAATGGGTTTGTACATGAAGTACCAAGAGCTGGAACCTCTGCATCTTTTACAATTGGACCAGCAGCCATTGAGAAAGAAGATCCCCATGAGCCTATAATACCATTAACCTTATCTTTATCAACCAATTTAGTTGCAGCATTTGCAGCTTCAACTTTATCTGATTTATTATCCACTGTGACAACTTCGATTGGTAATCCTAATACTTCTGGATATAATTCATGAGCTATTTCAATACCTTCTATTTCCATAGCTCCACCTGCAGCATTTGCGCCTGTAAGTGGTTCAAATACACCAAATTTTATTACTTTTGCCTCTTCTTCAGCAGGAGCTGAACATGCAGTAAGCATTAAAGATAATACTAAAACTGCTACTAATAACATTGCTAATTTTTTCATATTTCCCCCTTTAATAAATATTACAAATTGTTAACATTTAACTAATAATAACATAGCTTCATATGAAAAATCAACCATTTATATTAATATTTTATACAACTGTTCGCATAAGGCGCACAGAGCCCGCTTTTTTTATCTAAAATCATAATTAAATTCAATATCAACTTCAAATTCATCTCCACGTTCATTTGTATAACTAGTTTCAATATAAGCTGATAGTATATTATCTTTAAATTTAATTTCTTGAATTTGTTCTCCATCATAATTAGGATTAATCAAAGTCATGTCGATTCTACTTGGACCATTATTAATAGTTTTATCAAATAATCCATTCATTACAGCTACTTTATTCATAATGTCTTCAGAATTTTTATACTCATCTGCTAATTCAGCAGGCGTCATGTCAATATTTAATAAAGAACTATCGGCTGATAAAAAGTTTGATATATCAGCTCTCTAGAAAAAAGTTTTACATTATCATCAATCTCAGAATAACATTCTTCATCCGCATAAGCTTTTTTAATTATCCTATTAATAAAAGATATATTCTTTTCCTCTTTTACATATAAATTGTTTAGTCTATCAAAAATTTCTTTCTGGTCTTTATCTAAATTCTCATAATTATTACTCATCCACTGTAAATCATATGATAAATCAATTGGAATATCATCTGAATTTTTTTTAGCTAAAGTCTCCTCATTTTCTACTCTTTCATTTGATAAAAGTAAAGCTTCCACTTTTTTGAATGATACTCTGCTTCATCCATATTTCCTTGTAAAAATTCATTTTCAATATTCTTAATTTCTTTTTTTTGTTATTGATTCATCATATATAGTTTCATCTTCACTTTCATCATCTTCAAGCAAATTACCTTCATTTTCACTATTAACTGAATTATCTTTCACATCTTTTGAACCACCACACCCTGAAACTGATAGTAACATTAAGATAACTAACAATATAATACTCAATTTTTTCACCAAAACGCACCTCCAATATGAGTAATCACATATGAATATATACCATTTAATGACAATTAAATCATTTCAAAAATCAATATTTTGACAAGTACTTAACTATGTGATAGTATACCTAACTGTAAGGATTTTATATGTTTATATAAACATTTAATATATTATTAATTGATTGGAGGATATATATGGCAGGAATACCAAATTGCCCAAAATGTGATTCAGAATATACTTATGAAGATGGAAATCTTATTGTATGTCCAATGTGCGGATATGAATGGTCTAAAGAAGAGGAAGCTGAAAAAAACGAAGAAAGAGTAGTTAGAGATTCAAATGGTACTATATTACATGATGGAGATTCAGTAACGGTAATCAAAGATTTAAAAGTTAGAGGTAGTTCTTCAGATTTAAAAAGAGGAACTAAAGTTAAAAGTATACGTCTTGTTGAAGATGCAGATGGTGGTCATGACATCGATTGTAAAATTGATGGATTTGGCGGAATGTATTTAAAATCTGAATATGTAAAAAAAATATAGCTAGCGATAATCGCTAGCTTTTTTTGTTAAAGTATCAATAACATACTCAAGTATTTCATCCATATTTATTGCACTACCATTTGTAAAATTATCTATCATTAACGCATTATTCATAGTCCCTGTATAAAGAATTGTAGCATTACTAGCATTATCTGTATTAATAATACCTTCTTTTATTCCTTCTTCGATTATTTCTTGAACAAGTTTAAATCTTTTGCCAATATTCTCAAACACGCTTTCCTTAATATTATTCTTTGAAAAATCAGTAATCATTTGAATGATTTTTAATGTTTTCAAAATATCCATTTTTCTATTAATATCATTTATTCCAATAACTCTTAATTTTTCCACTGGAGAATCTATAATCTCAATTTCAGAAATTACTTTTTCATGAGCAATTTCTAAATTATAAATAATCATCTCTTGAACAAGTTCTTCCTTACTTTTAAAATATTCATAAACAGTGCCCTTACCTATTCCTGAAAGCTTTGCAATTTCACTGATTTTTATATCGTGAAATCCTTTTTCAGAAAAAAGTCCCCAAGTTGTTTTAAAAATCAATATTTCTTTTTCTTTATATTTTCTCAAGTTCTTCCTCCTTTTTCAAAGCTTTTCTATTAAACATTAAATATACTGTAGGAATTACAACTACCGTAAGTAATGTCGAAAATAAAAGACCTCCTATAACAACTGTTGCTAATGGAGCTGTTGTTTCGGCACCTTCACCAATACCTAAAGACATTGGAACAAGCCCTAAAACAGTTGTAAGAGTAGTCATTAATATTGGACGAAGTCTTACTTGTGATGCCTCAACAACGGATTCTTTTAAAGTTTTTCCCTTACGTCTTAATGTATTAATATAATCAACAAGTACTATTGCATTATTAACAACAATTCCTGATAACATAATAACTCCAATTATTGCTGGTACATTTATTAATCTATGAGTAATAAATAGAGCAAATAAACTTCCTGTTAAAGCAAGTGGTAATGTAAACATAATAATTAATGGGTATTTAATATTTTCAAATTGACTTGCCATTATCATATATACAAGTAAAATAGCTAAGACTAACGCTTGACCAAGTGAAGAAAATGCATCGACTAAATCTTCTTTTTGTCCTCCTACTTTATATGAATATCCATCAGGAAAAGCCATTTTTTCAAGATTATTTTCAATATCATTTGAAACACTTTCAAGATCTCTATTAAAAGTACTCATTGAAATTGTTACAGTCCTTACTTGATTTGTCCTAGTAATTGTAATTGGACTTTTAACTATTTCAAGACTTTGAGTTAATTCTTCTAAAGGTACAAGTCCATAAGGTGTTTCAATATTTAACTCTCTTAATTTTTCAAGATTGCCTCTAATTGATTCATCTCCAATTATTTTAATCGCAATTTCCTCGCCATCTTTTCTATAGTTAGTTAAAGTAGTACCTTCCGTTAAATCACGTACATACTGCGATATCTGCGCAGAAGTAATTCCATAAAAAGAAGCTTTTTCACGATCTATTACAAGTTTCAATTCATCTTTTTCCTCTTCAAGAGATGACGAAACTTCTCTAGTACCTTTAACTTTTTTAGACATTTCAATTATTCTTTCAGAGTAATCTTTTAAAACATCAATATTGTCACCTTTTAATTCAATAGATATTGGTGCAGTCATTCCACCAAATCCTTGACTTTCAGTTGCACTAACATTTATTTTTGCTCCCGCATAATCTTTTATAATTTTTCTGATTTCATCAGCCATTTCAAAAGTACTTTTATCTCTATTTTTTAATGGTACAAGTGTTGCTGTTATACTTCCATTACTTCCAGATTGCGATTGAATATGACCAAATCCTGATACTCCAACAACTGTGTAAATAGATTCTATTTCAGGTATTGTTTCAAGTTCAGATTCTATTTCATTAATTATTTTCAAAGTTGATTCAAATTTAGAACTACTAGGTAATTCAACACTTACTTGAATACTTCCTTCATCCATTGATGGTATAAATTCAGCACCTATTGAACCCACTAAGAAAAGTGAAGATATAAACATAGCAATCATAATAAATGCAGTTGTTTTCCTTTTCTCAATTGTTTTTTTAACTAAAAACGCATACATACTTTGAACTTTATGAAAACCTTTATCAAAATATGAAAACCTTCTTTTTTCATCTTGAACATGATCTATTTTCAAGATAAGTGATGAAAGCATTGGCACTATAGTAAGAGCAACGACTAATGATGCGAGCAACGAAAATGTAACTGTTAATGCTAATTCTTTAAAAAGAATTGATGTAACTCCTTTTACAAAAACTATTGGTAAAAAAACGGCTACAGTCGTTAAAGTTGAAGCTATTACAGCCATTGAAACTTCATTTGTTCCTTCTTTAGCTGCATCACTTCTAGAGTAACCCATATCTCTATATCTATAAATGTTTTCAAGAACAACAATAGAGTTATCGACGAGCATCCCGAGCCCTAATGCCAAACCTCCTAAAGTCATTAAGTTAAGCGTTATTCCATAAAAATAGATTAGTGAAAAAGTAGCTATTACTGATACTGGAATTGAAATTGCTATAATTGTTGTAGTTCTAATATTTCTTAAAAATAGATAAAGAATTATTATTGCAAGAATACCTCCAACAATACCACTTCTTTCAACATTTGAAATTGCTTTATTAATAAATACAGAAGCATCAAAAATTATATCAATATTTGCATTATCTAATTCATTATTTAATTTTTTTATCTCTTTTTTTATTTCTCTTGCAACTTTTACAGTATTTGCATCAGTCTGTTTTGAAAGATTCAGACCAATTGAAATAGATTTATTATATCTATTAATAGTAGTAATATCTTCTGCTTTAAGTTTTACTTTTGCAACATCTTTAAGCCTTATAACATTCCCATCATTTAAAATAATTGGAAGATTTGAAATTTCAGCAACAGATTGAAATTCGCCTGCTATTTTAAAAGAAAGGCTCTTGTTTCCTCTATCGATTGTTCCAGAAGGTATGTTTATATTTTCTGATACTAAAATATTTTTGAGTTGATTAAAAGACAATTTGTATGTGTTTAAAGCAAGTTGATCAATCTCTATTAAAATTTCATTGTCAACTCCTCCTGTTGTATCTACAGATGCAATTCCTTCTATTCTTTCAAGTCTTGAAAGAATTTTATCTTCAACTATTGTTTGAGTTTCTGCTAAAGTACCTTCCGAATTCACACTTAAAGTCATAATTGGAAGTGCATTAGGGTCAATTTTAAAAACTCTAGGATTTGTTGCATCATCTGGTAAATATCCTTTTACCATATCTACCTTTTCACGCATTTCAAGCGCTGCACTTTCCATATCAGTACCAAAATCAAATTGTAAAATAACAAGTGAACTACCATCTGATGACTGAGAACTTATATCTTCAAGCCCACTTACTGTAGCTAATGCTCCTTCAAGAGGCTTTGTCACCAAATTTTCTATTTCTAAAGGTCCAGCTCCTGTATATGAAGTTGATACAATTGCAACAGGAACATCAATTTTAGGATAAAGATCAACTGATAAATTAAGCAGACTTACAACTCCTATAAGTACAACTATTAAAGTTAACATTATAACTGTAACAGGGCGTTTAATGGACATATTTGATACTTTCATTATTGCCTCCTTACAATTTTAATTACAGAATTTTCCTTTACAAAAGTTTGACCCTTAACTATTATTACACTTTCTTTATCAATACCAGAAATTATTTCGATCATTTCACCATTATCGTCACCAACTTCAACTGGTGTTTTAATCGATTTATTATCTTTTACCGTATAAATATAATTTGTTTTATCAAATAATACTGCATCAATTGGTATTAAAAAAGTCTCAACATTTTTTAACTCCACATCGACAAATGACTTCATTCCTGGAAATACAAGCCCATCCTTATTATTCAATTTAAGATTTCCTTCATACATATTTTTACCAATATTCTTTTGTGGATTAATCCATTCAATAGTAGAAGGAATTGAAACATCAATTGAAGGTATTTTTATATTTACATCCATTTGAGGCTTAACTAATGCAATTCTACTTTCAGGAATATAAAATTTAACTTCTAAATCATTTAAATTAATAATTGAAATGAAATTATTTTGTGAAATTAAATTGTTTTCTGAAATATTTATACTACTTATAATTCCATTAACTGGAGCAATAATATTTAAATCATCATTATTTTCAAGTGATTTTTCATAAGCAAATTTTGCTTGATTAAGTTGATCTCTTAAAAGTTTAACTTGGTTATCCGATGCACGTAATTTTGCCGCTTTATAATCACTTTCACTTACAGCACCTTCATTATAAAGTTTTTCAATATCTTTGAAATTATCAAAATTTAGTAAATATGATTCATATTGCGAATTATAACTGCTTTTAGCAAGTTCATATTGAAGTCTTGAGCTCTCAATTTGATCAGCTGTATTTTCATTGTCAAGAACTATTAAAAGTTGATCTTTTTTTACATAATCTCCAACTTTTACAAGCACATCTAATACCTCTTCACTCCCCATAATTGATGGAACAACTGTAACAGTATCTTCCGATGCAATAGTTCCAGTAAAAGTAAGTGTTTTAGACAGATTTCCACTTTCTGGCATTTTCACTTCAACTGGTACATATGTCTCCTCTATTGCTACTTCTTCAGTTTTATTATTACAACCTGTAAAAATTATCATTATAGATAATAATAATAACATTAATTTCTTCATAATTTTCTCCTTCCGACTGACCGGTCAGTTCTACAATATAATTATAATCAATAACACAATTTTTTACAAGTACTTATTGAACAAACTACTAAATAAAGCGTATAATCATTATATACTACTATTATTTGGAGGTCCATTTTGAAAAACGAAAGATTTAGAAATAAAATATTATTGATTTTTAGAATTATTCCAATATTAATTATGATAGCTTTAATAGTTTTAATTACTAAAAATATAAATACGCTAACTATAAGCGAAATATTAAATTATGTACCATCAAATTATTTTCTTGCAGTCATTGTTATTTGGGGATTATATATAATTAAATCATTAAGCATAATTTTTCCATTATCTTTACTTTGCATTGCTTCCGGTATTATATTTACACCCATTTATGGTATATTTGTAAATATTATAGGGCTTTTCTTAACAGTTTCAATTCCATATTTAGTTGGAAGATTCTGTGGCACAGATTTATTTGATAAACTTAGTGAAAAATATGAAAAAATTAATAAAATAAATGATCTTAAAAATAATAACGAGTATTTTTTACCATATATTTTAAGAATAATAGGAATACTTCCATGTGATATCGTAAGTTTAGCACTTGGATCACTAAAAATTAATTATAAAAAATATGTAATAGGCTCAATTATCGGACTAATGCCTAGAATGATAGTTAATACATTAATCGGACAAACAATATCAAATCCAAGCTCAAAAATATTCATTATAACTACTTTATCTACAATTTCAATATCTTTATTTTCAATATACATACACAAAAAATATAAATAGTACAAATAAAAAAGGAGAGTAATATGATTGATTTAAGAAGTGATACTGTAACACAGCCAACTGAAAAGATGCGTGAAGCAATGTTTAAAGCAGATGTTGGCGATGATGTTTATGATGATGATCCCACTGTTAAAGAACTTGAAACATTAGCTGCAAAAATGCTTGGAAAAGAAGCCGCTCTATTTGTTCCAAGTGGTACTTTTGGGAATCAACTTTCTCTTTTAACCCATACTAAAAGAGGCGATGAGGTAATTGTTACCAACGATGCACATATATTATTTCATGAAGTAGGCGCTGCTTCTACAATTGCAGGCGTTCAATTAAGACCACTTGAAAGTTTTGGTGGAAGGTATGATATTGAAAAATTAAAAAATCTTATTAGAGAAGATGATATCCATTATCCTGAAACAGGCTTAATTTGTGTTGAAAACGCACATGGAAACGGTTCAGTAATACCACTAAGTAAAATGAAAGAAATTTATGATTTAGCTAAAAAACATAATATTCCAGTACATCTTGATGGTGCAAGAATATTTAATGCAGCAACAGCTTTAAACGTTAAACCTAAAGAGGTTGCAAAATATGCAGATAGTATAATGTTTTGTATTTCAAAAGGATTATGTGCCCCAGTAGGATCGCTTTTAGTTGGTGATAAAAAATTCATTTTAAAAGCTAAAAAAAACAGAAAACTTATGGGTGGTGGTCTTAGACAAGTAGGATTTTTAGCTGCAGCAGGTCTCATTTCATTAAAAGAAATGGTTAACAGACTAAATATTGACCATGAAAATGCAAAATACCTAGCAAATAAACTTGATTTATTTGAAGGTATTAATGTAATACGCGAAAGACTTGATATCAATATGGTTTTTTTTACAATGGATGATTCTATAATTAAAGAAGAAAAATTTATTTCAAAATTACTTAAAAAAGGCATTAAAATAAATGCTACTGAATGCGGTGAATATAGATTCGTAACTAATAATGATATATCTAAAGATGATATTGATTATGTACTAAAATGTATAAAAAAAATTATCTAAATAAAAACTCCAAAACAGTTATATCTGCTTTGGAGTTTATATATTTACTTAGTATTTTAGCCATTTTCCATCTAATAGTATATTAGCTTCTCGAGTTAATGGAATTAAATCACTTCTATCTAAATAGTTAATATCAAATTTTCTATTAAGTGCTGCAAAATGTCTTAACCCAAATGCAATTTTATTTAAATAAGAAAATACTCCTATTGCACCAGTTGGAAAATTATTAGCTTTTTTACCATAATAACTTCTTAAATCTGCTAAATCTCCATAAATTTCTTCTACTGTATTACCATATTCTTTTAAATGAGCAGGTACATTACCATTAGCAACCATTTCTCCAACTGTCTTTCCTGTCATTGCCGCAGCCATCGCTCCACGACAAATACCTACAGTTGTAATATCATTATTCCCATATGCTAATACTTTAAAAACTTGATCTTCCGAAACAATCCCACCTGTCATGGTAATTCCAGGAATCCATTTATTTTCATCTTTTAATAATTTTACAACATTACATACTGTTTTTTCTAAAATTATTGTAGGTTGTCCCCATTCATTCATCATTTTATTAGGGCTATATCCACTACCGCCACCAGCTCCATCAAAAGTTACCATATCTACTCCAATATCACTAGCCATACGTAAAACTCTTTCAACATCTCTATCATCATAACATGCCATTTTAAAATATACATTTTTTAATCCTAATTTTCTTAATTCATTAATACGCTTATTTAAATACGTTTCATCCCAAAGTGGCAAACGACTATATTTGTAAAAATTAGGACAAACTCCTTTTTCATATGCCTTTATTACTTTAGGATCATCTGGATCTGGATGTACCATATATCCTTGAGCTTTCTTTTGATAAGCTTCTTCAATACTATTTAATCTATTTGCAGGTTGCGTTCCTTTTGCTGATTGACCAAACTTAAATTCAATCGCTTCCACTCCATGCTTTTGAATTGCTACTTCTGGTACTCCAATCATGTCATCTTCAACATTACACTGTAAAGCAATTTGACCATAACCTCTATAATATTTCTTAAAAGCATCCTGCATTTTTTCTACTGCGGGAAATTCTTTTACTTTTCCATCTTCCATAACTAAATTCGGATCTTTAGTTCTTGCATCTTCTCCTATAACACAGCAAATTCCTGCCATAGCTGCACCTGCAAAATAATCTTCCCAATTTAATTTGATAAGTGCTGGTAGTAAAATAGGCATTGTCATTTTAACTGGATGTTCTTTCCCAATTATACGCTCTAATTTCACATTAAAAATTGTTGCCTCTTCATATGTTTCGCCAGTTCCAACTGCGCCAAATACACGCCCATTAATATTGAAGTGACTATAATCAATTGGATAATCTTTTTCAGACCCTACTTGATTAGTTCCTGTTGTTGTTGGATACACCGTTTTGGCTCCAAGAGTTGCAGCTAATCCTATTTCACAAGTTCCGACACAATCGTCTGTACAAACAGAACACATACCTGATTGCGGCGATAAATGCTTACTTCTGTTTTTCGTCTTATTAAATGCTGAAGCAATACCTGGTGAATATGTCATTTTAGTCCTCCCATTCAAAATCTTAAAACACATATTTTTTTTCAAATTACTATGTTACTTCTATAATAAATTATAACATTTATAATTTATATAGTTCAATATTTTATTACAAATTATCAAAAAAGAGCCTTTAAATTTCACTTAAATGCTCTTCCTATAATATATTTATTTATTTATTACGTCCTTAGGAAGTGTATATCCTTCTTTTTCAAGTTTTCTTCCTAAAAAAATTCCTGAAACTATTACAAGTGGTATTGAAGCAATTATTCTAATCATACTAAATTTTACTCCAAGGAAAGTTGATTCAAATAAAATCATTGGTACTCGCCCTATTCCTACAGCACCTAAAAAAACCAAAATTACTGTAAGTCTTGCACCTTTTTTATAAAGTGAATGTGCAATAGGGAATGATGGCAAAAGGCCTCCAGCCATTGGAGCTGCCAAAATGAAAACCCATAAATAACTTTTCAAACCTCCACCTTCTCCAAGATGTTTTTCTATTGTTTCTCTTTTCACCCAAACATCAAAAAGGCCAATTAAAATGAATATCGGTGGTAAAACTTTAATCATTTCCATAGAAAATGATGTAAAATTCTTACTTATTATAACTCCAGGATTAAAATCAATTAATGTTGATGCTACTAAAAATATTAAAAACAGTATAAACATAACAGTTTTTACTGAAATTTGTTTTATTTTATCCATTATAACCACCCACTAACAAATGCGAAAACTATCGCTACAATAAATGCCATTATCAAACTTATAGCATTTCTTAAAAACGCAAATTTCTTTCCAAAATATGCACTTTCAACTGGAAAAGTCACAACTCCTACCATCATTAATGATGTTGAAAATGCTGCTATTACACTATAAGAAACTCCTTGTGAAAGAAGTATTTTACAAAGCGGATATACCACAGGTCCTGGCATAACAGTAACAGACCCGATTGTTAATGCCATCAAAATTGACAAATAAGATTTTGTTCCTCCGAGATATCTAACAATTAAATCGTTAGGAATCAAATATAAAACAATTGATATCGCTACAATAATTGAAACAAATGGTGGTGTAATCTTCCACAGTTTTTTAACACCAATTTTAAATGCTCTTTTAGTTTTTTTAGAATCAACTAAAAATGATAAAATAACTGAAACTACAGTTAAAATATATATAAACTGCATATCTCCTCCTTAAAATAACTACTTTTCGGCTACAACTAACTATCGATAAATTATACTATAGTAATATTTAAAAACATGTGACTTATGCAACCACTTTCCTGAAATTTACAGTAATATAATAATTTGTCATATTTTCATTCAAGTAAAAAAGCATTTTAAATGAAAAGATGCTTTAAAATTAAAGAGAAAATTTTTTACTTAATTCTTTAACTCTATTAATTAAATTTTCTTTTTCTATTTCACCTTCAATTGCTTCGTGAATTATTTGAGCAATTAACATCATTTCATCTTCTTTCATTCCACTTGTTACAAAAGGACTTCTTGTCTGAATCTCACACGATTGAAATCACGTGGTTCTAACTTCATTAAGTTTCTCAAATACTCTCACTTAATTAAAACCATTAAGTTACAACATATATGAACTCGCTTAAATACCATTAGAATTTCACTACCAAGTATTCTTTTGAATACATTAGCGATAGTTTAAGGCTCAATTCAAAACCTTTTTTTGTTGTTTTTTTCTTGTTTATTGTTTCTATATTCCAAAACTGCTTATTAATTTATGTTTCCTTTTTTTTAAGTTTTCTAATCTTTCTATTTCTTTTTTGTGTAATTTGTTAAAGTTTTCAAATTCTTCTATCATTTTTTCTCTGTTTATTGTTTTTCTGTCTTCTATGTTTACATTTTTTATTATATATGCGCTATATAAATCTCTTTGTATTTTATTATCACCTATTATTTTCCATCTTTCTGATAGTGGTTTCTTTTGATTTTCGTCTTCTATATGGCTGTATTGACTAGCTTTTACTTCTCTTGTGTTTATTTTTATTAGTTCTTGGTTATTATATTTTAATTTTCTTTCTATTATGCTTAGTATCATGGCTGGTGCTTTATTTGCTAGTGATTTCCCATATCTTTT